>JANNLG010000079.1:0-2305 GCA_031396695.1 Deltaproteobacteria bacterium
ATCTCGACGAAGCCGGACGCGATCTGCTCGCGCGTGCGCACCACCCCTTGCGCGCGCAGTCGGGCGGCGAGCGCGTCGAGTGCGCGCTCGATCGGCGCAACCGCGAGCGGAAACGGAAAGCGATCGTCGACGAGTCGGCCGAGCGCGAGGTTCACGTCCGTGACCGTCAGCTCGCGCGCGTCGGCGCGTCCGTAGCAGAGCGGTCCGGGCACGGCGCCCGCGCTCTCCGGTCCCACTCGAAAGCGGTAGCCGTCATAGCGACACAGCGAGCCGCCGCCCGCGGCGACGGTGTGGATCGAGAGCATGGGTGCGAACACGCGCACGCCCGCGGTCTCCGTCTCGTACACGCGCTCGAACTCGAACGCGCCGCTCGCGCTCGCCTCGACCCGCGACACGTCGGTCGACGTGCCCCCCATGTCGAAGCCGATCGCGCGCGTCGCGCCCATCGCGCGCGCGACGTGCGCGTAGGCGACCACGCCGCCCGCCGGCCCGGACAGGATCGCGTGCGGGCCCCGAAAACGGGAAGCGTCGGCCAAGCCGCCGCTCGACTGCATGATCCGGATCCGGCTCCCGGGCAGCTCCGAACGCAGTGTCGCCACGTAGTCGCGCAGCAGCGGCGTCAGGTACGCGTCGACGCAGGCCGTGTCGCCGCGCGCGAGCAGGCCGATCTCGCTCGCGACCTCGTGCGAGAGCGCGACGTGCGTGAAGCCGACCTCGCGCGCGACGTCGCCGATCTCGCGCTCGAGCTCGCCCGCGCGGTACGCGTGCAGCACCACCACGGCCAGGCTCGCGAAGCCGCGCTCGCGCAGGCGCGTGAGCTCGGCGCGCAGGCGCGCGGGCTCGGGCCGCGCGAGCACCATGCCGCTCGCATCCGCGCGCGCGTCGAGCTCGAGCACGTCGCGGTACAGAAGCTCGGGCTTTCGGATCTCGAGCTCGAAGATGCGCGGCCGCGCCTGCGTTCCGATCGCAAGCAAGTCCCGAAACCCGCGCGTGATCGCGAGCGCGAAGTCGGCGCCTTTGCGCTCGAGCAACGCGTTGGTCGCGAGCGTCGTGCCCATGCGGATGTCGCAAGCGGGAATCGGCGCGTCGGCAGCGATCGCGAGCAGCTTGCGGATCGCCTCGAGCGGCGCGCGATCCGACGACAGCACCTTCGCGACGCGCACCTGGCCTGTTGCTGGATCGCGGCCGAGGCAGTCGGTGAACGTGCCGCCGCGGTCGATCCAGAATTCCCAGCGCGGAGCCTCGCCCATGCGAGCAGCGTACTACTGCAGGAAGTCGACCGCCGCCGCGCAGCGCTGCTGCACCAGCGGATCGGTGGCCTCGATGCAGCGCTGCTCGACGATCGGCAAGACGGTCGAGTCGCAGGTGAACTCGAGCGACTCGAGCGCCTGCAGCACCACCACCGGCTCGCGATCCTTGAGCGAGTCGAGCAGCGCTGCGCAGGCCATGTAGCCCTCCGCTTCGCCGACCTGCTGCACCGCCTTCTGGCGCACGCGCGGGTCGGCGTCGGTCTTCAGCACGTCGACCAGAACCGCGAGCGTCGAACCCTCGGGATCGAGACCCTCGACGGCTTCGAGCCGCATCTCCGGATTGCTCGAGCGCAGCTGCTCGATCAGATCCGCCTCGCTGCGCAGCTGTTCGTCGCGCCGCGCCGCGATCTCGGCCCGCTGGTCCTCGCCCGCGCTCGCTTTCTCGCGCAGCTCGCGCATCTGCTGGCGGAGCGCGTCCGCCATGTCGCGCCGCTTGGTCTTGTCCGCGGCCGTTGCCGCCGCGCCGTCCGTACCCGAGGCGGGAATCTCGCCCACCTCGAGCCGCGCGAGCTCGTGACTGCGCGTCTTCTCGTCGAAGCGCCACTGCGCTCGGTACGGCAGATCCGCCAGCACCATCGCAATCAGCGACTCGACGGGCTGGTGCTGCATGTCGAGCGTGAGCGGCTTCGCGTCGAGCGCCCCGAACAGCTCGAAGCGCGCCTCGCGCGCGAGTCGCTCGACCACCAGCCCACGCGGCGCCTCGCGACACTCGACGGTGACACGCCCGTCGCGCACGCCGACGCGCACCTCGCCCACCGCGAGCTCGTCGCTCGCGGCCTGCGACTGCGCAGGCGCAGTCGACTCGGTCGGCCCCTTCCGCTCGGCCCGATCGCAGGCCAGCACCGAGATCAGGACCGCGGCGAGCGCCAAGCCACGGGTTCGCGCCGATCGATCCGCCAATCCCTTACCTCCCGCGGCGCCCTCGCGGGTCGCCCGATCTGACGCGCCTGGCGCTGGCGCGCCCGGAGGGACTCGAACCCCCAACCCTCTGATCC
>JANNLG010000081.1:0-2399 GCA_031396695.1 Deltaproteobacteria bacterium
CCTCGCACAGCTCGGACATCGCGATCGAGAGCGGCTCCTGTCCGTTGTCCTTCTCGTTGCGCGTCTGGAAGTACGGATTCCAGTCGTGCGCGCAGATCGTCTTCTTGCTCGGGCTGATCGTGATCACGGTGTAGACCCCGCCCTGGCTGTCGGACGCCGTGACCCCGTCGGGCCAGCTCGGCTTGACGCCGTTGTGCCGGTTCATCTCCTGCCAGTTCGAGAACAGCTTCCAGATCCGCTGGCCGGTCTCGGGAATCACTTCGGAGCCCTTGTACGAGCTGCGCACGGGGCTCGTCCAGTGACCGCCCGCGACCACGAACAGCTCGGCGTGGTTCGGGTCGGCGACACAGCCGCTGCGCAAGCCCCCGAATCCAGGGTCAGCGGAGTTGTCGATCTGTCCGGTCGGGCGAACCGCGCCGTGCGACGTGAGCAGCGTCGGGAAGTTCCCGCCGCAGCCGATCGCTTGGTCGCAGAAGGCGACGTCCGTCGTCGCCGGGCCGGGCCACGCTTCGTTCGCGACCGCGTCCTGCACGCCGACCGCGCAGAACGTGCGGCCGTCGATCTCGGCCTTGATCGCGTACGACTGGCCGGCCAGCACCGCGGAATATTGCGCGTTGGGAATCTCGCCGGCCGGCGGCCGCTCGCTCGACGACTTGGCGTAGAAGAACGGCAGTGAGTCGAACTCGAGCGTCGCCATCAGCTTCGTGAAGCAATCCTCGGGGTCGTGGTTCCCGCGCAGCGGCAGGAACGGAATGCCGGACGCCTTGATGATCTTCCAGAAGCCCTCGATCGCCTCGTACTGGTGGTAGTTGTCGGTGGGACTCGCGTTGTCGAGCACGTTGGGCGTGCACAGCTTCGCGGGCGGATAGGAGATGTCCATCATGTCGCCAAGGCCGAGGATCATGTCGCACCTCGGGTGGTCGAGCGTGTGTTCGAGCTTCGACTTCACGTCGTCGCGGCCCTTGATCGCGGAGTAGTCCAGCTTTTCCCACTGGCCGGTCATGCTGTAGGCGACGTTGTTCAGCAGGATCTCGCCGGTCCGGTACCAGGTCTCCGTGCAGTACGGCGACTTCGTGCAAGCCGCGCCCGCGCAGCTGCCCTTGAGCGGATCGACCTGACAGGTCGAGTCGACCATCACCAGCGCGCCGTCCTCCGGGTTCGCCAGATTCTGCGTGTCGGGCACCAGACAGATCGTGATGTCGCGCGCCTGCGCGTGCGCGGGAGCGACGAGCAGCAGCAGCGCGACGAGCGAGGCAAGCAGGGGCTTCAACGCGTCAGCTCGCCTTGGTCGCGACCACGCCGCCCTCGTGAAGTGCGCGCAGCTCCGCTTCCGAGAGACCGAGATCCGCGCGCAGCACCTCGTCGGTGTGTCGGCCGAGCACGGGCGCCGCCGTCAGCTCGACCTCGGACTTCGAGAGCCGGAACGGCGAGCCGAGGATCGGCACCTCGCCGAGCACCTCGTGCTGAACCCGCTTCACGAAGCCGCGCGCGCGAAGCTGCGGGTCCTGGAACAGGTCGCGCGTATCGAGCACCGCGCTGCAGGGCACGCCCGCCTCGGCGAGGATCCGCATGGCTTCGTGCTTGGTGCGCGTACGCGTCCAGGCCGCGATCTCTTCGTAGAGCGCAGCGCCGTTCTCGTGCCGCACGATCCAACCCTTGAAGCGCGGGTCGACCGCCAGCTCCGGCCGGGCGAGCGCCGCGCACAGCTGCTCCCACATGCGCGGCGTCGCGACCACGACGTACACGTAGTCGTTCGGCCCGCCGGGCGCGCACGGGTACAGGTTCAGCATCGGGCCGTCGCCGTTGCCGGTGCGCGGAACCGTCGCCGTGCCCCATTGCGATCCGTTCGCGACACGCGTGCGCATGTAGAAGGTCATCGCCTCCTGCATCGCGATCTCGATCTGCTGGCCCTCGCCGGTTCGCAGACGCTGCACGTACGCCGCGGTGATCGCGAGCGCGGCCTGCATGCCGGTCCCGGAATCCGCCATCGTCGGGCCCGGACACATGGGCGGACCGTCCGCTTCACCCGTGACCGAGAACGCGCCCGAGGCCGCCTGCGCGACCATGTCGTAGCACTTGTAGCCCGCGTACGGACCGCCCGTGCCGAAGCCCTTGATGCGCGCGTGGATGATCGCGGGCTGCACCGCACGCATCGTTTCGTAGTCGAGCCCGAGCTTCTCGAGCACGCCCGGTCCGAAGTTCTCGACGAACACGTCGTAGCGCGGGAGCATGCGCAAGAGCAGCGCGCGCCCCTCGGGCTTTTCGAGATCGAGCGCCACGCTGCGCTTGTTCGCGTTCCAGTTCAGGAAGTACGCGGAATGATCGCCGCCGACCAAAAGCCCGCGCCCCGGATCGCCGAAGCCCGGCCGCTCGATCTTCACAACGTCCGCGCCGAGCCA
>JANNLG010000085.1:0-1674 GCA_031396695.1 Deltaproteobacteria bacterium
CTTGCGCGCGGCGTGCAC
This sequence comes from Deltaproteobacteria bacterium, assembly GCA_031396695.1. Taxonomy (GTDB): domain Bacteria; phylum Myxococcota_A; class UBA9160; order SZUA-336; family SZUA-336; genus VGRW01. Next base: position 19 of record JANNLG010000085.1, read on the forward strand.
CACGCGCACGACGCCCGGCGAGTTCTGGCCGCACCAGACCAGCTTCTCGCCGCGGCGCAGGCCGAGCGAGACGAGCACGTTCGCGAGCTGGTTCGCCTGCGCTTCGAGCTCGGCGAAGCTCCAACGCACGATCACGCCATCGGGCCGGTCGTGGATCAGCGCGGACTTGTCCGGCGTGGCGCGGGCGTGAAGCGTCAAGAAATCCGGTGGGCGCGTGTCGGTCATGCGCCGATTGTCTCCGGCGCCGCGTGCCCGGGTCAATCGGCCTCAGGTCAGCGTCTCACACGCCCGACCTTCGAGCGTCGCTCCCGCGGCTAGCGCTCGCGCACGCGGATGTTCCCGCCCGACGTCACGAGCTCGAGCGCCGCGCCGCCCGGACCGAGTCGGCCGCGCACGCGGCCCGACTCGATCTCGCCCGAGACCTTGAGCGGCGCGTCGATCGAGATGCGTCCGCCGCTGGTGCGGGCGTCGAGCTCCGCGCCGAACCCCTCGGGGAATTCGACCTCGATTCCGCCTCCCGAGGTTCGGAGCTCGCCGGCGGGCGCGCCATCGAAGCGCACGCTGATCCCCCCGCCGCTGCTGCGCGCGCTCACTCGCCCTTCGACATCGTGGATCCGGATCGGGCCGCCGGAGCTCCGGGCTTCGACGTCGCCTTCGATGTCGCTGGCGGTGATGCCGCCGCCCGAACTACGCAGAACGGTGTCGCCTTCCACGTCCTCGACGCGGATCGAGCCACCCGAGGTCGAGAGTTCCACGCTGCCGACCGCGCCCTCCAGCTCGATCCGCCCGCCGCTCGTCTTCGCGCGCACCGCTCCTTCGACCGCCTCGATCTCGATCGTGCCGCCGCCGGTCTCGAGCTCGAGCGAGTATTTCTCCGGCACGCGCACGCGCGCGCGAGCACCGTTCCAGCCCGGCAGCCAGCCGCCGCGCTTCGCCACCAGCTTCGCGTTCGTGCCGTCGCCGCTGAGCGCGAATTCGAGCCCGCCCGACCAGCCGCCCGTGCCCGAGCTGGCCTCGACATCGACGCTGTTCTCGTCGTGGGTCTCGATCTCGAGCGCGCCCGCCGGCAGGTCGACCTCGAGCGTTCCGCCCGCGCGCACGGCGACGCTCTGGCGATACTCGTCCGCGCGCGCGATCTCGCCGAGCCCGACGGTTGCGCACAGCGCGGCGAGCACGAGCTTGGTCATCGCGAATCCTCCATCAGCGCCGCTCCACGCGCACGCTGCCGCGTGCGGTGTAGATGCGCAGCATCTCGCCGCCGCCGTTCAGCGTCCCGGTCGCGCGATCGTCCGAGCGCGGCCCGTCGAGCTCGAGGCCTTCGCCGATTTCGACCCGGCCGCGACCGGAGCGCGCGTCGAGCGCGAGCTTCGCCCCCGCGGGCAGACTCACTTCGACCGAGCCGCGCTGCGTCTCGATCACGCCCGCCGGATCGGCCAGAAAACTCGCGTAGACCGCGCCCGATTCGGTCTTTGCCGAGACCTGCCCGCGCACGTCGCGCAGCTCGATCTCGCCCGAATCGGCGCGCAGCGCGATGCGCCCGTCGAGGTGACTCGCCGCGAGAGTCCCCTGCCCGGTGCGCGCGTCGACTGTGCCCGTGATCCAGTCGAGCGCGATCGAGCCGGTCTGCGCGCGAACCTCGACGTCGCCTTGCACTTC
>JANNLG010000115.1:0-5979 GCA_031396695.1 Deltaproteobacteria bacterium
GTTGTCGAAACGCGCGTCGAGCGGGGTGCCGTTCGCGACCACGCGGTTGTTCAGCTGATACGTCCCGGTGTACAGGCACGCGCGGCCGGGGCTGCACGGCGACGACTGACTGTAGTGCCGCGCGAGTCGCACGCCCTGCGCCGCCAGCCGATCCAGGTTGGGCGTGCGCACGATCGGGTGACCCGCGACCGACAGACAGTCGCCGCGGAACTGATCGAGCGTGACGAGCAGGACGTTCATCGTCCGAAGGACGCCGCGCGGCTCAGCGCGAGCAGGTGAAGACGGTCGTCATCGGGACGATGATGCCGAACGTCACGATCCCCACCGCGACGCCCCAGAGCGGCACGTACACCGAGACCTGCTGCAGCCCGCTCTTGCACTCGCGCGCATCGACCTCGGTCGACGAGCCGATCAGGTGCGCGCGCGTGTCGCCGTAGGAGGCGCCTGCCGCGGTCGGCGCCTTCACGATGGTGCCGAGACAACCGGTGAGCGAGAAGACCAGGAAGAGCGCGGCGAGAGAACGAGCGAGTCGGTACATGGGAGTCCTCGGTGGTGGAGGCACATTCTACCGCCTGCGCGTCGCGTCGCGCAGAACGTGCTCGAGCTGCTCGAGGCCGGTGATCACGTGATGGACTTCGTCGTCGTGCGTGGCCTCGGGCGCGAGCCAGACCGTGCGCATGCCGCTCTGCTTCGCGCCGATCAGGTTCGCGCGCGTGTCGTCGACGAACACGCAGTCGGAGCCTCGCACCCCAAGACGCGTCGTCACCGCGGCGTAGGCGCGCGGATCGGGCTTCGGCAGCAGGGAGAAATCCTCGACCGTGAGCACCGCCTCGAACGCGTCGCCGAGCTCGAGCAGGCGCAGCACCTGCTCCGCGTGGTGGTGCGGCGCGTTCGTGAACACCGCCTTGCGACCCGGCAGACGCTGCAGGAGTCCGCGCAGCTCCGGCGCGGGCGCGAGCAGGTCGGAGAGATCGACCCGGTGCACGACGGACAGGTAGTCGTCCACGTCCACGTCGTAGTGCACCTCGAGCCCGCGCATGGTGGTGCCGTGCTCGTCGCGCAGGCGCTTGCGCACGGCATCGACCTCTCGAGCGGCGATGCCGACCTGCTCGCGCAGGTAGGCGTTGATGCGCGCGTCGATGCGGTCGAGCACGCCGTTCCCGCGCGGGTAGAGCGTCTCGTCGAGGTCGAGCAGCAGGACTTCCATCGCGGCGGGAACTCTAGCGGCCGAGCAGCGGCAGCACCGGGATCGACGCGATCGACGTCGCGAGACTCTGGGCCGCGTTCACGCTCGAGCCAGGCACCGCCGGCAGCTCGAGCGCCGCCAGCGCGAGGTTGCCCCCGTCGCCGTTGCGGATCGGCTGGAGCGCTGTCGTGTAGCTCGGCCGCCCGCCGCCCGGATCCGCGCGCACGCCCGTGTTCAATGCGTACAGGTCCGCGCCGGCCTGCACGCCGTCGCCCCACACGAAAAACGGGATCCGGTAGTTCGCGGCGTTCGTCTCGTCGCCGTGGTCGGTGCCGGTGCCGCCGTGGTCCGCGGACAGGATCAAGAGCGTGCGACCGGCGAGCGCCGGGTCGCCCTCGATCAGGGCGAAGATGTCGGCGAGCTGATCGTCGATCTCGCGCACCGCCGCGTCCCACTCCGAGCTGCCCCAGCCTTTGTCGTGACCGACATCGTCGGGCGTGCTGTAGTGGATGAACACGTAGTCGTAGTGACTCGCCGCCATCTCGATGAGGAACGACGCGTGCATCGACGCGGCCGACGTGTTCACGTAGCGGTCGAGCTTGTCGCGCCCGTCGTCGGCGCCGGTCGCGTCCGCGGCGCCGTAGGTCGCGTCGTAGCTGCGGTCGAACAGCACGAACTTGCTCTTCGACGCGTACAACGCCGTCGACAGCCCGTGATCGTGCGCCACGTCGAACACGCTCGCGACGTACGACAGGTTGGGGTTGCCCGCGTTGTGCAGTGTCTGGCCCGAGCTCGGATCGCCGTTGCTCGTCCAGCCGTGGTGCACCGTGTTCGGCTGTCCGCTCGGACGCGCGACCGGCCGGCCCGTGAGCATGCTCGTGTGGTTCGGCAGCGTGATCGTGTGCGTGTAGTCGGCGCGCGCGTTGTAGGTGCCGGCGCCCTCGTTCATGAGCCGCGCGAAGCTCGCGAAATCGCCCGCCGTGTCGTTCTCGACCAGCGCCTCGAGGAGGGTGCCCGAGAGCCCGTCGATGCTGATCTGGATCACGTGTTCGGCGGCGGTCGAGGCGCGCGCGGCCGCGACCGCGAGCAGCGTGCCGAGGCACGCCGTCCGGATCGCCGACCGGAACCTGCGAAGCGACATGCTCGATCCTACCGCGTCCGACCCTGCGCCGATCGCGATCCTGCTAGCCTGCGCGCTCCGCCGCGCGCGCGCGACGAACGGGAACCGGAATGGGTGGATGGCCGCAGGGACTCTGGGGAATCGTCGCGCTGTCGCTCGAGGTGAGCCTGGCGGCGACGTTCCTCGCCTGCGCGATCGGCCTGCCGCTCGCCGGCTTGATCGCGGTGGGCGACTTCTCCGGCCGGCGGACGCTGATCGTGGTCCTGAACTCGCTGCTCGGCGTTCCGTCGGTGGTCGTGGGTCTGTGCGTGTACCTCCTGCTCTCGCGCGCGGGTCCGCTCGGCCCGCTCGGCATCCTGTTCTCGGCTTCGGCGATCGTGATCGCGCAGACGCTCCTGTGCCTGCCGCTGGTCACGGCGCTCGCCCGCGAGTTCCTCGAGGAGTCCTGGGGCGTGCTCCGCGAGCAGCTCACCTCGCTCGGTGTATCGCGTGCGCGCGCCGTGCCGACACTTCTCTGGGACACACGCTTCGCGCTGCTCACGGTCGTGCTCGCGGGCTTCGGACGCGCGGTGAGTGAGGTGGGCGCGGTGATGATCGTCGGCGGAAACATCGACGGCGTCACGCGCGTGATGACGACCGCGATCGCGCTCGAAACCAGCAAGGGCGATCTCCCGCTCGCGCTCTGGCTCGGCGCGATCCTGCTCTCGATCGTGCTCGCGCTGAACGCGGGCGCCTACGGGATCCGCGAGTGGAGCCGGAGGCGGAATGGCTAGCGCGGCCATCTTTCCGCTCGAGGCGCGCGGAGTTTCCGTCTCGCTCGGCGGACACGCGGCGCTGTGCGACGTGGATCTCGCGATCGACGCGCGCCGGCGCGTCGTGGTGCTCGGCGCGAACGGCGCGGGCAAGAGCGTGCTGCTGCGCACGCTGCACGGTCTGATCCAGCCGTCGGCGGGATCGATCCTGTGGGCGGGCTCGACGGAGAGACCGCGCGCGCAGGCGATGGTCTTCCAGCGCCCGGTGATGCTGCGGCGTTCCGCGCTCGCCAACGTCCGCTACGCGCTGGCGGTGAACGGAATCAGCGGTGCCGAGCTCGAGTGCCGCGCGCGAGAGGTGCTGGCGCGCGTCGGCCTGGCGAAGCTCGCCGATCGCCAGGCGCTCGTGCTCTCGGGCGGCGAGCAGCAGCGGCTCGCGCTGGCGCGCGCCTGGGCGCTCGAGCCCGCGGTGCTGTTCCTCGACGAGCCGACCGCGAGCCTCGACCCGGCCGCTGCGGCCGAGGTCGAGCGCGTGATCCTCGAAATCCACGAGGCCGGCGCGGCGATCGTGATGACGACGCACAACCTCGGTCAGGCCAAGCGGATTGCCGATCAGATCGTCTTCCTGCACGCTGGGCGCGTGCGCGAGCAAACTTCGGCGGCCGACTTCTTCGCCAAGACGTCGTCGCCCGAGAAATCGCGCTTCCTGGAGGCCGAGCTGCCGTGAAGCACAGCGTCGTGTTCTGCGTTCTCGTCGCCGTTCTGCTCGCGACGTTCGATGCCGCAGCGCAGGCTGCGAAGCCGTCGATCGTGGTCGCGTCGACCACCTCGACCGAGCAGTCCGGCCTGTTCGCGCAGCTCCTGCCCGCCTTCACTCGAGCGAGCGGCATCGAGGTGCGCGTGGTGGCGGTCGGCACGGGCCAGGCGCTCGACCTCGCGCGCCGCGGCGACGCCGACGTGGTGCTGGTGCACGATCTCGCGGCCGAAGAGAAGTTCGTCGCCGACGGCTTCGGCGTGAAGCGCTACCCGGTCATGTACAACGACTTCGTGCTGGTCGGTCCGAAAGCCGATCCCCCGGGTGCGCGCGGGCTCGGCATCATCCCTGCGCTCGCGAAGATCGAGGCCGCGAAGGCGCCGTTCGTATCGCGCGGCGACAAGAGCGGCACGCACGCGGCCGAGCGGCGCCTGTGGACCGAGGCGGGCTTCGCGGCGCCGAAGGGCGACTGGTACCGCGAGACCGGCTCGGGCATGGGGCCGACGCTGAACGTCGCCTCGGGCATGAACGCGTACACGCTCAGCGATCGCGGGACCTGGCTCTCGTTCCGAAATCGCGGCGAGCTGGTGGTGCTCGTGGAGGGCGACGAGCGGCTGATCAATCCGTATGGCGTCATGCTCGTGAATCCCGCCAAGCATCCGCACGTGAAGGCCGCCGCCGGCCAGGCCTTCATCGACTGGCTGATCTCGCCGCAGGGGCAGGCCGCGATCGGCGCCTACACGATCGACGGCGAGCCGCTCTTCGTCCCGAACTACCGGGGCGAGTGAAGTACACTTCGACCGCAACCAACATTCGGAGATCCGACCATGGCCATCCCCCTCTACGACGTGAGCGTGGCGACCTTCCTGCAAGTGCTCACCGGCGTGTCGGGCTTCCTCGACAAGGGCCTCGCGCATTGCCAGGCCAAGAACATCGACCTGAAGGAGCTCGTCGAGACGAAGCTAGCGCCCGACATGCTGCCGTTCCGTTTCCAGGTGCTCGCGGTTGCGCACCACTCGCTCGGTGCGATCAAGGGCGCGCAGGCCGGCATCTTCAAGCCGCCGTCGGGCCCGATGGACCACGACTACGCGGCGCTGCAGAAGGTCGTCGCCGAGGCGCGCGCGGGTCTGCAGGCGATCTCGCGCGACGAGGTCAACGCGCTCGAGGGCAAGGACGTGCTGTTCCAGATGGGCGACTTCAAGATGCCGTTCGTCGCGGAAGGCTTCCTGATGTCGTTCTCGATCCCGAACCTGTTCTTCCACGCGACCACCGCGTACGACATCCTGCGCATGAAGGGCGCGCCGCTCGGCAAGCGCGACTTCATGGGACCGCCGCGTCTGAAGAAGTGAGCTAGGCCTGGCTCTCGGGCAGCGACACGTCGGCGTGTCGGTCGGGCAGGGCGGACGCCTGCGCGCCGCGTTCGGGTCGGTACATCTTCGTGCGGCCGTTGAAGGTGGCGCCGCGCATGACCACGAGCGACGGCGTCTCGACGTCGCCGTGCAGCCGTCCGGTCGGGTGGATCACGACCTCGCGCGAGGCGATCACGTTGCCCACCACCGCGCCGCGGATCTCGACCGTGCGCGCGCGGATCGGCGCCTCGACCGCTCCGCTCTCCGAGACGAACACGGCGGCCGCACCCTCGATCTCGCCTCGAAATTCGCCGTCGATGCGGAGCGCGTGCGGAACCACGAGCCGTCCGTTCATCTCGACGCCGGGCTCGATCACCGTGATGCCTGACTCTTTCACGGCGCCCGGCTCGACCTGTGGCTGGGCAGGCGTGGTCTTCGGCTCGTTCACACCCGGCACCAGACGCCGCCAGCCACCCGTTCGATTGTCCATCTGAAATCCCCCGCTACGGCCAGTACTTCGCCGCACGATCTGCGGCTTCCGGAACTCGCATCGGCCCGCTCGCGAAAGCGCTTGAGGGGGCTGCGTCACACTCGCGCGCGTTCCTAGTTCGGCGGGGCGTGGGCGCGCTCCGGCTCCACTGCGAGCGTCTTCTCGCGCGCGGCCTTCTCGCGCGCGCCGGAGCTCCCGTGCAGCGCGAGCAGGCGCTCCTGTCGCGCGCGTTGGCGCGCGTCGAGGGCTGAGTCGCTGAAGACGATCTCGCGTTCGACGCGGCGCTCGCGGCCGTCCGATGCGATCGCGACCACCTCGATGCGATTCG
>JANNLG010000150.1:0-14486 GCA_031396695.1 Deltaproteobacteria bacterium
CGGTTGCCGCTCGCGGCGTTGATCGCGCGCGAGACCTTCTTCGACGACTGCGGAAACAGGGTCGCCGCGGTCCAGACGTCGGGCCCGTCGTTCGGCACGTAGCCGACGCGCGGCACCTGCCGGCTCTCGATGCCGACCAGCGTCACGGGAAAGCCGCCGAGGTGCGCGTCCCAGGTGATCGCCGTCTCGGCCGCCGACCAGTCGCGCCAGCGCTCGAGCCAGCCGGCATCCGCGTCGATCACGGCGCGCATCAGCGGGCGCATCGCGAACGGCCGCTTGCGTCCGGGGTTCGCCTCCGCCGAGAACACTTCGCCGATGCTCGAAAAACCCTCGTCGCCTTCGTAGGGCGAGAGCGTGATGTCGCGCTCGCTCGGATCGACGGTCTCGAAGCGGCGCGGACCGGCTTCGCCGGGCGCCACGTAGCTGCAGGCGTAGTGCTCGAGCAGGATCGTGTAGGCGTCGGCCAGGTCGCGCGCTTGGTGCTGCGCCTCGCCGTTCGGGCCCATGATGCGCTCGTACCCGCCGATCCCGATCTCGTCCTCGGCCGCGACGCCGCCGGAGAACTCGAGCGCCACGCGTCCGGTCAGCACCATGTACGCGTTCTGCAGCATGATCAGGATGCCGCGCGAGCGCTGGTCCATGGTCGCGAGCGCGTCGAAATAGCTCTGCGCGCCGACGTTCACGCCGGGCAGGATCAGGTTCACCTCGCCACCCGCATCGGTGAACGTGACCAGGCGGCGCACGACGCGCGCGGTGGCGTCGAGGTTCTCGGTGCCGCTGTCCATCGCGATGCGCGCGCCTGCGGAGACGGCGACCCATTCGACGGGCAGCTGCTCGTGCTCGGCCAGGTCGATCGCCGCGACGATGCGATCGCACTCCGCGGCCGTCAGCGCGCCCATGTCGCGGGTCGCGTCGCCGGCGATCAGCACGCGGCGCATGCCTTCGGCGTGCTTGCGCGTGGGCGTGGAGATGACGCCGAACACGACACCGGCGCGGTTCAGGCCGGGCGCGCGATCCACGCGCGCGGCGCGACCGTCGACCAGGTCGTACTCCTGGAAGCTGCCCTGCCCCGTCGGCACGCCCGCGCCCTCGCTGCCGGCTTCGGGCGGCGCGGTGAACAGACGTACGACTTCGTACGGGTAGGTCAAGCCGCGCGCGCGCGCGGACGCGACGCGCTGCGCGTACGGCGTCGCCGGGTCGAGCGGGCGATCGTGCGGGATGCGGATGCTCCACTCGATCCGACTCCCGGTCGGGTTGCCGGCCAGGAGTTCGATCATGCGCGGAACCGTGCCCTTGGCTTCGCTCGTGTGACTCGCGATCCGCACGATGACTTTCTCGAGGCCCAGGTGACCCGTCTCGGGCGCGAGTCTGCGCAGCGCCTCGGTGAGTAGCTGGTTGGTGAGCGCGATCGGCTGGCGCACGAACAGGTAGAGCCGGTTCCACTGCAAACGGTGGTCGGGATCGCGCTGGCCCTGGATCGAGCGCATGGCCTCGATCGCCTCGTGGAAGCGCTCCTCGAACAGCGCCAGATCCGGCGCGTGCGGCGCGCCGGGTCCGACGTCGCTGACCTCGGCGAAGCAGATGATGCGCTCGTCGCGGTTGTCGTCGCGCGACACACCGTAGAACGCATCGATCCCGCTCCAGCCGGACGCGTCGAGCCGTTCGAGCTCGAAGTGCTCGAGCCGCCACAGCTCGATGCGGCGCGCGTCGTCGATGGAAGCGTCGACGGACTCCGCGATGCTCGCGAGCTTCGCCTCGTCGGGTGCTTCGACCCGCGTGAAGTGCAAATCCGCGCGCGGCCGAGAAGGCGGCACGGTCTCGGCGTGGCGAGGCCGGTCGTAGAGCAGGAAGCGCGCCTGCGCGCCGAGGTCCGCGACGCTCGGCGCGACCGTTCCACGCAGGAGCGACAGCGCGTCGAGCGCTACGGCGAGCTCGGGCCTGCGCGCGAAGGTCTCGCCGCGGTCGCCGAGTCCGATCAACAGGTGCAGGAGCGCGCCGATCAGCCGGCTGCGCAGCGCGAGCGTGGTGCGCGTCGCGTACAAGCGCAGCACCGCGCGCTCGAGAGCGCCGGAGTGAGTGAGTCCGCCGATGCCGTAGTGCGAAAGCGCCTTCTTCAGCAGCTCGAGGAAGGCTGGATCGATACCCGCTCCCTCGACCGCGATGCGGCGCAGGTACATGGCCATGCGCGCGTCGTTCGATGGGCCGAGCTCGTCCTCTTCGAGCCGCGTCGGCGCGCGCGAGAACAGCGTCTCGACGTCGGCGAAGATCTCGACCGCGCCGGAGAGCTGCGCGAGATCGCCGCGCAGCGCGTCGGAGAGCTTCGAAACCGGCGCCTCGAGGATCTCGACCAGACGCTCTGCGCGCTCGGGATTTACGTCGTAGCCCATCAGGATGCGGCGTGTCTCGCTGCGCAGCGCGGCGACGGCCGCCGCACGCACGGAGGCCGGCTCCGCGCTCGCGCGCTCGAAGTCGGCGCTTCCGTCCTCGTGGCGGAACAGCTCGAGCGGATCGTCCTCGAGCGGCAGCTCGAGCATGCCCTGCACGCGCGGCGCGGCCGCGACGCCCAGGTCGGAGACCGGCTCGATCACCAGGATCACGTCGCCCGCGGAGACGCGCTCGCCGGGCCGGGCGAGCACCTCGCGCACGACGCCCGCGACCGGCGCGAAGAAGGCGGTCTCCGTCTTCATCGCCTCGAAGATGCCGAGCCGCGCGCCGGCTTCGACGCGCTGGCCGGGCTTCACGGCGACTTCGATCAAGAGCGCCGGCGAGGGCGCTCGCACCTTGCCGCCGACGTCGCAGAGCACGCGGTGAAGGCGGCCGTCGAGCTCGACGCGCATCTCGACTTCCGAGCCCGAGACCAGCACCTGCCGGCGGCTTTCGCCGATCACGAGCAGGCCCGAGTACGGCCCCTGTTCGAGCAGCGAGACCTGCGCGACGCGCGAACCACAATGGACGCGGTAGCTCCAGCCGCCGATCGCGAACAGCCGCAGCCGGTACGACTCGCCGGCGTAGACCAGGTCGAACTCCGCCCCCGACGACGGCGGAATCTCGCGCGGTCGGCCGCGCGTGGCGGCGGCGAAGAAGTTCGCGCGCACCTTCACGCGCTCGAGCTGGTAGGTCTCGATCGCGGCCACGATCAGCGCTTCGATCGCGGGCTTGGGCGCGGCGGCGAGGCCGGTTCCGTCGAGCCAGCTGGTGGTGATGCCGCCCTTCCGGAAGTCCGGGTGCTCGAGCACGTCGAGCAGGAAGCCCTTGTTCGTCATGCCGCCCTCGACCACGACGCGTGCGTCGGCGACGGCGCGAACCAAGCGCGCGCGCGCTTCCTCGCGCGTCGCTCCGCGCGCGAGGATCTTGGCGATCATCGAGTCGAACTCGGACGGGATCGTGCCGTCCGCGGCCACGCCCGCATCGACGCGCACGCCCGGACCGGCGGGCAGATCGAGCAACGCGATGCGGCCCGGACTCGGCGCGAACGATGCCGCGGGATCCTCGGCGCAGAGCCGCACTTCGATTGCGCAGCCGCGCTCTTCGGGGGATTCGGTCGGCAGGCGCTCGCCGCGCGCGATCCGGATCTGCGCCTTCACCAGGTCGAAGTCGGTGAGCAGCTCCGTGACTCCGTGCTCGACCTGCAAGCGCGGATTCACCTCGAGAAAGTAGAACGACTCTTGGCCGCCGCGCGCGATCACCAGATACTCGCAGGTCGCGACGCCGACATAGTGGGCTTCGCGCAGCAGACGGATCGACGCTTCGCGAAGCTGGCCGACCAGGCGCGCCGAGAGGCCCGGCGGCGGACCTTCCTCGACGACCTTCTGGTGCTTGCGCTGCACCGAACAGTCGCGCAGGCCGAGGGCGAGCACGGTGCCGTGGCGGTCGGCCGCCATCTGCACCTCGACGTGGCGCGCGCCCGAGATCGCCTGCTCGACGAACAGCGTGCCGTCGCCGAAAGCGTTCGCGGCTTCGGTCTGCGCGCTGTCGAAGGCGGCGAGCACGTCGTCGCCGTCGCGCAGCATGCGAATGCCGCGGCCACCGCCGCCGGCCGTCGCCTTCAGCATCACCGGTGCGCCGATGCGCGCGACCCAACCCGGAAGAGATTCTCGATCCACCGGCCCGCCGCTCCACGACGAGACCGGCACCAGCGCGACTTCCGCGATCCGCTTGCTGGTGATCTTGTCGCCCAGCCGGCGCATGGTCTCGGCCGACGGACCGAGAAAGCCGATCTCCGCGCTCTCGAGCTTCTCGACGAAGCTCGGATCTTCGGCGAGAAATCCCCAGCCGGGCCAGACCGCGTCGGCGCGCGTCGCGCGCAGCGCCGCGAGCACGCGATCGTGATCGAGGTAGGCCGGGCGCATCGCGCCGCTCGCCGACGCGCGCAGCGCCGGACCGAGCGAGAGCGACTCGTCCGCTTCGCGCACGAACGGCGCGGTGGAGTCGGGCTCGGTGTAGAGCGCGATGCCGACCAGCTCGCTGCCCTCTTCGGCGCGTAGCTCGCGAATCGCGCGCAGCGCGCGTGTCGCTGCTTCGCCGCGATTCAAGATCGCGATTCGGCGGATCTCGCTACCCAACGCCCATACTCGTCACGGCGATGGTAGCAGAGCGCATCCGCGGCCGGCGGCTCGCGGAGTGACGCTCAGCTCTTCGCCGGCAGCGCTCCCGGAAAGACCTTGGCGAAGCCGAGGAAGCACAGGAAGAACAAGCCGATGAAGCCGACCGCGATGCCGAGCTCGATCGCGCCGAACGGCGACGCCGTCGAGCCGGCGAGCACGGCCTTGGGCGAGACCAGCGAGGGAGTGACGAGGATGTAGCGTTCGAGATAGAAGCCGAGCAGTGAGCCGACGACGACGGGGCCGAGAATCGCCGGGGTCTTCTTCGGCTTCGCCCCGAGCAGCACCCAGAACGGGATCACCCAGATGAGCAGCCACGCCGAGAGCGTGATCAGCGCGTACGGCTCCTGGATGCGCGTGAAGAACTGATCGAAGTACCAGTAGTCCTGCACGAACTGCGTGCCCAGTCGGTCGACGATGAAGAACGTCTCTTCGGGGATGTTCGCGTACCAGATCACGAAGTACTGCGACCAGAACAGGTACATCCAGAAAATCGAGAACGCGAACACCATCTTGCCCAGATCGTGCATGCGGCTCTGGGTGATCTCGCCCGCGAGCTCCTTCGAGTTGCGCATGACCAGGCAGATGAGCGTGGTCATGGAGATCGCGGACAGGAATCCGCCCCACGCGTAGTAGGCGGGGAACATCGTGCTCACCCACGCGGCGGCGAGGGACATGATCATGTCGATGCCAATCAGCGAGTAACAGATCGCGTACGACAGGACGAGCACTGCCGAGAGCTTGCGCGCGCGGCGCGTAGCGAGCTCGCGCTCCCGCTCCTCGCCGCGCCAGCCCGCAGTCCAGCGCTTGTAGATCGCGGCGCGCACGCCGGTCGCCGTCTCTCGCGCGCGCCCGAGCATCGGCCGGATCGACAGGTACTGGTAGAAGACCGAGATGAAGGTGATCCAGCCGAGCGCGATCACGTCGCGCGTGAACGTGAATGTGGGCTCGAACCAGAACTCCTTGCCGTGGATCGGGTGCTCGGTCCAGGCGAACAAGTGGTGGCGTCCGAGGTAGACCACCGAGAACAGCAAGAGCGACGCCGGCACGTACGCGCCCATCGAGTCGCACACGCGCTGGATCGGTCCCTGCCAGTTGCCGTTGGTGAGCCGCATCGCCGCTGACAACACCAGCGCCCCGTTCGAGAGCACCGCCCACATCAGCCAGTTGTGCAGGAACACCCGGTAGGTGCGGTTCGCGAGCTCGGCGTCCGCGCTCGCCGCTCCGAACACGAGCGTGACCGCGCCCACCACGACGAGCGCGCCGAAGATCGCTGCGGGCAGCTTCGGCAGGGTTCCCGGAGTCGCGATGTCGTTGCTCACGGCTAGGGGGCCCCTTTGAACAGCGTGCGCAGGTAGTTGACGATGTGCCAGCGATCCACTTCCGAGATCTGCGGGTAGCCGGGCATGTTCGGCTTCCCGTACCAGATCTTGTAGAAGATCATCCCGTCGGTGTACGCGGGAATGCCCGCGAGCGGGAATACCACCGCGCCGTTCTGGATCAGCTTGAGCGTGACCGGGTTCTGCGGTCCCGGGATCGAGAGGCCGTCGACGCCGTGGCAGACGGTGCAGTAGACGTCGTACTGCTGCTTGCCGCGCGCGATCGACTCGGGCGTGGCCGCGATCGGATTCGCGAGCGCGCGACCCTCGGGCGCCTGCAGCGGCATCGGGAAATCCGGGGCCAGGCGCGGTGCCATGCCGCCGGCGGGGATGGTGCCGTCGGGCGGCATGAACGGGCGCTGCGCCAGCGTCTGCACGGCCGGTCCGTTCTTCATCTGGTCGAACCAGTGCTTGTCGACTTGCTCCCAGCAGCCCGAGCCGACGACCAGCGCGAACAGCGCCGCGGCGAGTGCCCTAGCTTTCGACAACTCGCACCTCCGTGCAGCCGCTGCGCTTGAGCAGGTCCTGCGCGCGCGCGACCTGATCGCCGTGGCACGAGACGACGCAGCCGAACAGATCGCCGGAGAAGCCCGGCTGGTAGGCGTCGTGGCCCTTCCGCGTCTTCCACATGCCGAAGAACATCAGCGAGAGAACCGTGAACAGACCGCCGAGCAGGATGTTCAGCTCGAAGCCGATGATCGTGTACGCAGGGATCGACGCGAACGGCTTGCCGCCGATTACGAGCGGCCAGTCGTAGGCGATCCAGATCTGCAGGAAGTAGCCGAAGCTCACGCCGATGAGACAGCCGATCAGCGTGAACAAGCGGATGATCGACGGCCCACGGTCGAGCGCGTCCTCGATACCGTGGTGCGGCACCGGCGAGTAGACCTCGAGCTCCGTGAAGCCGGCAGTCTTCAGCGACTCGATCGCCGACACGGTGTCGTCCGGGGTCTTCAGGATGCCGAGCACCTGGGCCATCAGTGGTGCCCCTTCGCGTGGCTTCGGTCCGCGTACCAGAGCTCCTTCACTTCCTGCAGCGCAATCACCGGCGCGAGGCGCAGGAAGATCAGGAACATGGTGAGGAACAGCGCGAAGCTCGCGACCAGGATGGTGAGCTCGACGACGCTCGGCACGTAGTAGCCCCAGGCCGCCGGATCGTACTCGTGCGAGAGCCCGGTCATGATGATGACGTAGCGCTCGAACCACATGCCGATGTTGATGAAGATCGACGTCACCCACATCCAGGCAATGTTCGTGCGGCACCACTTGAACCAGAGCGGCAGCGGCGAGAGCACGTTGCAGCTGATCATGATCCAGGTCGAGGTCCAGTGATAGCCGAAGCCGCGGAACCAGAACGACATCTGCTCGTACGGATTCGCGGAGTACCAGGCCATGAAGTACTCCATGCCGTACGAGTACCCGACGATCGACGACGTGAGCAGGATCAGCTTGCCCATGTTGTCGAAGTGCTCTTTGCGCAGGTACGCCTCGAGCCCGAACGCCTTGCGCACCGGCACGAGCACCGTGATGACCATGGCGACGCCCGAGAAGATCGCGCCGGCCACGAAGTACGGCGCGAAGATCGTGGTGTGCCAGCCCGGCACGAGCGAGGTGGCGAAGTCCCAGGACACGACGCTGTGCACCGACAGCACCAGCGGTGTCGACAGACCCGACAGGTGCAGCACGGTGCGCGACCAGTGGCGCCACTGCTCCGACGAGCCGCGCCAGCCGAGCGCGAGCACGCGGTACAGGTGCCGGCGCCAGTCGCGCACGCGATCGCGGGCCGCGGCCAGATCCGGGATCAGGCCCACGAAGAAGAACATGATCGAGGTGATCATGTAGGTGTTGATCGCGAACAGATCCCAGACCAGCGGCGACTTGAAGTTCGGCCACAGACCGCGCTGGTTCGGGTACGGAACCATGAAATAGAACTTGTAGACGCGGCCGATGTGGATCAGCGGGAACATCGCCGCGATCAGCACGGCGAACACGGTCATCGATTCCGCGCCGCGGTTCACGGCGTTGCGCCACTTGGCGCGGAACAGGAACAGGATCGCGGAGATCAGCGTGCCCGCGTGCGCGATGCCGACCCAGAACACGAAGGTCGTGATGTACACGCCCCACATGACCGGGTGCGTGAGTCCGGTCGGACCCATGCCCCAGTAGGTCTGGTACAGGAACGCGACCAACCCGACACCGACCAGCGTCGCGCAGAACAGCACGCCCAGCACGTACAGCGGCGTGGGCGGCTCCAGCACGCGCAGGATGTCGTCGTTGATCTGGTCCGGGGTCTGCGGAACGGGTTCTGTAACGGCCGCCATGGCTTTCCTTACGCCTCTTCCGCGCGCCGGATCGACATCAGGTAGGAGACCGCGGGCCGCGTATAGAGGTGCTCGAGGATCCGATACGCGCGCGGAATCGTGCGCACCTTGGCGACCGCGGACTCCGGATCGCGCAGGTTGCCGAAGGTGATCGCGTTGGACGGACACGCGCTCGCGCAGGCCACCTGGATCTCGCCGTCGCCGACGATGCGGTTCTCGCGCTTGGCGACGTCCTTCGCGCCGTTGATGCGCTGCACGCAGAACGTGCACTTCTCCATCACGCCCTTGGCGCGCACCATCACGTCGGGATTCAGCGTCAGGTTCTCGGGCTCGGGCACGTACCAGTTGTACGACCAGTGGTTGAAGCGGCGCGCCTTGTACGGGCAGTTGTTGGCGCAGAAGCGCGTGCCGATGCAGCGATTCGGCACCATCACGTTCAGACCTTCGATGCTGTGGTACGTCGCGAGCGCCGGGCACACGCTCTCGCACGGCGCCGCGCCGCAGTGCTGGCACAGCATCGGCGTGTGGCGCACGTCGACTTCGTTCTCGTCGGTGATCTCGACGAAGCGCTCGACGCGGATCCAGTGCATCTCGCGGCCGATGCGCACGTTCGTGGGGCCGACCACCGGAAGGTTGTTCTCGGTGATACAGGCGGCGATGCAGGCGTTGCAGCCGGTGCAGGCGTCCTGATCGATCGACATGCCCCAGCGGTAAGGGCTGTCGGGATGCGCATCCGCAGCCGGGTCGTACTGCTTGATCATCAGGTGCTCGGCATCGCCCTGCCAGGGAGCGACGTGGTGGCCGTCGTGCTCGGCCTGCGGTCTGACGCGCGCCTCCGCCTCTCCGACCCTGCCCCACGGCTCGAGCTTGGGAAGCGCGGCCAGGGTGATCGCTCGGCCGAAGCCGCGATCCTCTTGGTCGAACGTGATCTGCGCGCGCGTGACGTTCGCGCGCACCTTCGTGTTCTTGACCGTCGCGTGCGTCGAGAGCCAGGCGAGTGCGCCGCTCTCGGGATCGAGCTTGCCGGGAATCAGCTGGAACGCGTTCACGCCGAACACTTCGCGTCCCCACGTGCCTTGACCGGAGAGCGGCGCGTCGGGATCGCGCGGCACGGTGCCTTGACCGACCTGGATCGCGATCACGCCGTGGCGGATCGCCGTGTGCGGATAGGCGGTGATCTCGACCTCTCCGCCCTCGGTCGAGACGACCAGCACGTCGCCGAGCTCTATGCCGAGCGCCGTCGCGGTCTCCGGGTGAAGCTCCGCGTAGCTGCCCCACATGGTCTTGGTGACCGGGTCGGGAATCTCCTGCAACGCCTGCACGCGCGCGAGCCGTCCGTCGTACAGATGGTGCGACGGGTAGACGACCAGAACCGGGTCCGCGGCGTTGCCCGCGAGCGCGCTCGGCTCGAAATCGATCGAGCCCGCGCCCGCCGCCAGGCCGACCGTAGTCGCGGCGACGCTCTGCCACTCACCGCCGCGCGCGAGCGCCGCGTCGAAGCTCGCCTGTCCGCCCCAGGCCGCGCGCAGCAGATCGCGCAGGCTGCCCTCGGGCACGCTCGCACCGAGCGCGCGCGAGGCGTCGAACAGCACGTCGACGGTGGCTCGCGTGTCGAAGAGCGGCCGCAGCATCGGCTGCTGCAGCTGCTTCACCCCGCGCACCGGCTCGACGTCGCCCCAGTTCTCGTAGGCGGTATGGTCGGGCAGCACCAGGTTCGCGAGCTTCGAAGTCTCGTCGGGCGCGCTCGCGAAGCTGACGGTGAACACCTTGCCCGACGCGATCGCGTCGGCAATGCCGACCTGCGGCGCGGTCAGCGCCGGGTTGGTGTCGTGCACGAGCAGCACACCGACTTCGCCGCCGCGCATCTTGCCCGCGAGCTCGGACAGATCCTGGAAGCGCGCGAGCTTGGCCAGGTTGTGATCGGCGCCGAACACCACCGTCTTGCCGACGCTGCCTGCGACGACGTTGAGGATCTGCACGGCGGCCGCGAAGCGCGCCGCGTTCGTGCCCTGCACTTCCACGCCCGGCGGCAGCGCGAGCGGCGCCGACGCGTTGGCGATCCGCTCGGCGATCTTCTCGAGCATCGAGGCGGCGATGCCCGTGCGCTCGGCGACGGACGCGGCGGTGTACTTGGCGAGCACGCCGCGCAGCGCCTCGGGCGCCGTGCCTTTCCTGCGCGCGACTTCGCTCGCGAGTGCGATCGCGACCAGCACCTCCGTACCCGGGTTCGGTGCCAGCCACTGATCGGTGTTGGCGGCCGACAGACCGAGCCGCGGACCGACGAACACCGCGTAGCCGCTTCCGTCGCGGCGCGCGTCGGAGAAGTCGATCTGGTTGGCGAGCGGCGAGAGCCAAGTCTCGAGGAAGTCGGTGCCGAAGGCGATCAGCACGTCGGCTTCGCCGATCTTGAACTGCGGCACGGCGCGGGTGCCGAACACGAGCTCGTCGCCACTGCGCAGCGCTTCGTAGGCGTACGGTTCGAAGCGCAGACGCTGACCCGCGGAGCCGAACGCCGCGAGCGCCTGATCGATCAGCGCGTCGGCGGTGCCGGTCTCGTGGCCGCCGAGAAAGAACGCCTTGCCCGGGTTCGCGCGCAGCGCATCGACGAGCAGCGTCATGCCCTCGTCCCAGCTCACCGCGACGTGCGAGATCGAGCCGTCGGGATTGTCGACGCGCTTCATCGGACCCTTGAAGCGCGTGTGGTCGTAGGTGCGCATCAGCCCGAGCTCGCCGCGCACGCACAAGTGAGTGCGCGCGAGCGGACCGTCGGGATTGCCGTCGACCTTGATCGGCCGACCCTCGCGCGTCTTCACGCGCACCGAACACCCCGCCGGGCAGATGCGGCAAGTGGTGTTGTAGTAGGTCGCGATGCCCGGAACGACTTCCTCGGGCTGATTCAGGTAGGGAATGATGTGGTGGATCGGCTCTTTGCAGGCGACCGTGGCCGCCGCGCCGGCACTCATGCCCACGATCTTCAGGAAGTCTCGGCGATCGATTTCCGGCATCGTGTCTTTGCCCCGGGTCTTCTAGTAGTGGCAGGCTGCGCAGTCGTCGGGCGCGCCGCGCTGCAGGTGACACTCCATGCACCAGCCCATCTCGAGCTTCTGCGATGGCGTGAAGAGACTGCGTTTGGTGATCTGCATCTGCGGAACCAGATAGACGCGCTTCATGTCCTGCACGTCGCCGTGGCATTCTTGGCACTGCACGCCCGCCTGCACGTGGCGCATGTGCTTGAACTGTACGTAGTCCGGCAGGTGGTGGATGCGGACCCAGGGAATCGACTCGCCCTTGGCCGCGAACTCCTGGATCTTGGCGATCTCTTCCGTCGATCCCTCGGTGCGGCCGGCCTTGATGTGCGTGTGACAGCCCAGACAGGTCGAGACGGGTGGCACGGTCGCGCTCCAACCCTGCTCCGCCGGACCGTGACAGTACAAGCACTGCATGCCGAGGTTGCCGTCCTCGACTTTGCCCGCGTGAATCTGATGATTGAACGCGATCGGCTGCTCGGGTCCGGTGAGCTCTTCCGGCGTGTACTCGTACAAGCTCGCCGCCGTCGCGGTGAGCACGAACGCGCAGACGCCGACGACACTGATCCCGATCCAGGTTCGCTTCCGCGGTTCCATGGTGCGGGCGCATAGTTACCTGCGCTCGCCGGGCGGGTCAAGGCGACGCAGTGGCGAAGTCCGTCGGTGCAGCAAATGGCTGCGGCGCGGACGTGGGGGAGATCAGGCCGATACGAAACGAAGCATCGCGAAGGGACCGAACGACGGCTCCTCGCGATACGCCGTCACGCGCGCGACTCCGCAGAATTCGAAGCCGACCATCGCGCCATCGCGGGGTTCATGCCCCATCAGGAGCTGGACCAGATACGCGAGCAGTCCGCCGTGCGAAACCACGAGCGCCCGCGCGCTCGGATCGAAGAGCGGCACCGAGACGAGCGCCTGCGCGACTTTCGCACGTGCGAGGAACTGCGCGCGCGGCTCGCCGGCCGGCGCGGTCGAGCCCGCGGCGTCGAGCCGCGCGAGCAGGGTGCGGCCGAGCCGGTAGAACTCGGGATGGCGCTCGAGCTCGGCTCCGCGGGCCAGCCCTTCGAGTGCGCCGAATGCGCCCTCGGCGAGGCAGGCGTGCGTCTCGGTCGGAATCGCGCGCCCCTCGATCAGCAGCCGCGCGGTCTCCTGCGCGCGGCGCAGCGGCGAGATCAGGCACACGTCGAAGTCGAGCCCGCGCAGGCGAGCGGCGAGCGAGCTCGCCTGGGCGAGGCCCGCCTCGCAGAGCGGCGGGTCTCCGCGCAGGAATCCCGCGTCGACCTCCACCTCTCCGTGTCTGACGAGATAGATCTCCACCGTTCGGTGTCAGCCCGCGCGCGCCCGGCGCTTGCGCGGCAGCGAGTTCCCCCCGCTCTCGTGATCGAGCGCGTAGCTCATCAGATTCTTCACGTCGTAGCAGATCTGACGGATGTCGTAGCCCATCGTGAGATCGAGGTGACTGTTGCCGCGAACCGGACGCCAGAGCAGATATTCGCTCGACGCGGCGCGGTACACGTTGCGCGTAGTCTTCACCGAGGCCAGCGGATCCTCGTCGCCGAAGAAGATTGCGAGCGGGATGCGAATGCGCGGGAACGCGGCGGCGATGTCGTGACGCAGGCGCGGGCTGGTGAGCTCGCCGCGGCGCGCCCAGCGCGCGAGCTGCTCGAGCGTCGCGCGCGGCTCGTCGTTGCCGCCTTCTCGGAGCAGCGGGCGCAGCGCGCCGAGCGCGACGTTGCGCGGCTGGTAGAGCAAAGGGCGGCTGAACGGCAGGCGACCCGTGAGCGGCGCCTGCACGCCGCTGCGCAGGTTCTCCTCGAGCCAGCGAAAGGCGGCGCGGAAGGGCAGGCGTCGGAAGCGATACGGCTTGAACTCGTTTCGTGGCGAAGTCAGCCCGGGAATGCGCCGCAGCGTGCGACCCGCGACGCGCGCCAGGTTCGCCGCCGCGAGCACCGCGTCGATCGCGGGAAAGCCGAGCACCGGTCCCCACGAAAGGAGACGCAGCCACGGCGGCAGGCGCGCGAAGTCGGACGGCGAGCCGATCGTGATCAGTCCCTGCAGGTCGTCGAAGAGCGTCGCGTAGGCGTAGCCGAGGATTCCGCCCAGACTGTGACCGCAGTAGAAGATGCGCTCGCGACCGCTCACGCGCTTCACTTCCGCGATCGCGGCGGGCAGATCGAGCAGAAGGTGTGAGTCGAGATCCCAGAGATAGTCGAGATCCGCGGGCGGCTCGGTTCCGTGCGCGCGCGCCTCGCGGCGCTGTTGATCGACGCCGCTCTTGCCGTGGCCGCGCAGCTCGAGCAGGAACAGATCCGCGCCGAAGTACAACATGCTCTTCACGAACTCGCCGGAGCTCCAGGCGCGCCGGTTCTGCGTGTAGCCGTGCACGAGCAGAAGCGGCACGCCGAGCAGCGGCTGCGCGAAGGACTGCGGTCGGGGCCGGTAGCGCGTCAGCGTCAGCGTCCAGCCGTCTTCCGTCCGGACGCTGATCTCTTCCTGGGTGTGCAGATCGGAGAGCTCGACGTCGTCGACGCTCGTCGCCGCCGCGCGCAGCTGCGCCACCGATCCCCCGAAATCGCTCACCCACCCCTCCGAGCTTGCGCGCCGCGAGCGTAGCTCAACGGTAGCCGGGGTTCGAGACGGCCAGGCGCTCCGCAGAGCTTTCCCGCAAGTGCGCGAGCAGCCGCTCGCGAGCGTCCGGTTCGTCGCCGAAGCCAGCGCGGATTCGCGCGCAGAGCTCGCGCTCCAGGGTCTCGACGGCCCGATCGAGCGCGCGCGGCTCGGCGGGTGGGGCGTCCGTCCGGCCGAGCAACGCACACAGCCGCGCGTGCTGCGCCGGCCGCTGCTCGCCTTCGAGCTCGAGCTCGCGCAGTACGATCGCGAGCGCGTTCACCGACACGCGCACGTGAAAGCGCCGCACGCCCTCGAGCTCGGGCATGAGCTCCTTCTCGAGGAAGCCTCGGATCGCGCCCAGAAGCTCTTGCTTGGTCGGACGCTCCACCTTCAGGCCTCGAGCTCGCACGCGAAGAACGCCAGCGCGCGCTGCCAGCCGTCGGCGGCGGCCTCGGCGCGAAACGCCTCGGGTCGCGAGTCGTTCGCGAACGCGTGACCCGCGCCGGTGTAGACCACGGTCTCGACCGGCAGCGCGCGTTCGCGCGCGCG
>JANNLG010000210.1:0-9211 GCA_031396695.1 Deltaproteobacteria bacterium
CACGCTTCTGTCCGGCGCGTACATCGGCATGGATCCCGTGCTCGAGGGCAAGCGCGCGACGAAGTTCGCGGGCATGGAGGTGCCGCCGGTCGTCACGCTGCAGGAAGCGGGCAAGTACTTCGTGCTGCGCTCGCGCCGTGCAGGAGCGCTCGACGTGGGCACGCCCGTCTTCTTCCGCAAGATCTCCGTCGGTCAGGTCGTCTCGTCTCAGCTCGACGAGACGGACGATTTCGTCACCACCCGCATCTTCGTGCGCGCGCCCTACGACGAGCGCGTGCACGCGAGCAGCCGCTTCTGGGACGCGAGCGGCTTCAACGCGACGATCAGTGCGGACGGAGTCGTGGTCGACACGGAGTCGATCATCTCGATCTTGGTGGGAGGCATCGCGTTCGATGCGCACGCGCACGAAGGCGAGCCTCCGGCCGCGCCCGAGACGGTCTTCAACCTGCACGAGAGCCGCGAGGCCGCGAGCCGCCCCGTCTACACCATCACGACTGCCTACCTGCTGTACTTCGACCAGTCCGTGCGCGGCCTTCGGCGCGGTGCTCCGGTGGAGTTCCGAGGCATCGAGGTCGGCCAGGTGACCGACGTGCGCATCGAGTTCGACCCGAAGCAGGCAAACTTCCGCATTCCCGTCTCGATCGAGCTCGAGCCGGAGCGATTCACGAGTCAGAATTTGAGCGAGGCCGAGCGGCGCGCGAGCGTCGACAAGCTGGTCGCATCGGGACTGCGCGCCCAGCTCAAGAGCGGGAACCTCTTGACTGGACAGCTCGTCGTCTCGCTCGACATGTTCAAGAACGCCAAGCCGGCGAACGTGGACTGGAGCGGTCCGATCGCCGTGATCCCGACCGTGCCGACGCCGATCGAGGAGATCACCGCGAGCCTGACGCAGCTCGCCGAGAAGCTCGGCAAGCTGCCCGTGGAGCAGATCGGCGAGGACCTGAAGGGATCGCTCGCGGCGCTGCGCAAGACGCTCGTGAAGGCCGAGGGGGTCGGCCCCGCGTTGACCGACACGCTGCAGCAGGCGGAGCGCACGCTGTCTTCGACCGACGCGCTGATCGGCCCGGACTCGACCGTGAACTCCGAGCTGCGCCGCGCGCTGCTCGAGCTCTCGGAGGCCGCGCGCGCGCTCGGCCTGGCCGCGGAGCAGATCCAGACTCAGCCGCAGTCGCTGATCTTCGGCAAGGAGGGCACCGAGTGAAGGCCATTGGAGTCGCCGCGCTCGCGCTCGTGCTCGGCGCTTGCCTGGGCGGTGGAGCGAAGCCGAGCTTCTATGCGCTGTCGAGCGCGAGTGACTCGACCAGCGCGCCGCTCGCCGCCAAGCCGGAGCTCGGGCTCGCGGTCGGTCCGATCGAGTTCCCGCGCTACCTCGACCGGCCCGAGCTGGTCACGCGCGACGGCGCGAATCAGCTGGTGGTCGCCGACGCGCACCGCTGGGGCGGCTCCCTGCGCAACGAGATCCTGCGCGTCGTGTCCGACGACCTGGGACGGCTGCTCGGCACGTCGCGCGTCGTCATGTACCCGACCGAGCCGCGCTTCAAGGCGGACTACCGCGTGCTGTTCGACATCGCTGAGTTCGAGCGCAGCGCGGGCGGCGACGTCGTGCTGCGCGTGCGCTGGACGATCGCGTCCATGCCGGGCGGCGCGGCGCTGGTGGTCGAAGAGTCGCGAATCGCACAGCCGGTGGCGTCGTCGTCCTGGAACGACGTGGTCGCGGCCGAGAGCGCGGCGCTGGCGTCGCTCACGCAGCAGATCGCCGCGCGGATCGCGGCGCTTCCCTAGCGCGGGAGCATCGTCGCCTGGTACTTCGCGACTGCCTGCTCGAGGTTGAAGAACATCCGCTCGCGCCCCAGGGTCTGGCCGAGCGGGGAGCGCTGCACCATCGCCAGCACGCCGGGGTTCAGGCCGACGAGCCACAAGTGAATGCCGTCGGCGCGCATCCTCTCCTCCGCCTCCGTGAACACCTTGAGCGCGGTGTACTCGAGGTCGAACACGCCGCGCAGGTGCAGCGCCACGACCTTGGGCTTCGAGTCCAGGATCAGCGGTCGGATCTTGTCGACGACCCGGCCCACGTTGGCGAAGAAGATCCGCCCCTCCGGTCGGATCATGAGCAAGCCGGGGAACGACTCGTCTTCGGGATGCTCGTCGCTGCGCGGTCGGAACACGTTCGTGCCTCGTTTGCGTCCGAGCACGTGGACCGGCGGATCGGCCGTTTGGTAGGAGAGCGCGAAGAGCGAGACGACGATCGCAGCGAGGATGCCCTGCAGGGTGCCGAGTAGCACGACGCCCGCGAGCGCGGCCAGCGCCCAGACGAACTCCATGCGTCGCACGACGGCGATCGAGCGGAACTCCCCCGGCTGGATCAGACCGAGCGAGTAGACGATCACGACCGCGCCGAGCGTCGCCTGCGGCATCAGCGATAGGAGCGGCGCCAGGACTAGCATCGTCACGAGCGTGGCCGCCGCGGTGACCAGCGACGCGAGCGGCGTGCGCGCTCCGGCCAGACGATTCACGGCCGTCTGCGACGTGCCGCCACCTGCCGGCATCGCGCCCAGAAATGCGCCGCCCACGTTCGCGAGACCGGTAGCGAGCAATTCCTGGTTCGCCTGAAGTCGCGGCTCGCCGCTCTCCGCGAACGCACGCCCCGCTGCGATCGTCTCGGTGAAGCTCATCAGCGCGATGCCCAGCGCTGCGGGCCAGAGCGCCTCGACCAGCGCGAGGCTGGGCAACGTCAGCGTCGGCAACCCTGTCGGGACGTCGCCGATCGCGGAGACACCGTGGAGCTGCAGGCCGAACAGACTCATCGCGGCGATCCCGCAGGCGACGGCGATCAGCGGCGCGGGCGCGCGCGGGACGAAGCGTTCGAATGCCACCAGGATGGCGACCATCGCGGCGGCGACGGCGACCGTCGCGAGCGATGCATCGGGAATGGACTGAACGATCGCCACGACGTTGTGCAGGAATCCGGCCTTGTCGAAGTGGATGCCGAGCAGCTTCGGGATCTGATCCACGACGATCACGATGCCGATCCCCGCCTTGAATCCGGTCAGCACGGGCTCGGAGATGAAGTTGGCGACGAAGCCCAGGCGCAGCAGCGCGGCCAGCGCGAGCACGGCGCCGACGAGTGCCGTCAGCGTCGCGGAGGCGGTGAGAAGCGACGCCGGGTCGCCCCCTGCAGCGGCCTGGCCGAGGCCCGCCGCAGTCAGAATCGCGATCGTCGTCGTCGTGCTCACGCTGAGCGGGCGCGACGTGCCGAGGAACGCGTAGATCACCATCGGTACGAGGGCGGTGTAGAGGCCCACTTGCACGGGCAGCCCGGCGATCGTCGCGTAGGCCATCGCCTTCGGGATCACGACCGCAGCGGCGGTGAGACCGGCGATCACGTCGAGCGGAAGCCAGGCGCGTCGGTAATGCCGCAGCCACTCGGGCACGGAAGTCACCAAGCTCAGAACTTCTCGGGCACGTACTTGTACGGGTAGTCCGGCTCGCGATAGCCGCGCGGCTTTCCGCGCGCCGGCAGCTTCACCTTCTCACGCTTCACCGACTTGTACGGGATCTTGCTCAGCAGGTGGGAGATGAGGTTGAGGCGCGCGCGCTTCTTTTCGTTGGAGTTCACCACGTACCAGGGCGCCCACGAAGAGTCGGTCGCCTTGAACATCTCGTCGCGTGCGCGCGAGTAGTCGTGCCAGCGGCTGTACGAGTCGATGTCCATCGGCGAGAGCTTCCAGATCTTGCGCCCGTCGTCGATGCGGCTCTCGAGCCGGCGCGTCTGCTCGTCCATGCTCACCTCGAGCCAGTACTTGAGCAGGATGACCCCCGAGTCGATCACGAGCTTCTCGAAGGCCGGAGCCAGCTGGAGGAAGCGTTTCACGTGCTCCTCGGGACAGAAGCCCATCACGCGTTCGACGCCCGCGCGGTTGTACCAGCTGCGATCCCAGATCACGACCTCGCCGGCCGCCGGCATGTGCGGCAGATAGCGCTGCAGATACATCTGAGTCTTTTCGCGTTCGGTCGGAGCAGGCAGGGCGATCACCCGAAACACACGCGGACTCACTCGCTCGGTGATGGCCTTGATCGTGCCGCCCTTGCCGGCGCCATCGCGTCCCTCGAAGACGATGCAGACCTTGAGGCCCTTCTCCTTGACCCACTCCTGCAGCTTGACCAGCTCGACGTGCAGCTTCTCGAGCTCTTGCTCGTAGTCCTTGCGCGAGAGCTTCGCCTTGGCCTCGGGCTTCCCGTTGCCGCTCTTCGCTGCCTTGTTCGCCTTGGCCATCGCTGCCTCCTTGAATGCATCTTCAGACACAGACCTGCGGCCGCACGCGCCATTCTGACCCGATTCGATCTGCGCGTCGGGACGTCGAACGGTTGCCAACGTCTCGGCTCAACCGCAGGGCCAGCGCGCTAGCGCGGGCGCTCGAGGCCGAGCTTCGCGAGCCGCGCGCGCAGCGTGTTCGGGTGCATGCCGAGCGTCTCCGCGGCATTGCCGCGTCCGTTGATCTTCCAGCCGCAGCGCTCGAGCACGCGCGCGATGTGCTCGCGCTCGACGTCGGCGAGCTCGACGGCCTGTGGCTTCGCGCGCGGCGTACTCGGGAGCACGCCGGCGAGCTCGAGCTCCAACCCCTTCGACAAGATCAGCGCGCGCTCGAGCACGTTGCCGAGCTCGCGAACATTCCCGGGCCACGGATAGCTCGAGAGCGCGCGCATGGCCTCGTCCGAGATGCGTCCGATACGGCGGCCAAGCTCGGGTCCGCGGCGATGCACGAACTCCCAGGTGAGCAGCGGCACGTCGTCGGCGCGTTCGCGCAGCGGGGGAAGCTGGATCGGGAAGGTGGCCAGCCGATAGAACAGATCCTCGCGGAAGCGTCCCTCGGCCATCGCCTGTGCGAGATCGCGATTGGTCGCGGCGACGATGCGCACGTCGACCTTGCGCGTCTGCACGCCACCGACGCGCTCGAACTCGCCGTCCTGAAGCACGCGCAAGAGCTTCGCCTGCACGTCTTGCGCGAGCTCGCCGACCTCGTCGAGGAAGAGCGTGCCCTCGTGCGCGAGCTCGAAACGCCCCGGCCTGCTCGAGGTCGCGCCGGTGAATGCGCCCTTCTCGTGACCGAACAGCTCGCTCTCGACGAGCGAGGCGGGCAGGGCGGCGCAGTTCACTTTGATGAACGCGCGCTCGCGCCGCGGGCTGCGCGAGTGGATCGCGCGCGCGAGCAGCTCCTTGCCCGTTCCCGTCTCGCCGAGCAGAAGCACCGAAGAGGGCGTCTCGGCCACCATCGCGGCCTGCTCGACCACGCGGCGCAGGCTCGAACTGCGGCCGACGATCTGCTCGAAGCCGACCTCCGTGTCGATCGCCTCGCGCAGGTACGCGTTCTCGGCGCGCAGGCTGTCGCGGAGCTCACGCAGCTCGTCGACGGTGAAGCGGAGATCCGTCTCGAGCCGCGCGCGATAGAGCGCGTTCGAGAGGATCTGCCCGATCACGCGCAGCTCCTGCACGTCCTTTTCGGTAAAGGTGCGGAACTCGACGCAGGTCGCCGTCGCGAGACCGCACACGAAGCGCCCCGCGATCGAGAGCGGCACGGCGAGGTGGGACTTGAAGTTGTAGCGCTCGGCCTGTTCGAGCTCGCTGTGTCCGAAGTCGGGAAGGTCATCGGGAACGCGATTCACTCGGATGACCTGGCCAGCGATCAGACTGGGAGCGTACCAAGTGCGCGCGACGACGGCGCCTGCGAGCGAAGGGATGTCCGGCGAGTCGTGGCGTCGCGCCGTGTGCGTGACCCGGATCGAGCCGTCGTCCTCGCGAAGCTCCATCAGGCTCGCGCGGTCCGTGCCGAGGTACACCAAGATGCGCTCGAGCGCGCGATCGATCTCGCCGTCGACCCTCTCGGCGGGCAACCCGGAGAAGCGCGTCGAGAGTTCCTCGAGCAGCTCGACGAACCGGAGGGGGCTGAGCACGGCGCGAGGCTACTCCCTCGCGCGCTCCGGCTTCAACCCGCCCGCGGGTGAGGTGAAGCGCGCTGGGCGACCCCGCGCGCTTCAGCCCGCGTTCTGTGTGGGTCGACTACTTCGCCATGGCCGCGCGCGCGGCCTCGATCTTCGCCTTCACGGCGTCGAGATTGAAGCTCGCGCCCTTCTGCATGGGCGGGAACTCGACTGCGGTCATCGCGAGCTTCGCGACCTCCTGCTGAACGAACACGAAGCGCCAGAACTCGTACTTGAACCAGTCGAAGTACTGCTGCGCTCCCTCCTTCGTCCCGCTGTTCGGCCAGCCCGTGCGCTCGAAGGGGTCGAGACGAAGATTGGTCAGGTAGGGCACGTCGGGGCGCGTCTTCTCGCCGAGCCAGCCGCCCGGCTGATCGATGAAGCGGTACTTGTAGTCGTCGACGCGCACCGCACCGAGCTCGCTCTCCCCGAAGTAGAAGATCTCGTGGCGATTGGACGGACCCTTGCCGGTGATCAGGTCGAGCTGGTTGTAGCCGTCCAGATGGACCTTGTAGGTCGTCCCTCCGAGCGCCTTACCCTTCCTCAGCTCGTCGATGATGTTCGGGTTGCCTGCAGCGGCGACGAAGGTGGGGAACCAGTCGAGTCCGGAGATGAGGCCGTTCTCGACCTTGCCGGCGGGAACTTTGCCGGGCCAGCGAACGATCGCCGGCACGCGGAAGCCGCCTTCCATGACGGTGCCCTTCGACTGCGCGAACGGCGTCTGGCCGCCGTCGGGCCAGGTGAAGACTTCGGTGCCGTTGTCGGTGGTGAAGACGACGATCGTGTTGTCGGTCACGCCCAGGTCATCGAGCTTCTTCATCACCAAACCGATGTCGTCGTCCATTTGCGCCATGCCGGCTTCGTGGATGGACCAGCCGTTCTTCGAGTTGCGCAGCGCTTCGTACTTCGGCGACAGGTGTGTGACGATGTGCATGCGCGTCGGGTTGAGCCACAGGAAGAACGGCTTCTTGTCCGCCTTGGCCTTGTCGAGGAACTTCAGCGCCTGATCGCGGATCTCGTCGTCCACGGTCTCCATGCGCTTCGGGCACAGCTCTCCGGCGTCCTCGATCTTCTGTTTGCCGACCTTGCCCCAGCGGGGATCCACGGTCGCGTCGTCGACGTTCGTCGCCCACGAGTGAAGCATGTTGCGAGGGCCGACCTTCGAGCGCAGCTCTTGCGGGTAGTTCGGACGGCAGGGATCCTCCATCGCGTCGAGGTGGTAGAGGTAGCCGAAGAACTCGTCGAAGCCGTGCACCGTCGGCAGGAACGGATTGAGATCACCGAGGTGGTTCTTGCCGAACTGGCCGGTGGCGTAGCCCATCGACTTCAGCGCCGTCGCGATCGTCACCGCTTGCGCGGGAAGGCCGACCGGCGAGCCGGCCTGACCCACGGTCGTCATGCCGGTGCGGATCGGCAGCTCGCCGGTGATGAAGTTGGCGCGACCCGCGGTGCAGCTCGCTTCGGCGTAGTAGTCGGTGAAGATCAATCCTTCCGCGGCGATCTTGTCGAGATTCGGCGTCCGACCCGCCATCAGGCCGCGGTGGTACGCGCCGATATTCCACATCCCGATGTCGTCGCCCATGATCACGACGATGTTGGGCTTCGCCGCGGCGGTCTGCGCCGAGGCGGAGATCGCCGACGCGACGATCAGGCCGAATGCTCCGACGGTGGCCGTCGCGATTCCCAGAACCGATGCCATGGCCGAACTCCTTCGTAGGTCGCTCGGCCTCGATGCAATCACGGGGCCAGTGTTCTCAGCAGCCTGGCAAGGCGCGCGGCCGCGCCACCAGTCATGAGTCACGGCCCCTCGTGAGACCTCACCAGATATCGTGAGCAAGGTGATGTCACCGCGCCGAACTCGTATTGATGGAGTCGTTGCCTCCCGGAGCGATACGGCATCGGACTTGCTCAGGAACACGTCGTGACCGTTCGAATCATCGTCGAGGAGACGCGCCCACGGCTGGTCGTTCGAATCGAGGGCCGTCTGACCGCCGACGAGGTTGGCGAGCTCGCGAGCGTGCTCGGGGAGGATCTCGGGAACACCGACCTCGATCTGGCCGAGCTGCGTGCGTTCGATTCGGTCGCGCTGGCGGTGCTGCGCCGGTTGCACGCGCGCGGCGCGATGCTGCTCAATGTGCCGCCGCGCCTGTCGTTCGATCTGGAAGCCTGAGCGGCGACGCGCCCTCGCTCGCGTCGTCGCTCACGCGAAGGACGCGAGCGCCGCGCGCGCGATCGGCTCGCCCCACTCCTGCACGAAGTGACCGGCCTCCGGCACCTCGAGCGCGGGCGGGCAGCCGCGGATCGTCGCGCGCAGCTCCTCCATCACGGGCTTGCCGAGCACGGGATCGCGCAGGCCGATCGCCATGAAGCTCTTGCCGCGCCATTCCTTGCTGAGGAACTCGCGCGCGCGCGCGCAGTGCGCGATGCCCGGCATGTTCGGCTCGATTGGGACGAGCTGCGGAAAGCGGCGCACGCCGGCCTTGTAGCTCGCGTCGGGGAACGGCGCGTCGTAGGCGGCCGCGTCGAACGGATTCAGCGCCCCCGGCGAGGAGAGGGCAACGAGCCCGGCGACGGGGACGTCGTGGAACTGCGACGCGAAGCTCTTCCAGCCGGCGAAGCCCGGACCGAGCGAACCGCCGACCGGCAGCGCCGTGTTCATCACGATCAGGCGCGAGAAGCGCTCGGGCGTGTCCATCGGCAGCGTCAGGCCGAGGATTCCGCCCCAGTCCTGCACGACCAGCGTGATGCGCCGCAGATCGAGCCGCTCGACCAGCCGCAAGAGCGTGTCGCGGTGGAAGTCGAAGCTGTAGTCGGCGTCGCGCACCGGCTTGTCGGAGCGGCCGAAGCCGAACAGATCGGGCGCGACCACGCGCCCGCCGGCCGCCGTGAACACGGGAATCATCTTCCGGTACAGGTACGACCAGGTCGGCTCGCCGTGAATACACAAGAAGGTGTCGGAGGCGTCGCGCGGGCCCTCGTCGACGAAGTGCAGCCGCAGGCCCTCGTAGCCCCGCAGACCCTCCAGGTAGTTCGGCTTGTAAGGGAACATGGGCAGCGTTCGGAAGCGCTCCTCGGGCGTGCGCAGGGCTTCGAACTTCGGGCTCATCGATCTGGTCCTCCGTGAGGCGCCGAGGGTAGACTGCCGAGATGGTCGCACGCGAGCCGCACCTCCTGGACGTCGATCTGCTCACCGCCGGCACCCCCCACGCGCGCTACGCCGAGCTGCGTGAGCGCG
>JANNLG010000253.1:0-13831 GCA_031396695.1 Deltaproteobacteria bacterium
GCGTCAGCTCGACTACCGGATCGGCGCCGACGCGCAGGAGCAGCGACTCGCGGAGCTCTCCGACGATCTGGAGCGGCGCCTGATCGAGGCAGAGCGCGAGCACCTCTACACGATGATGTGTGATGGCGTGCTCAAGGACGACGCCCGGCGGCGGATCGAGAACGAGCTCGACCTGCGCGAGGCGCAGCTTCGGCACGCCGCTGCGCGCGGCGGGCACGACGAGCTCTAGAGGTGCGGCCGAGCGACGGACGGCGCGCAGGCTTCGTGTTCGCCGCTCTTTACGCGCTCTTCGCCCTGCCCCGCGTGGCGGGCCTGTTCACCGATTTCTGGCTCGACGAGATCTGGTCGCTCGACATCGTGGGCCGGATCGCGACGCCGCTCGACGTCTTCACGCGCGTGCATTTCGACACGAACCACTGGCTGTACTCGCTGTTCCTGTGGTGCATCGGTCCGCGAGACGGCTGGATCACGTATCGATTGCCGGCGCTGGCGGCGGGAATAGCGACGCTGCCGCTGGCGGTCGCGATCGCGCGCGCAAACGGAGGGCGCGCGGCGGCCATCGCGCTCGGGCTGGCGGGCGGGTCGTTCCTGCTGATCGAGTACTCGAGCGAGGCGCGCGGCTACGCGCTCGCGGTGTTCTTCGCGCTCGGCGCGTATCACTCGCTCGAACGCGGGTTCACGTCGCGCGAGCCAGTCTGGCGAATCGCGTTCAACGCGTGCGCCGTGCTCGGCCTGCTCTCGCACCTCACGTTCCTGTTCCCGTACACCGGCCTGCTGGCCTGGTCGGCCGCGCGCGCGCTCGCCCGGCCGGTCCGCGTGCGCGCGTCGCTCGTCGAGCTCGCCGCCTGCCACGCGCTGCCGGTGGCGGTGTTCGCGAGCCTCTACGGGCTCGACATCCGCCACATCCAGCACGGCGCCGGGCCCGAGACGGGGCTAGCGACGGTGCTCGGGAACCTCGCGGCGCTCACGCTCGGGCTCCCCGACGCGCCCGTTCTTCGGGGCATCGCCGCCGGGCTGTGCGCCGCCGTCGCCGCGGCAGGCCTTTGGGCGCTACGCAACGACCCGTCGCGCTCGTGGGTGTTCTACGCGGTGACGCTCTTCGTCGCGCCCGCGGCGGTGGTCGCCGCGCGAGCCTCGGACTTCCCCTACTGGACCGAGCGACACTTCCTGGTGTGCGTTCCGTTCCTGCTCCTGCTGCTCGCGAGCGTGCTCGCGCGCTTGTCCCGAGCGGGCCGGATAGGCGCGGCGCTCGCCAGCGCGCTGCTCGTGCTCTACCTCGTCGGTAACGCGGTCCGGGTCGCCGACTTCCTGTTCCTCGGCCGCGGTCACTATCGGGATGCCGTCGAGTACATGGTCGCGCACGACCCGAACCGCGTGCTGACGGTGGGCAGCGACCACGACTTCCGCAACTCCATGCTGCTCGGCTACTACGCCCGCTTCGTGCCGAAGGACCGCGAGCTCGTCTACGTCGCCGAGGGCGAGTGGCCGCCCGAAGGCCCGCGCTGGCTGATCATGCACAGCCAGGACGCCGGCTTCGAGCCAGCGCAGAGCTACGTGTACGCGGGCCGCGTCGAGTACACGCTCGCCGGGCTCTTCCCGTTCTCGGGCGTGTCGGGCTGGCATTGGTTCCTGTACCGCCGCACCGATCCGCCCGGCGACGTCACGCCTTGAGTCGAGTCACGCGCCACGCGCGCAGCGCGGAGCCGACCAGCACGAGCCAGGAGAACGCGAGCGGCCAGTCGCCGAGCCGCGTGTAGAGCGTCGGCGTCGCGCGTGCGCGCGGGACATCGACGGTGAAGGCGAGCTTCTCGAAGATCGACGTCTCCTGCAGCACCACGCCGCGCGCGTCGATCACGGCGCTGACGCCGGTGTTCGCGGCGCGCAGCATCGGCAAGCCCGTCTCGGCCGAGCGCAGCGCGGTGATGGCCAGGAACTGGTGCGGCGCGCTCGAGCGCCCGTACCAGGCGTCGTTGGTCAGGTTCAGCAGCAGGCGCGCGCCTTGCCGCACCGCGTGCCGCACCACGCCGGGGTACACCGCCTCGTAGCAGATCAGTCCCACCGGGAGCGCGTTCGGACCGAGCGCGTCGAGCCCGCGCAGTGGCCGCGACTCGGGGCCCGGCGAAATGTCCGCGACCTCCTCGAGCGACTTCGCGATCACCGACAGGAAGCCGAGCACGGAGCGCAGCGGCACGTACTCGCCGAACGGCACCAGCACCGCCTTGTCGTAGCGATCGACGACGCCGTCGGCGGGTGTGATCACGAACAGGCTGTTGTGGAACAGCATGCGCTGCGGCTCGGGCACGCGTGTGAGGCCGATCGAGCCGACCACCAGCGGCACGCCCGTCTCGCGCGCGAGCGCGACGATCGGGTCGCGGTACTCCGCCTGCACGTCGATGAAGCCGGGCACCGACGACTCGGGCCACAGGATCAGATCCGGCTTCTCCGCCGCTGCCTCGCGCGAGAGCTCGAGGTGCACGTCGAGGTTTCGCTGCGCGCGCGCGGGGTCCCACTTCTCGCCCTGCGGGATGTTCCCCTGCACGAGCGTCACGCGCAGCGGACGCTCCGCGGCGGGCACGAGATCCGCGTCGCGCGGCAGCGCGACGAAGCCGAGCCCGTGCGAGATCACGACGACCGCGAGCGCGCTCGGCCAACGGCCTACACCGAGCAGCGTTCCGCACAGCGCCATCAGGAACGAGAGCCCGGATACACCGACCCACGACGCCAGTCCGAGCAGCGGCAGATCGAGATGTGCCGCGTAGCCGAGCGACGCCCAGGTGAAGCCGCCCAGGAAGTCGAAGCCGCGCAGGTGCTCCATCACGATCCAGGCCGCCGGCAGCACCCACACACCCGCGCGGCCGACCCGATTCGAGAGCCAAGCCGAGAGCGCAGCCGCCGCACCCGCGTGCACCGCGAACACCGCCGTCACCACCGCGACCGCGCCGGCGCCACCGAGCAGGGGAGCGCCGCCGTGCACGGTCACCACGATGTACAGCCAGAAGATCACCAGCGTGTAGCCGAACCAGGACGCGAGCAGGGTCCAGGTGAAGGCGGCGCGCGGGCGGAGGCCGCGGATCAGTGCCGCGAGCGGCGCCAGCGCCAGCCAGCCCGCGACCATGCCGAAGTCGAAACGCAGCTCGCCCGCGCGAAACGGGAACGCGAGCGCCAGCGTGAACGCGAACAAGAGCGCGAGCGAGAGCCGGCGCCGATCCTTCACGCGAGGCGCCCCAATTCCCAGCGCAGGTGCGCCTCGAGCGCGCGCATGCGCGAGCGGTCGGCCGCGCGCAGGTGGTCCATGCCGAGCACGTGCAGGCAGCCGTGGATCAGCAGGGTGTCGAGCTCGCGCGCCAGCGGCACACCGCGCGCGGCCGCCTGACGCTTTGCGGTGTCGAGCGAGATCACGACGTCGCCGAGCGTATCGCCCGCGAACTCGGCGCCCGGGCCCTCGGCGCTCGGGAACGAGAGCACGTCGGTGGCGCGCCGCGGCCGGCCGAAGTCGCCGGCCAGCCGCGCGATCTCGGCGTCGTCCACGAGCGAGACCGAGAGCTCCGCGTCAGTCCAGCCCAAGGCGCTTAAGATCGTCCTCGCGCTTCTCACGAGCGCCTTCCGATCGACCCCCGGAGCGCGCGTCGCGTTCAGATGGACCTTCATCCGCACCGTCTTCGATCCTCCGGCCCATCGCGTCGGTCGTCTCCGGATAGTCGATCCGCTCGTGGCGGATCGCGGAGAGCGTCTCCATGAAGCTGCGCGCGATCGAGTGAAGATCGCGAAGCGTCAGGCTGCAGTCGTCGAGCTGACCGTCGCGGAAGTAGTTGTTGATGATGCGCTGCACGAGCTGCTGCACGCGCGCGGGCGAGGTGTCGAAGAGCGTGCGCGACGCGGCCTCGACCGAATCCGCGAGCATCAGGATGCCGGCTTCGCGCGTCTGCGGCTTCGGCCCCGGGTAGCGGTAGTCGTGTTCCGCGATCAGGTCACCCTTCTCGGGGTCGGCCATCTCCTTGGCCTTCTCGTAGAAGAAGCGGATCACGCTCGTGCCGTGGTGCTCCGCGATGCCCTGCAGGATCGGCAGCGCGAGCTTGTGCTTCTCCGCCATCTCGACGCCGTCCTTCACGTGCGCCTGGATGATGCGCGCGGACATCGACGGCGCGAGCTTCTCGTGCCGGTTCTCGCCCTGCGTGACGTTCATGTTCTCCACGAAGAACTGCGGCCGGCGCATCTTGCCGATGTCGTGGTAGTAGCCGGCCACCTTGGCGAGCAGCGCGTTCGCGCCGATCTCCTCGGCGGCCTTCTCGGCCAGGTGCCCGACCATCATGCTGTGGTGGTAGGTGCCGGGTGCGCGCAGCTCGAGCTCGCGCAGCAGCGACTGCTCGCGATTGGCGAGCTCGAGCAGCTTGACCGCCGTGGTGTAGCCGAAGACCGTCTCGACCAGCGGCGCGACACCCGAGACCAACACGCCGCACAGCGCGCCTGAGAGCAGCGCGAGTCCGATCGAGAGCGCGGCGACGAGCGGCGAGAAATGATTGCCGAGCAGGAGCAGCGCGAGCGCGACCACGGCGTTGGCGAGCCCGACGCGCAGTCCCGCGCGCAACAGGGTTCCGCGCTGCGTGACCTTCGCCGCACCAACCGCCGCCGTCAGCGAGCCGGCCAGCGCATAGCTCGTGAAGCCGAGATCGCCGTGCACTTGAAAGCCCGTGACCAGCGACACCAGCACCGCGAACAGCGCCGCCGTCTCGGCGCTGTGCACCATGCGCACGAGCATGGTTCCCGCCGCGACCGGGATCCCGAGCTGCAACACGCTCGGCCACTGATCGACGAGCGGCTCGAGCCGCGGGCTGTTGCCGACGCCTTCCGCGAG
This sequence comes from Deltaproteobacteria bacterium, assembly GCA_031396695.1. Taxonomy (GTDB): domain Bacteria; phylum Myxococcota_A; class UBA9160; order SZUA-336; family SZUA-336; genus VGRW01. Next base: position 4,853 of record JANNLG010000253.1, read on the forward strand.
GAACAGCGCGACCGACGTGCCCAGCGCCGTCGCGACCAAGGTGGTGAGCAGAAACCAGGCGTCCTTGTTGCGGCGCGGGAAGCGCAGCAGGCTGGTGGCGCCGAAGCGCCAGATCACGCGCATCAGCATCATCAGCAGCAGCGCCACGCCCGCGAACACGGAGACGCGCGAGAGCGCGCTCTGCTGCGTGCGGATGCCCTCGAGAATCAGCCGGTGGCGCTCGGTGATCGGGTCGCCATCGCGCACGATGATCTCGCCCTTGCGCAGCGAGATGGTCGCCTCTTTCACGCTCGTCTCGGCGGCCTTGCGGCGCTCGTCGGTGGCGCGCAGGTTGAAATTCAGGTTCGCCCGCAGGAGCGACTTCGCGAGCGGCACCAGCGCCGCGCGCGCGGCCGGCGTCGCGTTCGCGAGCGAGGCCTCGGCGCCGCGCTCGAGCTGCGTGCGCGCGGTCTCGGCGGTCAGCACGCGTTGGGCGCTCTTGAGCGCGCGCTCGTTGCCCGAACCGAGATCGCGCACGACGACCGTACGCGCCTCGAGGTGGCGCTCGAACTCCGCCAGCTCGTCTACGATCATGCGCGCCGACACGCTCTCCACCAACAGCACGACGAGCTGCTCGTCGGCGGCCGAGAACTTGGTCTTGTCGAGATATTGAAGCGCGGCGTCGGGCACCGGTGTCTCGGAGCCGAGTGACTCGCGGAAGGCCGTCGCGGGCGTGCGCGGCGGCGCGTCGCCGACGGCCGGTGTGGCGACCGGCGCGAGCGCGGCGCGCGCGGCCGCGAACGCTTTGCCGATCCGCTCGCGCAGCTCCGCGGCCCGGTTGTCGTCGAAGTCGTACACTACGGGCGATTTCTCGACCGCTTCGCGGCGCAGGTTCTCGGTCGCCTGCGGATCGGCGATCACCAGCGCCGTGGGCGCCTTCTCGTCGCGCTCGGAGATGTCGCCGACCAGGATCGCGCGGCCGGCGAAGCCGACCACCGGCGCGGGCAGGATCTCGAGCGTGAGCAGCGCCGAGAGCGCGAGACAGCCGGCCAGCGCGCTCGCGACCAGGATCGGACCCGAAGGCCGGACCTCGGCGCCCCCCAGAATGCCCCTGCGCCGCGGCGTCGTCCGCGTCTTCGGCTCCGGCTTGGCCACGCTCAAGTCTCCGCTTCGAACTTCTCGTAGGCGCGAATCACTTCCTGCACGAGCGGATGACGCACGACGTCCTTCTCGGTGAAGTGCACGAAGGCGATGCCCGGCACGCCGTCGAGCACCTTGCGCGCCTCGATCAGGCCCGACGTGGTGCCGCGCGGGAGGTCGATCTGCGTGACGTCGCCGTTGATCACGGCCTTGGAGTCGAAGCCCATGCGCGTGAGGAACATGCGCATCTGCTCCGAGGTCGTGTTCTGCGCCTCGTCCAAGATGATGAATGCGTCGTTCAGCGTGCGGCCGCGCATGAAGGCGAGCGGCGCGATCTCGATGATGCCGCGGTCCATGCGCCGCGAAACCTCTTCGCCGTGCATCATGTCGTGCAGCGCGTCGGTCAGCGGTCGCAGGTACGGGTCGATCTTCTCGAACAGCGAGCCGGGCAGGAAGCCGAGCTTCTCGCCCGCTTCGACGGCCGGGCGCGTGAGCACGATCCGGCCGACCTCGCGCCGCAGCAGCGCCTGCACGGCCATGGCCATGGCGAGATACGTCTTGCCCGTGCCGGCGGGACCGATGCCGAAGGTCAGCGACGATTCGGCGATGGTCTCGAGATAGAGCCGCTGGTTCTCGGTGCGCGGCAGGATGCGCTTGTGCCGGCCCACCTCGATGCCCGAGCCCGACGCGAGCGCTCGCACGGCCTCGGAGCCGGGCTCTTCGGCCATGCGCACGGCCTGACGCACGTCGGCGTCCTCGATCGGAGCACCCGCGCCGGCCAGGTCGTACAGGTCGCGGAGCACGCGCCGCGCGACCTTGGACTCGAGCGTGGGGCCGGTCACCCGCACGCGATTCCCGCGCGCCTGGATGCGCACGCCGATCTGCTGCTCGAGCTTGCGCAGGTTGCGATCGTTCTCGCCGAAGACGATCTGGGCCAGCGCGTTGTCGTCTAGAACCAGCGGATCTTCGTCAGCAGCCAATCGTTCTCCGGCTAAGGGCGCACTCTCCAGAGCGTGAATCCGCCCTCGGACGAGCGCGCGTAACTGTACCGGTCGAGCGGAACGGCCGCCAAGAGCGCCTGTTCGGACGCCAGCTCCTCGAGCGAGCTCGGGTAGGCGCCGTTCGACCAGCGGTGGACTTCGAGCGCGGCGCGCACCCGCTCGGTGGCGGCCTCCTCGCGCAACTCCTCGATCGGATCGCCGGCAAAGCTCGGCTCCGCCTGCGCGGACGGGCGCGCGAGCAAGAGCCCGAAGGCCAGCACCGCGCAAGCGGCGAGCACCGCGCAGGCGACCAGCGGCGGGCGCGAAGACTCGCGCTCGGCGTCGGGCTCGGCGACCACTTCGCGCTGCTCCGCGCGCAACACACCGCCGCGCATCAGCGCCAGCAGCCCGCGCGCGCCCTGGAACGTGCCCAGACGAGACAGGTCGATCACGCGCCGTGCCGCGATGCGGCCATTCGCGAACGTGAACAGCTTCTCGAGATCCGCGCCGGCCACGCTCGACTCGGCTTCGATCGACGCGCGCTTCTGGCGGAAGCCCTCGAGCTCGACCACCGGCGCGACCACCACCGCCAGGTCCGGCAGGCCGTTCTGGATCGTCACCCACTCGTCGCGCATGCGCAGCGCGTCGAGCAGCACCATCTCGGCCGCCACCGGCTTGTCGCACGGTCCGGGCGTGACCGACTCGGCGCGAAAGGCAAAGCGGCCCTCGTCCCACAGAAACAGCTCGAAGATCGTGTCGGTGGTCGCGAGCTTGATCACCTGCTCGAGATCCGCGCGCGAGACCAGATCGAGCTGCAGCAGCGTGGGTGCGAGCGCTTCGAGCGTTTCCTCCTGGCGCTTGCGCGCCTCGGCGAGCGTCGACTCCGACAGCGCGCCGGTGCGCAGCAGGTAGCCCGCGAGCGCGCCGTCGGGCCGCGTCTCGGCCGCGCGCGCACTCAGCACCTGCCCCTCGAGGAAAAGGATCTGCAGCGTGCGCCCGCGCCGCTCCACGTCGAGCACGCCGGTCTTGCGCGGCTGCGAGATGAGCTGGAACACGTCGGCGACGGGAAAGTCGGCGAGCACGCCTTGCAAGCTCATGACACCCGCCGGAGCGTCGCGAGCCGACCGAGCGACTGCGTCAGTGCGACCGCGTAGAGCGAGGCGAGCAGCGCGAGCCCCGTCGCATAGGGCGCCATTTCACCGAGACTGCCGAGATCCCACGGCAGCGGCAGGATCTCCGGCGCGCGCAGCAGGCCGAAGCCGAGGCCGAGCGCGAACAGCGTGGCCGTTCCGCGCAGCCAGCGGCCCTCGACGACGTCGGCCGAGCCCGGCACGACCAGCGCGCCGGCGGCGAGCCGGACCTGTGCGAAGCGCTCGCGGCGCCGATCGATGTCGAGCTGCTGCTTGCGCATGCGCGGATCGGTGTGCTCGCGCTTGACGAAGAGGCGCACGCAGCGCGTGCAGGTGCCCGCGGCCATGGCCTCGCGCGAACAGCGCGCGCACAGCGGCCGCTTGCAACGGCTGCAGCGCTTCACCGAATTGCGTCGCAGCGCGAACGCCAGCACGCCCAGCGCCGGCAGCGCCAGCCACGATCGATCGCGCTCGAGCGGACCGAGCAGGCGTTCGCGCAGCTCGCTGGCGAGCGCGCGCGATTCGGCGCCCGGCTCGAGCGCTCGCACCAGGAACAGCGCGAGCGAGAGCGGCGACTGGATCAGCACCGAGTGCAGACTCGCGCCCTCGGCCGCCAGGTACTCGTTCACCAGCCCGTCGTCGAGCGCGCTCGCGACCGCGAACGCCGATTCCTGCTCCGAGAGCATGAGCGCGCGACCGTAGGCCTGCGACAGATTGAACATCACGGCCGCCGACTCGTCCGCCGAGCGCGCGCGCTCGAACGCGGGCACAGCCTCGTTCAGGTTTCCCTCGGCCAGGCGCGCGATCCCGGCCAGGTTGAACGACGCCGCACGCAGTCCGGCCTCGGAGCTCGTGGACGGATCACCGAGCACCTGGTGCACGCGTGCGAGGTCGCCACGCCGCTTCCAGTCGGTCGCGATCACGAAGCGGAAGAGCGCGTCGTCGGGCGCACGGACGCTGGCGCGCTCCACGCGCTCGAGATCCCCGGGCAGGGCCGCGCCCCGGTCGATGCGCCAGGCCGCGATCAGGTCGGACTCGCGCGCGCCGGCGACCACGGCCGGCGCCACGCGATCGAGTCCGGGACCGAGCGCCGCGCCGAGCGCGATCAGCGCGAGCGCGAGGCGCGCGGTCTGCCCTTTCGGCAGGCGCAGCGCGCCGAGCGCACCGGCCGCGGCGATCAGACCGACGACACCGACACCGAAAAGTGGCAGAGCGCACAGACCCGCGATGCACAGCAGCACGCCCGGCCAGGCCGGCGGCTCCTGCGACGTCATGGCGTGGCCGAGCGCGTGGCCGTGCAGCGGCAGCCCGCGCAGCGCCGCCGCGACGCTGGCGCCGAGCGCCAACGCCAGCAGCCCGCCCGTCAGCGCCATGCCCGCGAGCGCGACCAGCCACAACAACCCCGGCAGATCCCAGGTCAGCGCGACCAGCGAAGCGACGAGCTCGAGCGGGTCGTGTGTCAGCCGCGCGGCTTCGAAGCGCACCCCGGGCGAGCCGGGCGCGAGCTCGACCGCGAGCTCGACCAGATCAGGCTGGTCGTTCGCGCGCGCCACGTCGAGCAGCGCCCACGCGAGCACCGGCAGCTCGCGATGACCGCGCGCGCGCATGAGCTCGGAGGCCGCGCGCACGCGTTCGGCGGCGGGCAGCGCCGCCGCGCGCTCCGGCTCGGGGAACGGTCCGGTCGGCACCAGCAGCGGGTCGGCACGGCGCAGGTCTCCCTCCGCTCCGGCCGCAAAAGCGGGCGCGAGCCAAAGAAGCGCCAGGAGCGCCAGCGCCAACGAGCGCGTTCGCGGAGATCCGCGCACCCCTCTCCTCTCGATGCAATCGATCGACCTACCTCATGATTCGGCGTGGTCATCGGCTCGCTGAAGCCATCCGGCGGACGACTCGGCGCAGCAGCGCGAACTCTTTCGCGCCCAGAGCCCAAAGACCGCCCAGGTAGGCCAGCACACCGAACCCGATCAGTCCGGCGAGCTGCGCGGCCGCCTCGAGCGAGGCCTGCTTCGGCAGCGGCAGCAGCCAGAGCCCCAAGCCGACGGCGCCGCACAGCACCGCCGTCGCTCCGACCAGCCGCAGGTAGTCGAGCCACGCGCGCGCCGGCAGCGTGGCGCCGTAGTGGACCCGCGACGCGATCATCACGTAGGCGGCGTTGGCGGCCGCGGCCAGCGTCGTCGCCAGCGCCAGGCCGAGGAAGCCGAAGTCGGCGATCACGCAGGCTCGCTGCGCGTCGACCAGACCGTCCCAGAGGGTGCCGTACGGCAGCGGCCCGACCAGCACGAGCGCCCCCAGCACGTTGACGACCAGGCTCAGCACCGCCGCGTGGGCGCCGGTGCGCGTGTTCTCGTGCGCGACGCACAGGTTCACGTAGATGCGCGCGAGCGAGATCGGCACCAGCCCGAGCGTGTAGTACAGGAGCGCCAGGCCCGAGAGGCGCACGGCTTCGGGGCCGAAGTGCTCCGGGTTCCAGCCGAACAAGAGCGCCACGATCGGCTCGCGCAGCAGGATCAGCCCGGCCGTGCAAGGCAGCGCGAGCGCGAGCGAGAGTCCGAGGATCTCCGAGAACGAGCGGTGCAGCGCCGGCCGGTCGCCCGAAGCGACCGAGCGCGAAAGCGACGGCAGGCTCGCCATCGAGAGCGCGAAGATGAACACGCCCAGCGGCAGCTCGAGCAGACGCGTCGCGTAGTACAGATACGAGACCGCGCCGTCGCCGAAGAAGCTCGCGATCGCGCGCGTGCTGATCGTGTTGAGCTGGTACGCCGAGGCGCCGAGCAACGCCGGCAGCAGAATCCAGCCGAGCCGCCGCACCGAGGGATTGCCGGGCGCCCAGAGCAGCTTCGGCGAGAAGCCGCGCTGGCGCAGCGGCTTGAGCTGCAGCCAAACCTGCAGCACGCCCGCGACGATCACGCCGAAACCGAGCGCGAGCACCGGAGTGGTGAAGAACGCGACTCCGATCGCGACCGACGCGATCTGGCACACGTTCAGCCAGACCGGCGCGATCGCGGGCCGGAAGAAATGCCCGAGCGCGTTCAGCGCGCCCATCGCCACCGCGACCAGCGACAGACTCACCACGTACGGGAAGCAAAGCCGCAAGAGCGTCGTCGTGAGCTCGAGCTTGGCCGGGTCGTCCAGGTAGCCGGGCGCGAACGCGATCACGAGCGGCTCCGCCCAGATCATGCCGAGCACGCAGATCACCGATGTCACCAGGAGCGCCAGCGTCCAGGTCGCGCGCAAGACGGTTCGGGCCTCGTCGTGTGAACGCTCGACCGCCTGGCTGAACACCGGCACGAAGGCGACCGTCAGCGCGCCCTCGCCGACCAGCCTGCGGAGCAGGTTCGGAATCGTGAAGGCGACGAAGAAGGCGTCGCTCGCCGAGACGGGCAGCGCGTAGGCGATCGCGCTGTCGCGCAGCAGCCCGAGCACCCGGCTGGCCATGGTCGCACCGGCCACGACCCCGGCCGAGCGCGAGACACCGACGGCGGCTGACGTTGACACCGCCGCCGCACCGGGGTACTTACCGGCTCGCTCGGAGGTCTCCATGGCTACCCATCGCTCCGCCAAGAAACGCCACGTCCAGTCGTTGAAGCGGCGCGCCCGGAACAATCAGGTCCGCAAGACGGTCCGCGGCGCCGTGCGCAAGCTGCGCGATGCGGCGGCCGCCGGCACGGGCGACAAGCAGGCCCTTCTGAAGGACGCCGAGAGGCTGCTGCGCAAGGCCTCGAGCAAGGGCGTCGTGCACAAGCGGACCGTCTCGCGCACCGTCTCGCGCCTCGCCAAGCTCGTCCAGCGCTAGTCGCGCTCACGCGCACACGACCAGGACCAGGCGCTCGATCGCCAGCCGCGGCGCGATCGGCAGCCCGCCCTTCAGCGCCATGTCCGTGCTGCGCACCGCGTCGAGGCAGGTGCGGAGCCGCCGCGGATTGAAGCGCCGCGCCTGCTCGACGACCTTCTGCGCGGCGAACGGGTGCAAGCCCAGACGTTTCTGCACCGCCGCCGTCTCCAGCGGCTGGATGTCGTGGGCGCGCAGCAAGCGTCGGAAGTGATTGGCGAGTGCACCCACCAGCGAGAGCGGCGCCTCGCCTTGCTCGGTGAGCTCGGCCGCCAGCCGCAGCGCGTTCGTCAGCCGGCGCTCGCCGATCGCGTCGGTCAGCTCGTAGAGCGCGCGCGGACGGAGTTGGCCGACCAGCTCGGTCACCGCATCGGCGTCGATCTCGCCCTTCTCGCCCGCGTACAGGCAGAGCTTCTCCACCTCGAGCGAGAGCCGGTCGAGATCCGCGCCGACCAGCTCGAAGAGCGCCGCCGCCACTCCGCTGCCGGCGCGTGCGCCGCGCTGTGCGAGCCGGGTCTCGATCCACTTGCGCACGTCGGCGGGCCGACTCGGGCCGGTGCAGTCGATCACGCGTCCGATCTTGACGACCCGCTTCACCCACCGCTGGCGCTTATCGACGCTCTCCGCTTCGAGCACGAGGCAGGTGGTTTCGAGCGGTGCTTCGAGATACTCGACCAGCACTTCGTCGGTGAACTTCGCCGCGCGTTTCTCGCCGATGCCGCGCACCAGCACGAGCCGCGCGCGCGCCATCATCGGCAGCGTGCGCGCCGCCGCCAGCACGGCGCCCGGTTCGGTGCCCGCGACGCTGAAATCGAAGCGATCCTCGTTGAAGTCGCGCGGCGCGTCCGCGAGCACGAGCTCCCGCAGCTCCGCGAGCGCAGCGTCGCGCAGGCTCGCCTGCGGACCTTCAATCAAGACGACCGAAGGAAAACTCTGAGTAGGGTGGCGCGGCTCTCCCGCGCTGGGACCCTTAGAATCTTTGGAAGAGTTCATCGTGCACGCGCTCCGCGATGACGCTGGCGACCCGGCGCAGCGCCTGTTCCTTGTTGCTGGCGTAGACCATCGGGTCGGCGCTCGACAGGAAGACTTCCGTGACGCTCCAGCCCGGGTGTCGGTACACGACCTCGCCCGACGCGCCGCGCTTCACGCTCACGTCGAAGCGCACCTCGACGCGCTCCTCGAGCGCGAGCCCGCCCGCCGAGTACGAGTTCGAGCGCACGTCGGCGGTCAGCAGCTCGCCCGACATCACCAGGTCCGGGTTCGCGACCTGATTCTGCAGCACCGGCTCGAGCCAGGCGCGGCGCGCGAACTCCTCGACCATGGCGTCGGCGATCTGCTGCTCGAGTCCGGGAGCGGTCGACGCGTTATCGAACGCCTCGACCTCGATCGTCTTCACGTCCGGACCGAACACGCCTTTGCCGTCGAGCGGCCGATACCCGCACGCGACGAGCGGCAGCAGCAGGCCGGCCAGCGCGACGAATGCGACCGTGCCTGTGCTCCCGCCTCGCTGCTCGCGCATCGCGGCGGATTCTAGCGGGAGTCGCGCGCTTCCCGCCCGCCCGCGCTCAGGTTTTGCGCTGCGCGGCGCGCCGCTCGAGCTCTTCCTTCAGGAAGTCTCGGTTCTGGCGCAGGATCGGCGACACGCGCGAGTTGAAGTGCTGGCGCGCCTCTTCGAGCTCGGACGTGAGCGCCTTCGACACGTTCCCCGCCGCGATCGCGGCCGCGAACTTCGCCTCGTTGTAGAGGATCACGTCGGAGACGGCGATGCGGGCGAGTCGCTCGGCCGCGGCGATGTCGGGATCGCTCGAAGGTACGGGCCGCGTCGACTTCGCCGCCGTCGGCGCGGGGGCCGGTGCCGCGGCGGGCGCGGCGATCGGCGCCACGCGAGCGGGCGGAGCGGGAGCCGGGGCCTGCGCGCGCGCAG
>JANNLG010000147.1:0-1536 GCA_031396695.1 Deltaproteobacteria bacterium
TCGGCACCGCCGAGGTCGCGACCGATCCGATGCCGCCGAGCGTCGCCGACGGCTACGTGATGCTGAAGGAGCGCTCCGATTGGCCCGATCCGCGCAAGTCCAAGGACGACGTCGTGCGGGATCTGGAAGCGGCGGTTGCGCGCGTGCCGGGCAACAACTACGAGTTCACGCAGCCCATCGAGATGCGCATGAACGAGCTGATCGCCGGCGTGCGCAGCGACATCGCGGTCAAAGTCTTCGGCGACGACCTCGAGCTGCTGCGGGAGACGGGCGAGCGGATCGCCAAGGTCCTCGAGCGCATTCCGGGTGCGGCCGACGTGAAGCCCGAGCAAGTGACCGGGCTGCCGATGCTCGAGGTCGACATCGATCGCGACGCGCTCGCCCGCTACGGGCTTTCGCAGGACGACGTGCAGGAGGTCGTGCGCACGGCCATCGGAGGCTCCGTCGCCGGGCAGATCTTCGAGGGTGATCGGCGCTTCGACATCGTGGTGCGCTTGCCTGAAGTACTGCGGGTCGACTTCGAGGCGCTCGAGCGTCTTCCGATCCTGCTGCCGAAGCACGACGCGGAAGCCGCTGGCGCGCGAGAGTTCGTGCCGCTCGGCGCCGTCGCGAAGCTCTCGATCGGGACCGGACCGAACCAGATCAGCCGCGAGAACGGGAAGCGCCGCGTCGTGGTCACGGCGAACGTGCGCGGTCGCGACATCGGCTCGTTCGTCGCAGAGGCCGAGCAGCGGATTCGCGCCGACGTCGAGCTCCCCACCGGCTACTGGAGCACCTGGGGCGGCCAGTTCGAGCAGCTCCAGTCCGCGAGCCGTCGGCTGCAGATCGTCGTGCCGCTCGCGCTGCTGCTCATCTTCGGCATCCTCGCCGCCATCTTCGGCTCGGCCCGCGACGCCGCGATCGTGTTCAGCGGCGTCCCGCTCGCGTGGACGGGAGGGATCGTCTCGCTCTTGCTGAGAGGGATTCCGCTTTCGATTTCCGCGGGCGTCGGCTTCATCGCTCTATCGGGCGTCGCGGTGCTGAACGGTGTCGTGATGATCTCCTTCGTGAGCGAGCTGCGCCGCGAAGGTCGTTCGATCGATGCAGCTGTGCGCGAGGGAGCGCTCACGCGTTTGCGACCCGTGCTGATGACGGCCCTGGTCGCCTCGCTCGGCTTCGTTCCGATGGCCATCTCGACGGGCGCGGGCGCCGAAGTGCAACGGCCGCTCGCCACGGTCGTGATCGGCGGCATCCTGTCGAGCACCGCGCTCACGCTGCTCGTGCTGCCCGTTCTGTACCGGCAGTTCGCCGCGCGCGGCGACTAGCTCGGGTCGTTGAACCGCGCTGCGCGCTTCTCGAAGTTCGCCTTCACCGACTCGACTTGATTGGGCTTGCCGATCAGGCCGCGCTGCAGGCCTTCCTCGAGGCGCAGGCCGTCCGCGGTCGGCGCGTGCCAGCTGTCCTCGAACAGCTTCTTTGCAGAGCGGATCGCGTCGGGGCTCTTGCTGGCGATGTCGGCGGCCAGCGCGAGCGCGTCCTCGAGCGGGGTCTCGGAGA
>JANNLG010000013.1:0-83024 GCA_031396695.1 Deltaproteobacteria bacterium
CGAGCCGCCCTGTGCCCATGCGGTCGACGCGAAGCTCTGAAGAGCCAGCACCGCGACCAGACAGTCGATGCGAACGCGCGTCATGACTCACCCCCTGATGAAGTCGACGCGCCGAGTACGGAATGGGGGTGAGGAAGCTCAGAGCAAGTCGACTCGCAAACATCTAGCCACTCCGCGTCGAAACAACTTGGGCGTAACTAGGGATCTCACTCGCATCGAAAAACTAGGAAGAGAGACGAGCGACTAGCGAGACGCCCCGCGGAGCTTGGCGAGGTGCGCCTCGATCTGCGCGGCGAACTCGAGCTCGCCCTGCTCGCGCGCGAGCGCGAGCGCGCGCTCGGCCGCGTTGACGGCCGCGTCGCGTTCGCCGACCGCGGCGTGCGCGTCGGCGAGAGTGACGTAGGCCATGGTGAACTCGGGCCGCAGGCGCACGGCTTCGCCGAGCGGAGCGAGCGCTTCGCGCGCGCGGCCGGCCTGCAGGTACTCGAGTCCCAAGTTGTACTGCGCGTTCGCGACTTTGGGGCCGAGCTCGACCGAGCGCTGGAACGCCTGCAGCGCCGCCTGCGGCTGGCCGAGATCGCGGTACGAGTGACCCAGCGCTTCGTACGCGACCGCGAAATCGGGGCGCAGCCGCACCGCCTCGAGCAGCGGGCCGATCGCTTCCGCGGGCCGGCCGAACCAGCGCAGCAAGTTGCCCAGGTTGTAATGCGAGTTCTGCCGTCGCGGGTCGATCTCGAGCGCGCGCCGGTAGAAGCCGAGCGCTTCGACCTGCCGGCCCTGCTCCTCGGCGAGCACGCCCGTCACCTCGAGCGCGAGCGGGTTGTGCGGATCGACCGCGCGCGCGTGTTGCCACAACACATTGCTGTTTCGCCAGACCTGGACCTGCGCGTGGGTGAGCCAGGCGCAGGCAAGCAGAACGGCGCCCGCGGCGAGCGCGAGCGCGCGAGCGCGTCCGGGGAACTCGGGCACGAGCGCGTTCACGCCCCACGCCGCCATCACGAACAGCCCGATCGAGGGCAGATACATGTAGCGGTCGGCCATCGCCTGCTCGCCGACCTGCACCACGCCGATCACCGGCACGAGCATGCCCAGGAAGGTCAGCCAGCCGACGGGGAGATACGGTCGTGACTTCACGAGCCGCAGCGTCGCGGCCGTGATGGCCGCGAGCAGCAGCGCGGAGCCGATCACCGTGGCGAGCGGCCAGCCGCTCGGGTGCCAGTAAGTGATCGACAGATCCGTCGGCCAGAACGTACCGGCGAGATACCGCGCGTACGAGACCAGCGCGTTCCCGATCCGATCCGGGAACGTGTAGCGCGCGGCCAACGAGATGGCCGTCTCCTGCGCGACGACGGTCATTGCGCTGGCTGCCGCGGAGAGTGCGAAAAGCGGCAGCTTCTCGAGCGCGAGCCGGCCCGCGCGCTTCCAATCGATCGTCGGCGCGAGCCGCAGCCGGCCGAGCGGCCACACGTCGAGCAGCAGCAGCACCGCCGGCAGCGTCACCAGCATCGGCTTCGCGGTGAGTCCGAGCGCGAACATCGCGAACACCGCGGCGTAGCGCGGCACAGACGGGCGTTCCGCGTAGCGCGCGTACAGCAAGAGCACGAGCGCGAAACAGAGCGCGGAGAGGACGTCCTTGCGTTCGGCGACCCAGGCCACCGATTCGACGTGCAGCGGGTGCAGCGCAAAGAGCGCCGCCACGAACGCGCTCCGCCACGCAGAACCGGTCATGCGCAGGAACGCGAGGAACAACAGACACGAGGTCGCCACGTGCAGCGCCAGGTTCGTGCGGTGGTGTCCGACCGGATCGAGGCCGAACAGCTCCACGTCGAGCATGTGCGAGAGCCAGGTGAGCGGGTGCCAGTTGTGCGCGTCGGTCGCGGTGATCGCCCAGCGCGCCGACTCGAGCGTGAGTCCGCCGCGCACCTGCGCGTTGCCCGTTACGTACACGTTGTCGTCCCAGTTCACGAACTCGAAGCCCGAGAAGCTGCCGTAGGCGACCCACGTCGCGGCGCCCAACGCTACGCAGGTCAGGATCGAGGGCAGCCGCATCGGAGGGCGGCCTAGCCGCGCGGCAGCGTGAAGTAGAACGTCGCGCCGCGCTTCGCGCGCGACTCGACCCAGATCCGGCCGCCGTGCCGCTCGAGAATGCGGCGGCAGATCGCTAGTCCCATGCCGGTGCCCGGGCGCTCGAAGCCGTGCAGCCGCTCGAACACGCGGAAGATCGTCTCGTGGTGCGCGGCCGGAATGCCGATGCCGTTGTCCGACACCGACACCAGCACGTCGCGCTCGCGCGGCTCGGCGCCGACACTGATCAGCGGCGCTTCGTCGCCGCGGAAGCGCAGCGCGTTCGCGACCAGGTTCTGGAACACGCGCGCGATCTGGATCGGATCGGCAAGCACGCGCGTGAGCGCCTGGATTTTGATCTCGGCCGCGCTCTCGGCGATCGCGGGCCGCAGATTCTCGAGCGCCCACTCGAGCGCCTGCGCGAGATCGGTCGATTCCACCGCGACGTGCAGCGCACTCGAGCCCGCGTAGTCGACCATGTCGCGCAGCAGGTCGCGCATGTGCGCGACCTGGCGCAGCGCGAGCTCGAGGTCGGTCGTTCCGCCTGCGAGCGCCCCCTGCAGCGCATGCTCCAGGCTGCGCAGCGGCTCTTGCAGATCGTGCGCGCCCGCGAAGGCCAGCTCTTCGAGCTCCGTGCTCACGGTCTCGAGCCGCGACGCATCGCCGCGCACGCGCTCGCGCTCGTCGACCAGGTCGTCGATCTCGAACACCGAGCCGACGAAGCCCGTGAACGCGGACTTCGCGTCGAGGCCCGCGAACGCGGAGAGCCGGACCCAGCGGTAGGCATCGGCCGCGCCTCGAATGCGCACGTCCGCTTCGACCTCGGCCGACTCCTCGATGCCGGCCGCCAGCGCCGCTTCCAGCGCGAAGCGATCTTCGGGGTGCACACGCTCGAGCCACCCGCGACCGCGGGCTTCCGCCTCGGACAGACCGAGATACGCGAGCCAGCGGCGCGTGAAGTGAGTGAAGCCGCCGAGGGGATCGGTCTTGAACAACATCGCCGGCGCGCGCGATGCGTCGGCGGCCGCCGCGGGCGGAAGCTCGAGCAATTCGCGCAGACACGCCGAGAGCACCGCGCCGGTCGCGCTCTCGCGCGCGAGCACGGTGCACGAGCCGAGCGCGCGCGACCGTTCGGCGGCTTCCGCATCGCCGAGCGGCGCCAGCACGAGCACGGGCACGAGCGAGCCACGCGCGCGCCGCTCGCGCAACACGTCGAGCGCGCCGTGGCCGCCGCTCTCGAGATCGACCACCAGCGCGGCCGGCTCGTCCGCTTCGAGCGCGGCACGCAGCTCGGCTGGAGTTCGCGCGACCGCGATCTCGGCCGACACGCCCGAGAGACGGACGTCCCCCGGGTACACGACGATCCGCACGGGCACGTGCCCCGCTCCCTCACCCACGTCGCGAGCTTAGACCAGGTTCGCGCCAACGCCTAGCGGCCGAGCTGCCCGCGCTGGTAGCGCCGCCAGGCGCTCTCGGCGAAGTCGCCCACCGACAGCCCGTAGCGCGCGAAGTAGCGCTCGAGGTTCTGCACGTCGCGACGCAGATGTGGGTAGCCGTTCTTGCTCGAGTGCAGGTCGATCGACTGCGGCACGTCGATGATCCGGGGCCGATCCCCCCACCAGAGCACGTTGTACGCCGACAGGTCGCCGTGCACGAGGTGGCAGTCGAGCAGCAGCTCGACGTCCTGCAGCAGGCGCTCGAGCGCCTCCTTCGCGCGCGCGGGCTCGAGGTCGACGTGGCGAAGCTGCGGCGCCGCGCCCTCTTCGTCGCCCATGTACTCCATCAGGATGGCGTCGTCCGAGGCCGCGAGCGGGTTCGGGACGCTCGCGCCCGCATCGTGCAGGGTGCACAGCGTCTCCCACTCCCACTCGATCCAGGCGTGGTGCGCCATGCGCCGGCCCTTGTCGGTCTTGGTCTTCATCGCGCGACCCACGCGCTCGTCCAGCACCACGCGGTCGCCGGCATAGCGGCGCGCTCCCGAGAACGCCCGGAACTTCTGCGCGCGATAGACCTTGGCCGCGAGCAGCTCGACGCCCGTCGAGGGATCCGCGCGGCAGCAGTACACCGTCGCTTCCTTGCCGTCTCCGATCACACCGAGCACTTCGCTGATCAGGCCCTGGCCGCCGAACTGCGCCAGGACCTCCGACTTCTCGAGGTCTGCCAGCATGCCGCGCGTGAACGCGGCGCCCGACAGCGTCGAGCCGATTCGTTCCTTCGACAAAACGATCTCCAGGGCGAGGAAGAAAAAAAACGAGCCGCGGACTCACGCCTGCGACTCGCCGGATTCCTCGCCAGAGATCGGGTCTAGAAGACTACCGGATCTGCCGGGTGCGCCGGGGGCGTGAGCACGAGTAGCCAAGCTTCTGGGCATTCATGCTTCCGCTCCTTCCAGCCCGCACCACGGGGCAGACGGCACTCTACACGAGTTCAGGTCGGGGGCGCTACGGGCTCGGCGAAGATTTTTTGCGCCGGGTCGATGCCGAGCCAGCAGAGTGCCGCGACCAGGTAGAGCGCGGCGATGCTGTAGAGCGGCGCGTTCCAGGAGCCGAGCCGGTCGACGCAAAGCCCGACCACCACCGGCGAGAGCGTGCCGCCGAGGTTCCCGAACATGTTCATCGCGCCCGTCACCACGCCGGCGTGCGGGCCGCCGATCTCGAGACAGAGCGCCCAGGCCGGAGCGATCCCCAAGCCCGCGAGTCCGGCGGCGGCTGCGAGCAGGAGCGCGGCATGGAATGGATCCGTCGCGAGGGCGGCACCGACCACCGCGCAGGCCGCCAGCGGCAGACCCACGAGGGCGGGCGTGCGCGCGGCCACGCGCAAACCCAGGCTCGGCGCGAGCCGGTCGCTGAGCCAACCGCCCAGGAACACACCGGCCGCGATCGCGAGCAGGGGCAGCGCCGCGAGCCAGCCGACCTGGGTCAGGTCGAAGCCGCGCGCGCGCAACAAGTACGTGGGCAGCCAGGTCAGATAGAAGTACCAGCCGTAGATCGCGCCGAAGTACATCGCGCAGAGCGCGATCAGCGCGCGGCTCCGCACGAGCGCCCGCCACGGAACGGTGTCGGGTTCGGCCGTCTCGACGCCGCCGGCTTCGATCAGTGCGAGCTCGCTCGCGTTCACACCCGGATGGTCGCGCGGATCGTCGCGGAACCAGAGCCACCACGAGATCGCCCAGATGAAGCCGACGCCGCCGAAGATCGCGAAGGTGGGCCGCCAGCCGAAATTCGAGACCAGCGCCACGACCAGCGGCTGCGTGAGCGCACCGGCCAGCGCCGCCGCCATGATCAACACACCGAAGAGTCGACCGCGCAGGCGGGAAGGCAGCCAGCGCGCGTACACGCGCGCCGACGCCGGGAACGCGCCCGCCTCGCCGATCCCGAACAGGAGCCGCACCGCGAACAGACTCGCAAAGCCGCCCGCGAGACCGGTGGCCGCGGTCATCGCCGACCACCAGGCGACGATTCGCGCCAGCGCCGCGCGCGCCCCGAAGCGGTCGGCGAACCAGCCGCTCGGCACCTCGAACAGCGCGTACGAAAGGGTGAAGGCGCTGAACACCAGGCCCATCTGCGTGTCCGACAGGCCGAGCTCGAGCTTGATCGACGGCGCCGCGATGGAGATGCAGACGCGGTCGAGGTAGGCGATCGCGATCATCGCGAGCGTGGCCCACACGACCTTGTGTCGGACGCGCGTGGGCGCGAGGGCGACCGGTCCGGCTCCCGCTTGCACTCGCGCCTCCCCCTGGCGGCGGGGATGGTACGACGCGAGCCCACGCGGCGTCAGCCGGGCGACAGCTGCTCGAGGGTCCGACGCAAGACGGCGGGATACACCGGCGAAGGATGGCGGCGGTGCTGGGCGAGACAGGCCTCGGTCAGCTTGATCGCGTGCTCGTCGCCGTGCGCGACCGCGCGCTCGATCAGGTCTTCGGCGTTCTCGTCGGGCGCTTCGAGCAGGCGCGCCGGCGGACGCCGCGAGCCGAACGCGACGTACAGCGCGCAGGCCGATTGCCACGCGTAAGGCAGGGCCGCGCGCGCGGTGGCGTCGTCGATGTACGGCAGCAGATGGCCGAGCGCGGCGATGCTCGTGACCCCGTGCGTGAGCACGATCGCGGTGAGCGGGTCGTGCGCATTCTCGAGCAGGACGCGCGCGAAAAGCTCGGTCAGCTCCGCGATCAAAACCGCGGGCTCGGGGCTCGCATCGAGCAGCCCGATCACGGGCGCGAAGGCGGGGAAACCGGCCAGCCCCGCGAGCGAGGAGACGATCGTGCCGGTGAAGACCCGCTCGCCCGGCGGCTGAAGCTCGACGCGCGCGAACGCCTGGCGCGGTGGCAGCGCGCCGCCCTTTTTGGCGCGCGCGGTCGGCAGCACCTGGTAGCTGGACGCCCACGACGCCAGCGCATCCGCGAGCTCGCGCCTGCGCAGCGGGTTCTCCGCCGCGCCGAGCGCGCGCGCGGCGTGACCGACGCGAATCACGCCGTGGGTCGCGTTCGCACACAGTCCGGGCGCGAGCCGCGCAACCCAGGTGTCGAGAACCTCGCGCGCCGGCGCGTTCGCGAGCTCGTCGGCGAAGAACGCACTCCAATCCGAGAAGCGGTCCTCCTTCGCGAGCGCCGCTCGCCAGTGCGCGGGCTCGATCCGCTCGCGATGTGCAGGACGCGACGTGAACTCCGCGCGGTGGCGCTCGAGCCACGGCATCACCGCGTCCGGCCGGCCGAGCGCGCACAGCGCCTCGGCCACCATCGGCGCGTGACTGGCCATGCCGTTGCGCAGATCGGGGCCGCAGTCAGAGAGGTACTCGAGAGCCTCGTCGAGCATGGCTCAGGTCGCGTCCGGGATCGCGTAGTCGTTGCGCTGCGCGGGATTGTCGGAGAGGTACTGCACGAACTCCCAGTCGTTGCCCTCGCGGTCGTGGAAGTAGACGCGCTTCCGGTACGGGTGCGCGTTGCGCACGCTCGAATCCTCGTAGCCGGCCGCGAGCATGCGCGCGCGCAGCGCGTCCGCGTCGTCAACCTCGAAGCCGAGGTGATTGGTGCCGGGTCGGCCCGCGTACGGCACCCACGGCTCCGCTGACGGCTGGGTCGCCTGGTGCAGCGCGACGTAGACGTCGTCGGTTCCCACGTGCACCCAGCGCGCGCCCAGCCAGCCGATGCCCTGCGCGCGGATCCGGAACTCGGGGAACGCGACGCGCAGGAAGCGGATCGCGGAGTCCACGTCGTGGACCGCGAGGTTTGCGTGATCGAGTCGAAGCGCCATGGGCCGTCTCCTTCGTGTGGTGCGCGACGATCCTCCCCGGCTGCCAACGAGGCAACCGGTTGGCCAGTAAACTGTCAAATGGCTATCGTGCCAGCCGGATGGACGACTCGGGCTCGAACCTGGCCGCAAACGCGCGCCGCCTGCGCGAGGCGCGCGGCCTGTCGCAGCAGCAGATGGCGACGCTCTCGGGAATACCGCGGCCAACCTGGGCGAGCCTCGAGTCCGGCGCCGCGAACCCGACGCTCTCGGTGCTGTCGCGCGCAGCCGCGGCGCTGTCGGTCTCGATCGAGGAGCTGATCGGTCCGCCGCGCACGGCTGCTCGGCTGTTCCCGGCCGCGGAAGTGCGCACGCGCAAGCGGCAGAGCGCGCGCCTGCGCCCGCTCCTGCCCGAGGCGATCGCGGGCCTCGAAATTTCGCGACTCGAGCTCGAGCCCGGCGGCCACCTGAACGGAATCCCGCACACGCCCGGCACGCGCGAGTACCTGACGATCGAGTCCGGCCGCATCGAGCTGGTCGCCTCGGGCGAACGCTGGCAGCTCGCCCCCGGCGACGCGCTGGTCTTCCGCGGCGACCAGCGCCACACCTACCGAAACCTCGACGCCGCGCGGCCGGCCGTGGCCATCAGCGTGGTGTGCTTCGCATCGACGAGCTGAGCAGCATCGGGATCTCGGCGACGCTGCGGATGGTGTGTCGCGGCGGATGCTCGTGCGAATCGGGAAGCGCGCTACCTGCGGCGTTCACCCAGGCGGCGTCGATGCCGAGCCGCCCCGCGCCGGTCAGGTCGGAGCCGACGGAGTCGCCGACGTGCAGAACCTCCGACGGCGCGCAGCCGAGCGCCTCGAGCGCCGCGTGGAACATCTCCGGTCGCGGCTTGTAGGCGCGACAGACCTCGCTCGTGACGACGTGTTCGAAGCGCCAGCCGAGCCCGCGAACCGCTGCGTGCAGCTCCGCGCTGTCGATGTTCGAGACGATGCAGATCGGTCCGTCGTGATCGCGCAGAAACTCGGCCGCGCCGTCGAGCGGCGTGGGCGCGGCCCAGTACGCGAACATCTCTTCCGCGAGCGAGGTGACGTCGATGGACGCCTCGCATTCCCGCGCAGCCTCGGCCAGGCTCGCGAGCTCGATCTCGCGCTGCGAGCGGAAGCGCGCGCCGTGACTCGCGGCGCACAGCTCCATGAAGTGCCGATGCCAGCGCTGGCTCACGTCGCGCGGCGCGACACCGAGTCGCGACACGGCCGCGATCTCCTCGGAGATGCGCGCGACCAGCGCTTCGTCCTCCGCGACCAGCGTGCCGTAGAAGTCGATGAGTAGCGCGCGATACACGCGGCGCTCCGCGCCTAGAGCAGCCCGCCGGGCGGCGCCTTCCGCGCGCGCTGGTTGTACAGCAGCTTGCGCACGCGCTCGGCTTCCTCGGGCGACATCTTCGACGGATCAACGCTGAGATCCGAGCCAGCAGCCATGCCGCGCTGCACGCCGGGGCGCGCGCCGAGCTCGTCGAACCAGCGCCTGAAGTACGGGAACTCGTCGAGGTCCTGGCCGTACGCCTTCCAGTTCACCGTCCACGGATACGAGATCATGTCCGCGATCGTGTAGGCGTCGCCGGCGAGGTAGCGACGGTCGAACAACCGGTTGTTCATCACGCCGAACAGCCGGTTCACCTCGTCGCTGAAACGCCGCACGGCGTACGATTGATCGCCCTGCGTGTCGCCGAGCCGGCGGAAGTGGCCGCACTCGCCGCTCTTCGGGCCCTGGTTCGCCATCTGCCAGATCAGCCACTGGTTCACGTCGTAGCGGCCGCGCAGATCCTGCGGGTAGAAGCGGCCCGCCTTCTCGGCGATGTACATCATGATCGCGCCCGACTCGAAGATCGAGATCGGCGCGCCCCCGTCCGCGGGCGCATCGTCGACGAGCGCCGGCATGCGGTTGTTCGGCCCGATGCGCAGGAACAAATCCGTGAACTGATCGCCCTGCCCGATCCGGCACGGCACGATCCGGTACGGCAGCCCGGTCTCTTCGAGCAAGATCGTGACCTTCTTCCCGTTCGGCGTCGGCCAGTAGTGAACATCCAGCATCTCCCCAGCCTGCCACAAATCCCCGCCGAGCGACGGGAGTTCGCACGACGGGCGCGAGCGAGGGCCGCCCCGAGCCGCGCCCCGCAAGCGCCGCGAAGCGGCGCGCGCAGCGAGGCGAAGCCGAGCGTAGTCAGTAAGACGTGGTGGGCCCTCCGGGGCTCGAACCCGGGACCAACCGGTTATGAGCCGGCCGCTCTCACCACTGAGCTAAGGGCCCGAAGGGATCGTCGGATCAAGACGCCGGCGACGCTAGCTGAGACAGCTGCGCACGAATGCCGTCGACGAACTTCTTGTAGTCGGCGCTCTTGAAAAACGCCGCGCCCATCACGAATACGTTCGCGCCGTGCACGGCCGCGCGTTCGATCGTCTCGGGCCCGATGCCGCCGTCGACCACGATGTCGACCTGGCGGCGGCTGGCGTCGATCCACGTTCGGATCTCCCGAATTTTGGGCAGCGTCTCGGCGATGAACTTCTGGCCGCCGAAGCCCGGGTTCACCGTCATCACCAGCACCTGGTCGACCAGGCCTAGCACCGGTTGGATCGACGACGCGGGCGTGGCGGGGTTGAGCACTACGCAGGGGCGCGCGCCGAGCTTGCGGATCAGCGAGAGCGTGCGATGCAGGTGCGTGCACGCTTCCACGTGTACACCGACCGCTGTCGCTCCGGCCGCGACGAAAGCCTCGATCAGGTGATCGGGCTCGCGCACCATCAGGTGAACGTCGACTGGGAGCTTGGTCACCTTCGCGACCGCGCCCACGACGTCGGGACCGATGGTCAGGTTCGGCACGAAGTGGCCGTCCATCACGTCGAGGTGCATCCAGTCGGCACCCGCGCGCTCGGCCGCGCGCACCTCTTCGGCCAGGCGCCCGAAGTCGGCCGACAGAATCGACGGCGCGATCTTGTACTGCCTCACTTGCGCACCAGCCGCACCGCGTAGAAGCCGTCGCAACCGTGCGTCTGCGGCCAGGTCGAGAGCGCATTCGCATCGTTCACCAGCACGTGCGCGGGCTCCGGCAGGAACGGGCGCGGATCGTCGATCCGGAAATCTTTCGCCGACTCGAGGAAACGCGACACCACCCCTGTGGTCTCCTCGGGAGTGAAGGTGCAGACACTATAGACGAGCGATCCGCCTTCCTCGACGTAGCGGCCCGCGGACGCGAGGATCGCGAGCGCGCGCTCGGCGCAGCGCGGGATCTCCTCCGGGCGCACGCGCCAGCGCGCGTCGGGATTGCGGCGCAGCGTGCCGAGCCCGGAACAGGGCGCGTCGACCAGCACGCGCTTGTAGAACGAGCGACCCTGCAGGTCGAAACCCTTCGAGACGTCGCGCTCCAAGGGCCGGATGTTCGCGAGCTCGAGCCGCTGCGCGCTCTTGTAGATCAGGGCCATGCGCGTGCGGTTCTGCTCCAGTGCGATCACCTCGCCGCGCGGGCCGACCTGCTCCGCGAGCTGAACCGCCTTGGTGCCGGGCGCGGCGCAGCAGTCGACGACGGTGTCCGAGAGCTCGGCGCCGAGCATCAGCGGCACGAGCTGCGAGGCCTCGTCCTGGATCACGTACTCGCCGCGGTCGAAGGCCGCGCCGCGCGACGGATCCAGCGTCGCGTTCGTGACGCCGGTCGGGGCAAAGCGGGTCGGCTCGCCGCCCAAGTCGTGCGCGACGCGCTCGCGCTCGCCGCGCGCGGTCACGCGCACGGTGCGCGGTGGAGCTTTCGTGCACGCCTCGGCGAAGGCGAGCGCCTGCGCGGGTCCGAGCTCGGCGACCAGTCGCTCGGCGAGCCAGCGCGGCAGCGACCCCCAGCTCTCGATGCTGCCGATCGGATCCTCGGCAGGATCGGGCCAGGCGATGCCGCGCTCGTCGCGCAGACGCGCGAGTCCGCGCAGCACCGCGTTGGTGAAGCCGGTCGCGCGCTCGAAGCCGAGCTTGCGCGCGAGCAGCACCGTTTCGTGTACGACCGCCGCGTCGGGAATCCCGTCCATGCACAGCAGCTGGTACGCGCCGAGCCGCAGCAGATTGCGCACCTCGGACTCGATGCGGCGCAGCGGACGGTCAAGACACTGACCGAGCGCGGCGTCGACGCGGCCGCGCAGGCGCAGACAGCCGTACGAGAGCTCGGTCGCGAGCGCGCGGTCGCGCCTTTCGAGCTGCGACTCGGGCAGCGCCGCGTGCAGCACGATCTCGGCGAAAGCGCGATCGCGATCGACGCGCTCGAGCACGAACCACGCGATGCCGCGCGCGGTGGGAACGAAGGGGGTTTCGGTCACGGCGAGTGCGCCTCCTCGGCATCGGGAACGCGGAAGCCGCGCAGCAGCTCGTCGGCCCGCATGGGTCGCTTGCCCGCGAGCTGGATCTCGACGAGCTCGAGCCAGGCGTCGCCCGCGGCGAGCAGCAGTTTGCCCGATTCCACGCTCACGCGTCCGGGACGCGCGGAGCCGCCGTGCCCGGCCCCGAGCCGCGCACGCACGATGCGCAGGCGCTTGGCCGCGCGCGTGAGCTCGAGATCGACGCCGGGGCGCGGCGTGGCGGCGCGGATCCTGCGCAGGAGCAGCGAAGCGGGCTGGCTGAAATCGAGCTTCGCGAAGCTGCGGTCGAGCTTCGGTGCGAGCGTGACGCGCGCGGGGTCCTGCGCCTCGAATACCGCGCGGCCGTGCGCGAGCGCGTCGACGGCTTCGACCAGCGCCTCGCCGGCCAGCTCCGAGACGCGCGCGGCGAGCTCGCCCGCGGTCTCGTCGGGGCCGATCTCCGTCTCGCGCACCAGACACACCTCGCCGGCGTCCATCTCTTTGACCACGCGCATGATCGACACGCCCGTGCGCGCGTCGCCCGCGTCGAGCGCCCACTCGATCGGCGCCGCGCCGCGCCAGCGCGGCAACAGGCTCGCGTGGGCGTTGATCAGGCCGAGCCGCGGCAGCTCGCGCACGCTCTTCGGGATGAACTGACCGAACGCGACCACGATTCCCAGCTCCGGCTCGCGCGCGCGCATCCACGCGAGGGCGCGCTCGTCTCCGACCCTTTCAGGCTGCAGCACGGGAACATCGAGCTCCGCCGCCGCCTGTTTCACCGCCGTCTCTTCGAGCAGGCGCCCACGACCTCGCGGCCGGTCGGGCTGCGAGACGACACCGACCAGTGTGTGACCGCTAGCGGCCAGCGCCCGCAAGCCGGGCACGGCGAAGCCCGGCGTACCGAAATACAGCAGCCGCACGCTAGCCGTCGGCGTGACCCGCCGGCTCGCGCTCCTCCTGCTCGCGGCGGAGCTGCTTCTTGCGCCGCCGGACGTACAGATCGCGCTTCAGCTTGCTGATTCGGTCGATGAAGAGCACGCCGTCGAGGTGGTCGATCTCGTGCTGGAAGCAGTAGGCCTCGAGCTCGGTGGCTTCGAACTCGACTTCTTCCCAGTCAAGCGTCCGAGCGCGCACGACCACGCGCGCGTGGCGCTCGACGTCGGACTTGAAGTCGGGCACCGACAGGCAGCCCTCCTGCTCGGAGACGGCTTTGCCTTCGGTGACGAATAACTCGGGGTTCAGCAGGATGCGCGGCCTGCGCTCGCCGTCCTCGGTCCAGTCCAGATCCATCACGATCAGGCGCTTGGCGACACCGACCTGCGTCGCGGCCAGGCCGATACCCGGCTCGTCGTACATGGTCTCGGCCATGTCCGCGGCGAGCTGGCGCAGGTCGTCGTCGATCTCGTGCTGCGCGATCGGCGCGGCCTTCTCGCGCAGGCGCGCGTCGGGGAATTGGAGGACGGACAGGAGCATGGGCCGGACTTCATAGCATTTGCATCGGGTTTACATCCACCCGTACAGCCACGCCGGCGAAGGCCGGGCCGTGCGCGAGACGCGAGAGCTCGCGCGCGACCGCCCGGACCCCTTCGCGCGGTCCGAGCAGCAGCAGCTGCCAGCGGAACTCGTCCCGCAGACGCGGCAGCGGTGCGGGCGCCGGACCGAGCACGCGCACACTCTCGCTGCCGGTGTCGTCCTGCAGGCAGGTCTTCGCCAGCCCCGCCAGCGTCACCGCTGCGTGCTCGACCGCTGCCGCTCGCTTGCCGGTGAACGCGAAGTGCACGAGCTCGTTGAACGGCGGCCAGCCGTGCGGGCGCCGGCGCGCGACCTCCTCGCGGTAGAAGCGCGGGTAGTCGTGGGTGCGCGCGAGCGCGATCGCGTAGTGGTTCGGCAGGAACGTCTGCAGCACCACGCGCCCGGGCTCGAGCCCGCGGCCGGCGCGGCCCGCGACCTGCGTCAACAGCTGGAAGGTGCGCTCGCCCGCACGAAAGTCCGGGAAGTGCAGGCCCAGATCCGCAGCCACGACACCGACCAGCGTCACGTTCGGGATGTCGTGGCCCTTCGCGACCATTTGCGTGCCGACCAGGATGTCGATCTCGCCGCGGTGAAAAGCGGCCAGGATGCTGCGCTGCGCCCCCTTGCGTTTGGAGGTGTCGCGGTCGAGCCGCCCGACGCGCGCGCTTGGGAGGAAAGCGCTGACCTCCTCGTCGAGCCGCTCGGTGCCGTAGGCCTGCATGCCGCCCTCGGGGCTGTTGCACGACGGGCAGCGCGATTTCGGATCTTCGCGATAGCCGCAGTAGTGACAGCGCAGCTCCCCTTCGAGCGGATCGTCGATGCGCCGCACGCCCTCGCTCGCGTGGTAGACCAGAGAGATGTCGCAGTGCTGACAGCGCAGCGCGTAGCCGCAGCCGAAGCAGTACACGTGCGCCGCGAAGCCGCGCCGGTTCAGGAACAGGATCGCCTGCTGTCCGGCGGCCAGCGTCTCGGCCAGCGCCTCGCGCAGCGGCCGAGACAGCATGCCGCGCCGCGCGCCGCGCGCGGCCGGGCTCGCCATGTCGACGATCTCGACGCTGGGCAGCGGCCGGCTCGCGACGCGCTCGGGCAGCGACAGCCGGTTGATCTCGCCGTGCGCGGAGCGCCAGGCGGTGCCCACGTCGGGCGTCGCCGAGCCGAGCACCAGCGGGCAGCCCGCGCGTTCGGCGCGCACGCGCGCCACGTCGCGCGCGTGGTACCGGAATCCTTCGTCACTTTTGTACGCGCCGTCGTGCTCTTCGTCGATCACGATCAGACCCAGATCGGTGTAGGGCGCGAAGACGGCGGAGCGCGCGCCGATCGCGATCGGCACGCGGCCCTCGCGGATCAGCCGCCACTGGTCGAAGCGCTCGCCGGCCGAGAGGCCGCTGTGCAGCACCGCGACCTGGTCGCCGAAGCGTGCGCGGAAGCGGTCCACCACCTGGTGCGTGAGCGAGATCTCCGGCACGAGCACGATCACCGAGCGGCCGTTGCGAAGCGCGACGTCGGCCGCGCGCTGGTACACCTCCGTCTTGCCGCTGCCGGTGATGCCGTAGAGCAGGAACTGCGCGTCCTTGCGCGATTCGATCGCGGTCGCGATCTCGCCGAGCGCGATCTTCTGATGGGGCGTGAGCTCGGGCGCCGGCTCCGTCGGCACGAGCGGCTCCGAGCTCGGACCGCGCACGAGCTCGCGCTCTTCGCAGATCACGAAGCCCGCCTCGACGAGCGCGCGCAGCGAGGCGGTCGAACGCGCGGGCGCGGGCGCGCCACCGAGTGCTTGCAGGAGCGCGAGCTGCTTCGGTGCGCGCGCGAGCGCGAGCTCGGCGAGCGCGCGGTCGAGGCCCGGCGCGACGCGATACACGCGTTCGGAACGCCTTCGCACCTTGGGCGGATCGGTGCCCGGCTGGCGCGAGACGAAGCCGAGCCGCTCGAGACGTTCCAGCGCGGCGACCGCCGCGGGAAAGCGCGCGCGGATCTCGCTCTCGGAGCGCGCGCGTCGGCCGAGTGCCCAGAGCACTTTGCCGAGCGTTCCGCGCAGCTCCCCGCGCTCGAGCGCGCGCATGCCGGCGGGCAGCAGCGCCACCTTCGTGCCGGGGCGCGCCGCGGTGCCGGGAGGAATCGCCGCCGCGAGCGCGATCCCGGGCGGACACAGCACCTCGCGCGCGACGCGCAGCACGGCTTCGAGCAGCGCCAGCGGCAGCACCGGCTCTTCGTCGAGCACCTGCAGCACCGCGCGCAGGCTTCCGCGCGCGCGCGCGGCCGAGCCGGGTTTGATCGCGACCACCACGCCGACGAGCCGACGCCCGCCGTGGGGCACGAGCACGCGCACGCCCGGCTCGAGGCTCCGCGGCTCGAGCAGCGCGTAGTCGAAGGTCTCGTCCACCGGGACGGGCACGGCGACCTCGACCACGGTGGTGGTGCTCATGTCCACTTTGTACCGCCGCGGCCGCTCGAGTCCAAGCTTTCACTTGCCCGGCCGAGCGGCTCGGACTACCAAAGTGCCGGTGCGCGACATCGCTGTCGTCGGAAGCCTGAACGTCGACATCGCCGTGCGCGTGCCGCGCTTCGTGCGGCCGGGCGAGACGCTGCGCGCGAGCGGGCTCACGATGGGAGCCGGCGGCAAGGGCGTGAATCAGGCGATCGCCGCCGCACGGCTCGGCGGACGCGTGCACCTGGTGGGGCGGGTCGGCAACGACCCGTTCGCGAACGTGCCGCTGGACGCGCTGCGCGAGGCGGGCGTGGACGTGACCCATGTCGAGACGCTGGTCGGCGAGCGCACCGGCACGGCGCTGATCACCGTCGACGAAGCGACCGGCCAGAACCAGATCGCGGTCGCCGCGGGCGCGAACGCAGCGGTCACGGTCGCGCACGTGCGCGACGCGATCACCGCCTTCCGCGCCTCGGGCGTGCTGCTCGTGCAGCTCGAGCTGCCGCCCGACACGGTCGAGGCGGCGCTTCTGCTCGCACGCTCCCACCACGCGCGCACGGTGCTCGATCCCGCACCCGCGCGCGAGCTGTCGAACGAGACACTCGCGCTGGTCGACGTGCTCACTCCGAACGAGCTCGAAGCGGAGACGCTCACCGGACTGCGCATCCACGACGTGGAATCCGCGGCGCACGCGGGCGCGCGCTTGCAGGCGCGCAGCGGCGGCGACGTGGTCGTGACGCTCGGCGAGCAGGGCTGTGTCTGGGTGCACGCGACGGGCTTCGAGCACATTCCGTCGCCGCGTGTGCGCGCGCTCGACACGACCGGCGCCGGCGACGCGTTCAACGGCGGACTCGCGGTCGCGCTCGCGCGCGGCGAGCCGCTCTCGCGCGCGCTGCGCGAAGCCGTGCGCGCGGGCGCCGCAGCGACGCTGCGCAGCGGCGCCGCCGCCGCGATGCCGTCGCTCTCCGATTTGCTCTCGCTGCCGGAAGCGCGTTAGCGCGCGGGCAGCCCGTGCGCGCGCAGGTGGCGCAGCGTCGCGGCTTCGAGCTCGTCCGGCCAGGCCACGCCGTGCTCCGCTGCGATCCGGCGCGCCTGCTCCGCGAACGCTCGCGCGACCGCCGCGTTCGCCGCGACCATCGCGTCGAAGTCCGCGCCGCCCGTCGGCAGGCGCTCGAGCAGCGCGCGCTGCTCCGGATCGAGCTTCGCGCTCCACTGCTTCACACCCGTGACCGGGAGAGGCGCGTTGGCCTCGCAGAAGAGCTGGTACAGGAGCCCGCGCAGCAGGTGCGTCGCTTCGTTGCCGAGCAAGAGGTCGCGCCGCGTCGCGACCACGTCGAACATGCCGTGGTCGCGGAAGAACTCCTCGATCAGGAAGGCGATGCGCTCGCGCGACGGACCGGCGGCCGCGAGCGGCGCGGGCACGCGCGCATCGAGTCCGTCGCGAGCGAAGACCAGTCGGCGCACTCGGAAGATCGTCGTCGCGAGCCGGCTCGTGGGCTCGACCACGACGTCGAGGCGCTCACGGCCGGGCGTCACCGCGAAGAAACTGCCGGGCAGGAATGGCAGCGGCCGCGCGATTACGCTCGGCGTGATCTTCGCGAGCCAGTCCCGCCAGCCGCGCGCGAACTCGTCGAGGCTCGCGTCGGCGACCGCGATCAAGAGGTCGAGATCGGAGGCCGCGTCCGCGTCGCCGCGCGCCAGCGAGCCCGAGAGCCAGAGCGCGCGCACGCGCTGGTCGGCCTCGGCCACGGCGCGCGCGCGCTCGAACAGCGCGCGGTACGACGGCGAGAGCAGCTCGAGCGGGTCGCTCATCGCGCCGCGATCGCGCGCACTAGCGCGCGGACGACGCCGACGCGGGCAGGCGCTCCGCCGCCGCCCGCTCCTGCTCGGCCAGCCAGCGGATCACGAGCCGGTTGAAGCGCGGCGCGAGCTCGGCCGCGACCAGGTGCCCGGCGTTGGGCAGCAGCACGAGCCGCGAATCCTTGATGCGTCCGACGAGCTGACGCGAGAGATGCGGCGGCGTGAGGATGTCACCCTCGCCGCACACGACCAGCGTCGCTGCGTCGATCCGGTCGACGCGATCGAGCGCGTCGTGCGCGATGCAGGCCTCGGCCTGGCGCGCGAAGACCAGGTCGTCCATCGGCGCGTCGTCGCGCAGGTAGAAGCGCCACATCGCCTCGATCAGGTCCTCCTGCTCCATGGTCGCGTCGCCCAGCGTCCAGATCAGGCGCTGCTTCACGCGCACCTCGGCGGGAACCTTGAGCTCGACCATCCGCTTCCACAGATCGATCACCGCGCGGCGCTTGGCGTCGGCGCGCGCGTAGGTGCCGACCAGCACCAGCGAAGAGATTCGCTGCGGGTGCGCGAGCGCGAGCTCCTGCGCGATCATGCCGCCGAGAAATCCGCCGAGCACGTGCGCGCGCGGCAGCTCGAGATGATCGAGCAACGCGCGCGCGTCCTCCGCCATCTCGGCGGTCGAGAACGAGCCGCCCGGATCCTCCGACTGACCCGCGCCGCGGTTGTCGAAGATGATGCACGGGCGCCCGGCCTTCACGAGATCGGGCACCGTCACGCTGAGCCAGCCCTGGCAGGTGCCGCCCATGCCCATGATCAAAAGTAGCGGCGTGCGCGGGCCTTCGCCGTGGATCTCGTAGTGGATCGCGAAACCGCGGGTGCGAAAGCTCGGCATCGCGCACATCCTACTCTCCGGCCCCGAAAATTCTCCTTCACGCGCCTGTCGCTGCGTGGTAGAACGCTCCCATGCTGACTGCCCGGCGATCTCTGGGCGTGGTATTCCTCGCTGTCTTCATCGCGAGCCCCGTCCAGGCGGCGATCATCGGCTTCACGGTCCAGTTCACCGACACGTTCGTCTCGCTGAACAACGACTCGGATTTCGCCGACATCACCGCGTACACGATCAGCATCGGCGACACCGCCTTCAACTTCGACCGCGTGACCTCGGGTTTCGAGTTCGCCGGCAGCTCCGTCGTGGTGGTCTCGCCGGACGCCGTCGACGACGCAGTACGCTCGGACGATCTCTCGCTTTCGTTCGAAAACTTCTTTCCGGGCCAACGGTCGCAGTCGATCGTCGACATCGATCCCGACAGCGGGAACTCGGACGTCTGCTGCACGATCTACGGGGTGATGTTCAACAACGGCGACGCGCCGAACGCCGTGATCGCCGTGACGTTTTCGAACGGCTTCATTCTCGACGCAGAGATCCCGGACATGGACTCCGCAGCGGCCTGCTCGAGCGGCTGCGAATTCTCGTCGGAATTCGACCTCCCGGAGCCGGCGCTGCCGCTACTCGTCGGCAGCATGGTCGCCGCCGCGCTCGTCGCGCGCCGCCGTTCGTCCTAGCGCGATCGCTTCGCGCTATTCGTCGTAGGACTTGCGCGCGACGGACTCGTCCAGCTCGGAATCGTCAAAGCAGCGGGGCGGCACACCGAGCTCGTGGCCTCGGGTTTCGATCGTGCTCTCCTGGAACTCGGCCTTCTCGAGCTCGAGCTCCGCGCCGACGATGCGCGCGTCGCGGTAGTGGCCCATGTCGACGAGCGGGATCGATTCGGCGGCCTCGAGCGCCTCCTGGGCTGCGACCACCCGCCGGCGCACGATCTGCCAACTCTCGATCAGGACGTGGTGCGTGCGACACGCGTCGGCCGCTTCGCGCGCGGGCGCTCGCTTTCGCGCGGCAGGCGATGCGGGCGCGACTGGCAGGACGGGCTTCGGCGCGGTCGCGGGCGACTTCACGGGAACGACGATGATGCGTCCGCTCGCGTCTTGAATCACCGTCGCCTCGCCGCTGGCGTCGTCGGTGCGCGCTTCGAAGGGAGCGGCGAGCAGCAGTGCGATGGCGAGCACGAGCCCGCCGCGCGTCACCGGCTGCCCTTCTTGAGCTCCTGCAGCACCAGGCGCGCGAGCGCCTTCAGGGTCTCGAACACGCCCTTGCCCGACTGCGCGGCGGCCTCGAAGTCGGCGATCTTGCCCGTCGGGTTTAGCGACGACCGGAGCTCCTCGAGCGCGACGGCGTTGGGCAGGTCGCGCTTGTTGTACTGGAGCACGACGGGGATCTTGTCGAAGTCGTAGCCCTGCTCGCGCAGGTTCGCCTTCAGGTTCTCGAGCGACTCGACGTTCGCCTCGAAGCGCTCTTCCTGGCTGTCGGCGACGAACACCACGCCGTCGACGCCCTTCAGGATCAGCTTGCGGCTGGCGTCGTAGAAGACCTGACCCGGAACGGTGTAGAGGTGAAAGCGCGTCTTGAAGCCGCGGATCTCGCCGAGCGAGAGCGGCAGGAAGTCGAAGAAGAGCGTGCGCTCGGTCTCGGTCGCGAGCGAGATCATCTTGCCCTTCGCGTCCGCCGCGGTCTTCTCGTAGATGTACTTCAGGTTCGTCGTCTTGCCGCACAGACCCGGCCCGTAGTAGACGAGCTTGCAGTTGATCTCGCGAGCGCTGTAGTTGATGAACGCCATTGGGGTCTCTAGTCCGAGAACAGGTTGTCGATGTCTTCGTCGCTGATTTCCGCGAAAGGCGACGCAGGACCGTCCGCGCCCGAATCCGCCTCGGCTCTCTTGAAGATCTCGTCGAACAGCTCGGAAAGCTTTTGCCCCGCCTTCTTCACGCGCAGGCGAACCAGGCCGAGCGAGCTGCGCTCGTCGAACACGACCA
This sequence comes from Deltaproteobacteria bacterium, assembly GCA_031396695.1. GTDB lineage: Bacteria > Myxococcota_A > UBA9160 > SZUA-336 > SZUA-336 > VGRW01. The sequence continues at coordinate 20,262 of JANNLG010000013.1, forward strand.
CCAGGATGATGCGCTGGGCGACCAGCGTGATGTGCACGTTGTCGCGCTCGCCCTGGTGAAAGTGGGTCGGGAAGTCGGGCTCGCCGATCACCTTCGCGAGGCCCTGCGTGGCTGCGACGTTGCCGGCCACCAGCGACGCGAGCGACGTGGTGTCGATGCCTTTGAGCTCGCCGGCCTCGGTCACCAGCTGGCCGTTGCGGTCGACCAGGAAGATCGCCTTCGCGTTGGCGTCCTCGACCAGCCGCTCGGTGACGGCGAGCAGCTTGCGATGGTCGTCCTCGTAGAGCACTAGCTGCGGCGTCAACGACATCGCCTCGGCCCCTTCATGATCCCGGCGTGATCTCGGCTTGATTCCGTTGCACTTGGAAGATGTAAGGCTTCGATCTGCCTGGGAAATTTCCTTTGCCGAGACTAGCAGAGGCGGATTTCCAGTTACAAGCCGATTTCACGCTCTGGAATCGGCGGCGGCGCTTCAGCTCTTGAACGAACGGCGATTCTCGAGTGACTTTCGCACCGTGATCGGGTCGACGTACTCGAGATCCCCGCCGATCGGCATGCCGTAGCCGATGCGCGTGACCGGCACGCCGTATTTCTGCATGCGATCGGCGACGTAGAGCGCGGTGGCCTCGCCTTCCGGGTTGGGATTCGTGGCGAGGATGACCTCTTCGATCCCGCCGCGCTCCATGCGCTTGGCGAGCGCGTCGATGCGCAGCGAATCGGGCCCGATTCCGTCGAGCGGCGAGATGGTGCCGCCCAGCACGTGGTAGCGGCCCTTGAAGCTGCCCGTGCTCTCGATCGAGGCCAGGTCCGCCGGCTCCTCCACGACGCACACCAGGCTGGCGTCGCGCGTGTCGTCGCGACAGATCTCGCAGGGCGATCGCGAAGTCAGGTTGAAGCACTCCTCGCACAGGCGGATGTCGGCGCGCAGGCGCAGGATGGCCTCGCCGAGCTCGGCCGCGTAGCTCTCCGGCGCCGAGAGCATGAAGTAGGCGAGCCGCGTGGCCGTCTTCTCGCCCACGCCCGGGAGCCGGCGCAGCGCCTTCACCAGCCGGTCGATCGGTTCGAGGCTCGACTCGCTCACGCGCCGCCGCCGGACGGCGTGACGAGCGCGCGCGTGTCGATGCGCACCTCGCGCAGCTCGGCGTCGAGCGCGTCGATCACCTCGCGCACGCGCGGGTTGGCCTTGGCTTCCGTGCGCACGCGCGCCTCGAGCGCGGAGCGCTGCTCGTGGCTCAGCACCGAGCGGCCCGGAGGCAGCGGCGCGGCGGCACGAGCGTCCTCGCCCGCGCCGGCGGCGAGATACTCGCCGTCGTCGGGAAGCGGTGGCTCGTCCGGGGAAATCGCGAGCGCGGTCGGAGCTGCGGCGATCGGAGTCGGTGCGAGGACCGGAGTCGGCGCAGGTGTGGGCGCGGGTCTCGACGAAGCCGGCGGTAATGCGACAGGCGCGGGCGGTGCTGCCTGCCGCTCCGGCGGTTTGCGCGCGGGTTCGGGCACGGAGGGTCGGCCGCCGCCGCGCGGTCCGGCGCCGCCGGGCCCCGCGCCGGGACCGGGACCCGAACCGCCGGGCGCGCCGCCGCCGGCGTCGAGCGCGTCGAGCTTCTGCACGAGCGCGCTGATCGACTCCGCCTCGGGCAGGGTCGCGAGCCGCAGCACCGCCATCTCGAGCGCGTGCTCCTGACGCGAGGCGAACGCGAGCTCGCCGATGCGCGAGAGCAACACGCGGAACAAGCGCTGCAGCGTCTCGGGATCGTGCGGCTTCGCGCGCGCGCGCAGCTCGGCGAGCGCGTCGGGCGCGGCGTCGATCATGCCGGTCGGATCGTCGATCAGCCGCGCCACCACCAGATCGCGCAGCTCCGCGAGCAGGTCGCCGGCCAGCCGCACCGGATCGACGCCCTGCTCGAGCACGCGGCGCAGCGCCACCAGCGCGCGCGCGGGATCGCGCGCGAGCACGGGCTCGAGCACGTCGACCAGCAGCTTCCGATCGACCAGATCGAGAATCGCGATCGCCTCGCCGTCACCGACCTGCTTGCCCAGGGCGCTCGTCAGCCGGTCGAGCAGCGTCAGCGCGTCGCGCCCGCTGCCGTCGGCCTCGCGCGCGATCGTGCGCAGCACCGTCTCGGAGACCTCGATGTCGTCGGCGGCGCAGATCTTGCCGAGCAACGTGAGCAGCTCCGCGGAGCCGAGCCGTCGCAGATCGAATCTTTGCACGCGCGACAGCACCGTGATCGGAATCTTCTGCGGATCGGTGGTCGCCAGGATGAACAGGCTGCGCGGCGGCGGCTCCTCGAGCGTCTTCAGCAGCGCGTTGAACGCCGGGGTCGACAGCATGTGGACTTCGTCGATGATGAAGATCCGGTGCTTCCCGGGTGCGGCCGCGTAGCGCACGCTCTCGCGGATCTCGCGCACGCTGTCGACGCCGGTGTTGCTGGCCGCGTCGATCTCCTGCACGTCCAGCGAGGTGCCGGCCGCGATCTCGAGACACGGCGAGCACCGGCCGCACGGCTTCTCGGTCGGTCCCTCGTCGCAGTTCAGCGCGCGCGCCAGGATGCGCGCGATGGTGGTCTTGGCCACGCCGCGCGGACCCGCGAGCAACAGGGCGTGCGGCACGCGGCCCAAGCGCAGCGCGTTGCGCAAGGCGGTCACGACGTGCCGCTGACCTTCGATCTCGTCGAAGGTCTTCGGGCGGAAGCGCCGCGCGAGAACCTCGTAGCTCACCGCTCTTGGCTCATCGGACCGCCATCATGACAGGGGGAAACTCGGCAGATCCATCACCGCGGGTGATCGCTGGGCCGATCCGACCACCTGGAGAGCACCGCTACCGTTGCTTCCTTCCGGACCTGGCGGGGTTCACGGACCGACCACCGGCCGGGACCCAGCGATCACCGGCGGTGATGGACGGCGGGACTCTAACTTGGCATCGCCCGCAGGTAAACCGGCGCCGCCGGACGCGGCGCTCGGGGCGGGCGGCGCCTCGCGCACGAGCTTGCGCAGCATGATCGCGGCCAGCGTCGCCCGCTCGGACAGGCTCGCGAGCTCGATGTACTCGCTGTCGGTGTGCGCGTCGCCGCCGCGCGCGCCCATCGAGTCGAGCGTCGGCAACCCCGCCGCGGCCATGATCGAGCCGTCTGTGACGCCGGCCGAGTGCACCGCTTCGGGCGTCGCCAGGCGCAGCGCAGCCGCGACCTCGCGGTGCAGGGCGAGCAGCTTCGCGACTTCCGGCGTCTCGGGCTTCGGCGACCGGTGCAGCAGGCCCCACAGCTTCGCGCTCGTGCCCGCGCCGTCGTTGGTCAATGCGATCCGCTCGAGCTGGCGCTGCACTTGCTTGCCCTGCTCGAGCTCGTCGTAGCGCACGTCGATCCAGGCCTCGGCGTGGGCGGGCACGATGTTGCGCTTGGTGCCGCCCGAGATCGTGCCGACGTTCAGGATGATGCCGCGGTCGTAGTCGGTGAGCGATTCGATCGCGATCACCTTCTTGGCGAGCGCCACGATCGCGCTGCGCCCGTCGCGCTGCGACGTGGCGACGTGCGACGCGACGCCCTCGACCGACAGGTGGAACTGGCCCACGCCGCTGCGCGAGCGCGCCATCTCGCCGCCCTCGCGCGAGGGCTCGAACACGAAACCGAGCTGCGCGCGCTTGGCTTCGGCCTCGATGCGCGCGCGCGAGCCCAGCGAGCCGATCTCCTCGTCGGAGTTGACCAGCACCGTGAAGTCGGCGCGCGACAGGTCGCCGCTCTCCGAGAGCGCCCGCAGCGCGTACAGCAGCACGACCAGCCCGCCCTTCATGTCGATCACGCCCGGTCCGAGCGCGCGGCGCGGGCTGTCGGGATCGGGTGCGAACTTCTGGAAGCTCGAATCCAGCTCGAAGACCGTGTCGGAGTGACCCAACAACAGAAAGTGTCGCGCCTGCTCGGGCGCGACCTGCGCCTTGCGCTCCGCCACGAGCAGCGGCCCCGTGCGTGCATCCTTGCGATCCGGATACTCGAGCGGCACGCCCGGCTCGATCGTCACCTCGAAGCCGATGGCCTTGAGCGCGTCGGCGACCAGCGGCGCGAACGCCTCGAGCCCGGCCGTGTTCCAGGTGCCCGTGTTCCGATCGACCCAGTCCGCGAGCAGCTTCTCCATCTCGGGCTGCTGCTCCGCGAGCAGCACGCGGATCTCGACGTCCTCCGCGTCCAGCTCCGCCCGCGCCGGCGGCGTGAACAGGGCGCCGAGCGCGAGTAAACCGATCCCCAGAAGCGCGTTCCCCCGCATGCGCGCATCTTACACAGCGTCGTGCGAGCGCGTACACTGCGCGGGGAAATGCGCGCAGCCCCGCGAGTCTCGATCCCGATCGCGCTGACCGTCGCCATCGTCGCGATCACGATCGCCCTGACCGTCGGCTGGCAGATCCTGGTGGTGCGCGAGTTCGAGGCCTTCGCCGAGGGCTTCACCCCGATCCACTGGGTGCTCGTGATCCTGGGCTCGATCTTCTTCGCGCTGATCATCACCGTGCTGATCCTGCAGGCGGTCTGGCTGGTGCGCGAGATCCGCTCGAACCAGCGCCAGCAGACCTTCATGGATGCCGTCACGCACGAGCTGCACACGCCGCTCGCTTCGCTGCGACTGTACCTGGACACGCTGCGCGGCCGCGCGCTGCCCGAAGAGCGGCGCGACGAGTTCCTCGAGATCATGGGCGAGGACCTCGACCGGCTGCAGCGCACGATCGACCAGATCCTGAACGCGGCGCGCACCGATCTCTCGCGCGTGCTGCGCGAGCCGGTCGACGTTTCGCGGCTGCTCGGCGAGTGCGCGCACGACGCGCGCGAGCGCTTCGACCTGCCCGAGGACGCGATCCGCGTGGAGGTGCCGGCGGGCGCGCGCGTGAAGGGCGACGTCGAGCAGCTGCGCGTGGCGTTCCGCAACCTGATCGAGAATGCGATCCGCTACGCGGGCGGCGAGGTCCACGTCGAGATCCGCGTGCGGCCCGTCAGCGCGCGGCGGCTCGAGGTCGAGGTCTCGGACCTGGGGCTCGGCATTCCCGCCTCGGCGCTCGATCGCGTGTTCCAGCGTTTCTCGCGCCTGCCGCAAGAGGCGGTGCGCACGGCCCGCGGCCTCGGACTCGGCTTGTACATCGTGCGCAACGTCGCGCGCGCGCACGGCGGCAGCGTGCGCGCCGAGAGCGAGGGCGAGGGCAAAGGCAGCCGTTTCATCCTGACGCTTCCCGGACATGTCGACGAAAGAACGCGTCCTCATCGTTGAGGACGAGGAGCACCTCGTGCGCGGCCTGGCCTTCAACCTGGAGGCCGAGGGCTACCGCATCGAGGTGGCCGAACGCGGCGAGGCCGCGCTCGTGCGCCTGTTCGACGCGAGCGCGCCCGCGGTCGATCTGGTGCTGCTCGACGTGATGCTGCCCGGCATCTCCGGCTTCGACGTGGTGGCCAAGCTGCGCGCCGAGGAGAACCGCGTGCCCGTGCTGCTGCTCACCGCGCGCGATGCGCCCGCGGACATCGTGCGCGGGCTCGATTTCGGCGCGGACGACTACCTGACCAAGCCGTTCTCGCTGCCCGTGCTGCTGGCGCGCGTGCGCACGCTCTTGCGCAGGATTCCGCGCCCCGAAGAGGAGAGCGAGACGCCCGCGCCGTTCGTGATCGGCAGCGCCACGGTGCGGCCGGATCGCTTCGAGCTCGAGCGCGACGGACGAGCCGTTTCGCTCACCGCCAAGGAGCAGGCGCTGCTGCTCTTGTTGTGGGCGCGGCGCGGAACCGCGGTTTCGCGCGGCGACATCCTGCACGAGGTCTGGGATCTGAACCCCGACACGCGCACGCGCGTGGTCGACACGTTCGTGCTGCGCCTGCGCAAGCTGATCGAGCCGGATCCGTCGAACCCGCGCCATCTGCTCTCGGTGCGGTCATTCGGGTACAAGCTGGTCGAGGAACCCGCGCCGGACTGAGTTTGCGCCTTCCAGATTTGCTTGCGGCTGCCGATTCGAGGGCATGCAACTCGGCCGCAAAGCATGGGCGTCGTGCGCAGCCACACTTCTGTGTCTCGCGTGTGCAGCCACGCCGCCCGCTCCTACATCAGGCAGAGGCACCCTGTTCGGCGACCTGCGACTGGTTCCGCACGCGGGCGTGACCATGCCCGCGAAGGGCGGCGGCGCGTACGGCGACCGTCGACTCGCGGACGTGGCGCTGGTCGACTACGCGCGGCCGGGCTTCGCGGTGGTCTGGCTCGACGGAGCCGCCGACACCGAAGCCAGCGCGCGGCTCGCGATCCGCTCGAACGAGTTCGAGACCCGGCTCGAGCCGACCTGGGGCGCGGTCGGAGCGGGCGGCATGCTCGACCTGGTCAATCTCACGCGCGAGGTCCACACCGTTTCGTGTCCCTCGCTCGGGATCGTGCGGCGGCTCGAGCCGGGTCAGGCGCTGGTCGTGAAGGTTCCCGACGCCGGCGCGCACGCGCTCTTCCTGCTCGACCGCCCGCAGGTCGAGGGCGGCGTGTTCGCGGCGAACGGTCCGTTCGCCGTGCTCACCACCAAGGGCCAGTTCGAGCTGCGCGACATCGCGCCCGGCCCCGCGCGGCTGCACGCGTGGCACCCGCGCTTCCCGCCCATCGAGTCGAGCGTCGAGGTCATCGCCGACCAGGCGACGCGCGTCGACATCGAGATGGGCGTCGGCCGCGGAGCGGAGGAGGCCTCGCGATGACTGCCCGACGCCTGGCGCTCGCGCTCGCGCTCGTCTGCACCGTCGCGGCGCGCCAAGCGCTCGCGGACGAGAACCCGAGCGCGAAGGAGCTCGACACGCTCTACGAAACCGTCGAGCGGCTCGAGCAGCGCATCGTCGAGCTCGAGAGTACGAACGCGTCGAGCGCTTCACGCGGCCGCGCCGGCGACTGGTCGGAGCGCATCCGCCTTTCGGGCAGCTCGGAGCTCGACTACCTGCAGGGCCAGGGCGCCGACTACGGCCTGTACGACGAGGGCTCTACACAGATCTACGACGCGCGCGTGTTCCTGGACGCGGACCTCGGCAGCGACGCGCGCATCGGCGAGAGCACCGTCTTCCGCGACGCGGGCTTCACCTTCGAGTGGAACCTGGTGCGACTCGGCAGCGTGCGCAACGAGGTCGGCGACCTGTACGTCGACCTGCGCGGGCTGGCGGGCCGCGACTGGCTGAACCTGGAGGCCGGCCGCTTCCAGATTCCGTTCGGCGAGAACTACCTGCGCTTCGGCCGCGGTCGCAAGTCGGATCCGTTCGTCGCGCTCTCCGCAGCGCCGCCCTGGTTCTGGGACGAGGGCGTGAAGCTGTGGGGCAAGAGCTCGAATGGACGCTTCGGCTACGTCGCATCCGTGACCGACGGCGAGGGCGGCATCAACGTCGAGAACAACTCGTCCAAGCAAGTCACGCTGAAGCTATCCTGGGATCCGTCGGAGTGGCTGCACCTGTCGGCGAGCGCGCTGCGCACGGGCAAGCTCGGCGATGACGACACGCCGGCCGTGGCCTCGCTCTGGCTCGGCGAGGCGTTCCCGAGATCGTTCGGCGCGGGCTCGTCGGCCGTCAGCTTCAGCCACGGAGCGCCGCTCGCGGATGGACCGAACGAGCTCAGCAACGTCACCGTGCTCGGCGCCGACGCGATCCTGAATCTGGCCGGCGCGCGCATCTGGCTCTCCGCGGGCAACGCGAGCATCGACTCGACCGGGCCGTCGGTCTACAACCGCGACCTGCTGTATTGGCTCGCGGAAGTCGTGTTCCAGCTGCGCACGATCACGCCTGCGCTCGATCCGATGTACCTGGCGGTGCGCGCGAACGGTCTGGGCACCTACGACAAGGACGAGGGCTACCTGCTCGACTTCCGCTACCGCGACATCGGCTACAACATGCGCGCACTCGACGCCTACGCGGTCGCGCTGGGTCTGCCGCTCGGCAACCACATCGTGCTGAAAGCGCAGTACGCGATCCAGAACATGGATCTGGTCCACGGCATCACCGACCAGGACATTCGCGACGCGGCGAACGACGCGGACTTCTTCGGGATGGAGATCGGTGTCCACTTCTAGGGCATGGCTCGCTGCGCTGCTGTTCGCGCTGGCGACGCATCCGCCGGCGCTCGCGGGAGAGGTGCACGGTCGCCTGTCGCTCGGCGTCGAAGGCGCTTCGTTCGACCGCGCGGGTCCTTTGGTCGTCTACCTCGAAGGCATCGACACGCCGCTGGTCTCGCCGCCGCGCACGCGCACGCTCGAGATCAAGCAGAAGGACGCCTCGTTCGCGCCGCAGTTCCTGGCCATCGCGGCCGGCGAGACCGTCGTCATGCCGAACGACGACGTGATCTTCCACAACGTGTTCTCGTACTCGACGCCGAACGACTTCGACCTCGGTCTCTACCCGCGCGGCGAGTCGCGCGCCAAGACCTTCCAGTACGCCGGCGTCGTGCGCATCTACTGCTCGATCCACGAGTCGATGAACGCGACCATCTTCGTCGCGCCGTCGAGCTACTTCGCGATCGCCGGCAGCAGCGGCGCGTTCGCGATTCGCGACGTGCCGCCGGGCCGCTACCGGCTGCGCACCTGGAACCGGCGACTGCCTCCCGCGTCGCAGCTCGTCGAGGTCGGACCCGGCGCACCCGTGGTGACCGATCTCGTCGTGGCCGCGGACGATACGCGCTAGGGCGCCGTGTCGCTGCGCGCGCGGCTGATCTCGATCCTGTGCGCGACCGCAGCGATCGCGACCACGCTCGCGCTCACGTTCCAGGACCGCACGCTCGCGCGCGATCTCGAGAGCGCGGCCGCCGCACGCCTCGAGCGTTCGGCCGCCGCGGCGAACCTGTTGGTCGACGCGCACCTCTCGAGCCTGGTCGAGCGCTACCGCGCGATCAGCGGCACGCCGCAGCTGCGCGCGAATCTGGAAGTCGAGGATCCACCCACGCTCGCGCACTACGCCGAGGAGCTGCGCAGGCAGTCCCAGGCGCTGCGGATCGCTTTCGTCGACGTGCGCGGCCGGCCGGTCGCGGCGTCGGGCGAAGCGTCGTTCGACTCCGAGCTCCTGCACGACACCCGACCGCGTCTGTTTGCGCGCGCCGGTCAGCTCTATGCGCTCGCGAGCATCGAGGTCGGCAAGGGCGAAGAGGCGGTCGGGCGCTTGCTCGTCGCGGAGCCGATCCGTCCCGAGACGCTCGCGCGCTGGGGCGAGCTGTGCGGCGCGAGCGTGGTCGTGGGTCCGGTGGCGGGCTCGGCGCGCGACGCGGCCGAGGATTCGGACGTGCTGCAGCGCCCGGTGCGCGGCATCGGTGGCGGCGAGCTGCGCGTGGGCTCGAAGTTCGACGCCGAGCGCGCGGCGCTGCACCGCTCGCGCGTGCTGCTGATCGTCGCCGGGCTGATCGCGCTCGCGGGCGCGCTCGGCGCGAGCCTGGTGTTGTCGCGCGGCCTCGTCTCGGCGATGCGCGATCTGCTCGGAGCCGCCGAGCGGATCGGCGAGGGCGACCTGAGCGTGCGGCTCGCGATCGAGCGCGAGGACGAAGTCGGCGAGGTCGCGCGCGCGGTGAACGAGATGGCCGAACGCCTGGAAGCGAATGCCTCGGACTTGCACGCGCAGCACGTCGACCTGATCGACGCGAAGGATCGCGCCGAGGAGGCCAGCCGCGCGAAGACCGACTTCCTGGCGAACGTGAGCCACGAGATCCGCACGCCCATGACCGCCGTGCTGGGCTACACCGATCTGTTGCTGACCGGCGCGGGCGACGAGCGTGAGCGCGAGGTCTGGGCCGCGGCCGTGCGCCGGAACGGCGCGCAGCTGCTGGACCTGATCGACGGGATTCTCGACGTCTCGCGGCTCGAGGGCGACCGGCTCGAGATCCAGCGTCGCAGCTTCGGCCTGCGCGAGCTGGTCGAGCCCGTGGCTGCGACCGCGCGCGCGGAAGCCCACGTGAAGGGGCTTCGCTTCGACTGCGAGATTGGCGACGGCTGCCCCGAAGCGATCGACACCGATCCCGCGCGGCTGCGCCAGATCCTGGCGAACCTGCTGCGCAACGCGGTGAAGTTCACGTCGGCGGGCTCGATCGCCCTGCGCGTCGAGCCCGCGAGCGGCTCGAGCACGCGGCTCGTGTTCGAGGTCGCGGACTCCGGCGTGGGCATTCCGGCCAAGGATCTGGAGCGCATCTTCGCGCCGTTCGGACAGGTCGACGCCTCACACACGCGCCGCTTCGGCGGTGCGGGTCTGGGCCTGGCGATCTCGCGTCGTCTGGCCATGCTGCTCGGCGGCTCGCTCGAGGTCTCGAGCGAGCCGGGTCGCGGCAGCCGCTTCCGGCTCGAGATCGAAGCGCCGTCGGTCGCACCCGCAGCCGCGGACCCGTCCGCGCGGCGCGCGCGCGTGCTGCTGGCGGAGGACGGCCCCGACAATCAACGCCTGGTCCGCGCACTGCTGCGCCCGCGCGCCGACGTGGCGCTGGTCGAGAACGGCGCGCAGGCGCTCGCGCAGGCGCTCGCCGCGCTCGAAGCCGGCGAACCCTACGACCTGGTCTTGATGGACATGCAGATGCCGGTGATGGACGGCTACGAGGCGACGCTGCGCTTGCGCGAGCGCGGCTATTCCGCGCCGATCGTCGCGCTCACGGCGCACGCGATGAGCGGTGACCGCGAGCGCTGCCTGGCGGCGGGCTGCGACGAGTATCTGACCAAACCGATCGACCGCGTTCGCCTGCTCGAGTGTCTGGCGACCTTCACGCTCGAGGCCAAGCCCGGTCCCGCCAAGCTGACCTGCTAGATTCGCGCGTGTGCGGCGTCCGGAGCCTCTCGAGCTCGTGATCTTCGACTGCGACGGCGTGCTGGTCGACAGCGAGCCGATCGCGAACCGCGTGCTGGCGCTCTCGCTCAGCGAGATCGGGCTCGCGACGACGGTCGAGTCGTCGATGCGCGACTACATGGGCCGTTCGTGGCCCGCCTGCGTGGAGATCTTCGAGGCGCGGCTCGGCCGTCCGCTGCCGCCCGCTTTCGAGGCGAGCTTCTGGGCGCGAGCGGAAGCGGCGCTGCGCGCGGAGCTGCGACCCGTGCCGGGCATCCACGAGGCGCTCGAGCGCATCCCGACACCGACCTGCGTCGCCTCGAGTGGCCGGATCGAAAAGATGCGCGTCACGCTCGGCGTCACCGGCCTGCTCGGCCGCTTCGAGGGCCGGATCTTCAGCGCGGCCGACGTGCCGCGCGCCAAGCCGTGGCCTGACCTGTTCCTGCACGCGGCCGAGCGCATGGGCGCCTCGCCCGCCACCTGCGTGGTGGTCGAGGACAGCCCGCGCGGCGTCGAGGCCGGCGTGGCCGCGGGCATGCGCGTGCTCGGCTATGCCGAGCGCACCGACGCAGAATCGCTCGCGGCCGCGGGCGCGGAGGTGTTCCGCGACATGCGCGAGCTGCCGGAGATCATCACCGGGTAGAGCGGCCCGCGGTGCGCCTCGACGAGCACGGGCGGTTCACGCGCCCGGCCCCCGCGGCGCGAACTAGCGGACCTTTCGACCCGTGTAGACCACTTGATCCGGTGTCACGCGTGCGCTCGTGACGCGCGCGTCTCCTCCGGACACGGCCTTCGACGTGTACTCGATGAAGCCCTGGGTGGTGAGGCGCGCGATCTCCGGGAAGTCACGCGCCTCGTCCACGATGATCTTGAAGTCGCCGATCGTCCCTCCGTTCTCGAAGGTCCAGCGCGTGAAGTTGTAGATCACAGCCGCCATCGTGGTCGCGATCTTCCCGACCCGAGCGCCCCACGTGTCCACCGACGCCTCGAACTGGCGATAGACCCCGATCTTGTGCAGGCGCACCGCGGAGCGGACGCCGCGTCCGTGCAGGTAGAGTTCGGGGTTGCCGTCGGCCTCCAGCTCGATCAGCAGCTCGACCACCCTCCGGTACGTCGCGATCGGCACCCACGTGCTCGCCGCGAGCTGCTTGTCGAGGTAGCGCAGATCCTCGGGATCGAGCCGCGCCTCGACCTCGGCTCGCGGAAGCCGACCGGAGTCGAGGTGAACCTTGAGGTCGTCGGCGGCGGTCTGGAAACCCGTGGCCTTGATCGACGGCGGGGTCGACATGTGTCCTGCTCCTCGATGCTCTTTTCCTTCGCGTCGGCAGGCGACGGCCGGCGATTGAGCTTCTGCCCTGCGGCGGTGCAGACTGCCGCCATGGCGGATCTCGCGTGGTCGAACTTCTCGGGTCGGGTCGCGTTCACGCCTGCGCGGCTCGCGCGGCCGAAGTCAGAAGCGGAGCTGTGCGCGGTCGTGCGCGAGGCTTCACGGACGGGTGGCCGCGTGCGCGTCGCGGGCAGCGGTCACTCGTTCACGCCGCTGGTCGAAAGCCGCGGCACGCTCGTCTCGCTCGACGACTGGCAGGGCATCGAGTCCATCGACTCGGCCAAGCGTCAGGCCGTGATCCGCGCGGGCACGATCCTGCACGCGCTCGGCGAGCCGCTGCTCGCGTCCGGGCTGGCGATGCGCACCATGGGCGACGTGGACGTGCAGGCGCTGGCCGGCGCGGTGTCGACCGGAACCCACGGCACGGGACCGACGCTCGCGAACATCTCGTCGCAGCTGGTCTCGGCTCGGCTCGTGCTCGCGTCGGGTGAGGTGCTCGAGCTCGACGCCGGCGACGAGCGCCTGGACGCGGCGCGCGTGTCGCTCGGTTTGCTCGGCGTGTTCTCCACGCTCACGCTCCAGCTCGTACCCGCGTACCGGCTGCACGAGCGCGTCTGGAAGAGCGACACCGAGGCGTGTCTCGACGCGCTCGACGCGAACGTCGCCGCGCACCGGCACTTCGAGTTCTGGTGGTATCCGCACCGCGACTACGCGGAGCAGAAGGCGCTGCAGCCGACCGAAGCCGAGCCGGCGTCGGTCGCGGGCCGCAAGGGCGAGCGGGTCGATTGGAGCCCGCGCATCTTGCCCTCGGTGCGCGAGCTCCGGTTCAACGAGATGGAGTACTCCGTGCCGGCGGCCGCGGGCCCGGCCTGCTTCCGGGCGGTGCGCGAGCGCATGCGTTCGCGCTGGCCGGACGTGGTCTGGCCGGTCGAGTACCGGACGCTCGCCGCGGACTCGGCCTGGCTCTCGACCGCGCACGCGCGAGAGACCGTGACGATCTCGCTGCACCAGGACGCGAAGCTCGACTGCGACGCGTTCTTTGGCGACTGCGAGGCGATCTTCCGCGAGCACGAGGGTCGGCCGCACTGGGCCAAGCTGCACCGGCGCGGCGCCGCCGAGCTCGCGCGGATGTACCCCGACTGGCAGCGCTTCCGCGCCCTCCGCGCCCGGCTCGACCCGGCCGGAACCTTTGCAAACCCCTACCTGCGCGAGCTTTTCGAGATCGCGTAACGAAAGGCGCGCCTCGCGCGTGGATAGTTCGAGCGGGATGCTCCCGCGCGAAGGGATCGAGATGCGAAACGGAGCACGGGTCGTGGTGGTGGGCGGCGGACTGGCGGGGCTCTCGGCCGCCGCGTTCGCCGCGCGCGCGGGCGCGCAGGTGAGCGTGATCGAGCGGCTCTCGGAGCCCGGCGGCCGCGCGCGCACGCGCGACGAGCGCGGCTTCTTGTTCAACCAGGGACCCCACGCGCTTTACCAGGGCGGGGCCGCGATGGCCGCGCTGTGCGAGCTCGGCATCGACCCGGCCGGCGCTCCCGCGCCCACCAGCGGCGCGCTCGCGATCCGCGACGGACGCCTGCACGCGTTGCCCGGCGGGATCGTCTCGCTGCTCAGCACGGGGCTGTTCAAGCTCTCGGAGAAGCTCGAGTTCGCGCGCGTGCTCTCCGCACTGCCCAAGCTCGACACCGCGTCACTCGACGGTGTCACGCTGGCCGACTACCTGCGCGAGAACGTGCGCCATCCGGGCGTACGCGACGTTGTGGCCGCGGTCGTGCGGCTCACCGGCTACGCGAACGCGCCGGAGCAGATCAGCGCGGGCGCCGCGCTCGAACAGCTCCGGCTCGGGCTCGGCGCAGGCGTGCGCTACCTGGACGGCGGCTGGCAGTCGCTCGTCGATGCGCTGGCGCGAACCGCTCGAGACGCGGGCGCGGAGCTGCGCTGCGGCGCGCGCGTCGAGAACGTCGAGCACGACGGCAGCGTGCGCGCGCTGCGGCTCGCGAACGGCGAGCGCATCGCGTGCGACGCGGTCATCCTCGCGCTCGGTCCCGACGAGGCGAGCGCGCTCGTGGACGACGGCCGCAATCCGTTCCTGGCCGGCGCGGCGCGCGCTTGCCTGCCGGTGCGCGCGGCGTGCCTCGACCTGGGTCTCGAGCGGCTGCCGGTCCCGAAGCGCAGCTTCGCGCTCGGTATCGACCGCGCGAGCTACTTCTCGGTGCACTCGGCATCGGCCGCGCTCGCGCCCGCGGGCAACGCGCTGCTCCAGGCCGCGCGCTATCTGGCGCCCGGCGAGTCCCCCACGCGCGAACAGGTCGAAGGCGAATTCGACACGCTGCTCGATCTGGTGCAGCCGGGTTGGCGTGAACATGTGCTCGCGCGCCGCGTGATGCGCGAGCTCGTGGTCATGCACGATCTGCCGCACGCTTCGCGCGGCGGGCTCGCGGGCCGCACGCCCGGTGCAGTCGACGGGATCGCGAACCTGTGGCTGGCGGGCGACTGGGTCGGCCCGACCGGAATGCTCTCCGACGCGAGCATCGCGAGCGCGCGTGTGGCCGCATTCGGAGCTTCGCGCGCGAGTCGGCTCGGCGCGGCCGCATGACCGACGTCGCGAGCGCGAGCGCGCCCGCGGATCTCGCGCGGGTCTTTCACGAGCAGCGCCGCTTCCTGTTCGGCCTGTGCTACCGCATGACCGGCAGCGCCGCGGACGCCGACGACCTCGTCCAGGAAACCTTCGCTCGCGCGCTCGCGAATCCGCCCGCGCGCACGCACGAGCCGTGGCGGCCGTGGCTCGTGCGCGTGGCCGTGAATCTGTCGCGCGACGAGCTGCGCCGGCGCAAGCGCCGCGCGTACAAGGGGCCCTGGCTGCCCGAGCCGGTCGACGACGCGCAGCTGTTCGAGCCGGCGCACGAGCCGGCGCACGAGCCGGCGTCGACGGCCGGACGCTACGAGCTGATTGAGAGCGTCTCGTTCGCGTTCCTGCTCGCGCTCGAGGCGCTCACGCCCGTGCAGCGCGCGGTGCTGCTGCTGCGCGACGTGCTCGAGTACAACGGCGCCGAGACGGCCGAGGCGCTCGATCTCTCGGAAGCGAACGTGCGCGTCGTGCACCACCGCGCGCGCGCGGCGATGGCGGCCTACGACGCGCGCCGGCGGCGGCCCAATCCCGCGCTCACCGCGCAGACGCTCGACGTGATGGGTCGCTTCCTGCGCTGCATGAGCGCGCAGGACGTCGCGGGCATGGAGGCCCTGCTCACCGCCGACGTCGTGACGCTGAACGACTCCAACGGGCGATACCCGGCCGCCGGCGTTCCGGTCGTAGGCGCGAACAAGGTGGCGCGCTTCCACGCGGGCATCGCCGATTTGCGCAAGCAGCAGGTTCCGCGCATCGAGGTGCGCTCGCTGAACGGCGCGCTCGCGATCGTGTGCAGCTACGAGCCGCCCGTCACCGACCGCTTCGCGCCCGCCTTCATCACGCTCGGCGAGCTCGACGAGCAGGGCCGGATCCGACGCATCTACTCCGTGCTGAACCCGGAGAAGATCGCCCGCTTCATCCCATCGGGTACAAGAGCTCCCGCGTGACCGCGTCGCAGGCTTTGAGCACGTCGGCGGACAACGTCACGCCGGCGGCCGCGAGCGAGTCGTCGAGCTGATCGACGCGCGTCGCGCCGATGATCGTCGAGCCCACGAAGTCGTGCGCGAGCGACCAGGCGACCGCCAGCGTCACGACGGCCATGCCCGCGTCAGCGGCGATCTTGGCAAAGCGCTCGGTCGAGCCGAGCGTCTTCTCGTTCACGAAGCGCCGCGTCATGACCGCGCCGCGCGCGGCGTCGTTCTTGTACAGCGAGAAGCGCGCGCCGTCGGGGAACGCGCCCTTCGCGTACTTGCCCGACAGCACGCCGCCCGCGATCGGGCTGTACGGGAGCAAGCTCACGTTCTCGCGCCGGCACACGTTCGCGAGCTCGTCCTCGAAGCGGCGATTCAGCAGCGAGAAGTTGTTCTGGATCGTCTGGTAGCGAACGCTGCCGGTGCGATCCGACGCCCACAGGTTCTTGGTCAGGCCGTACGCGCTCTCGTTGCTGCAGCCCACGTAGCGCACCTTGCCCGCTTGCACGACGCGGTCGAGCGCTTCCATGACATCGTCCGCGGGCAGCTCGGGATCGGGCCAATGGGTCTGGTACAGATCGATGTAGTCGGTTCCCAGACGCCGCAGGCTCGCGTCGACCGCGGTCTCGACGTTGTGGCGGTCGAGCGAGGTGCGGCCGCCGCGCACCGCGGCGCGGAACCAACCGCCGCTCGGTCCGGCGATCTTGGTGGCGATGAACACGGTCTCGCGCTGGCCGCGTTTCGCGAGCCAGCGACCGACGATCTCCTCGCTCTTGCCGGAATGGCGCGGGTCGGGCGGCACGGGATAGATCTCGGCCACGTCGAAGAAGTCGACGCCCGCGGCGTCGGCGCGATCGAGGATCGCGTGGCTTTCCTTCTCGTCGGCCATGCTGCCGAACGTCATGGTGCCCATGCAGATCTCCGACACCACGAGCCCCGTCTTTCCCAGCCTGCGATTCTTCAATTCAGCCCCCTGAGTTCGAGCGCGGCAGCATACACGAATGTCGGTCGCGGAATTCCCGGCGCGCTCAGCGCGCGGGCGCTCCCAGCGTGTCGGGCGCGGGCAGACTCGCGCGTGCGGACGGCGGGCTCTGGTTCCAGAGCTGGCGGTAGTAGAAGCGCGCGGAGCTCGCGACTTCTGGATCGACGACGCCTGCGCGCGCGCCGTCGGTCACGACCAGGAGCGCCGCGCGCGCGAGTGCGGGCACGTCGCTGCGGCGCGGCTTCGCGTAGCGCGGCCAGATCTCGAGCAGCGTCGCGCGCAGCCGCGAGGGGTTCGCGAAGGCGGCCTTCGCGAGCCGGATCGTGCGCCGGTCGTCGATCACCACCAGGTCCGCGCAGGTGAGCCCGTCGCACACGGTCATGGGTTCGTAGACGAAGCGTAGGTCCGCATCGAACGAGAAGCCGGCGCGCGACAGGTCCGCGAGCGCCGGGGGAATCTCGCCATCGCGATCGGGGCGGCCGAAGTTCGCGCAAGCCGCGAGCGCTACACCGAGCAGGATCGCCGCTCGGAGCGCGCTCGCCGTCGACGCGCTAGCGCGAGGTGCGCTCTCCGCCGCCACCACCACCCCGCCGGCGCCGCCGACGCGGGCGAGCCGGACCCGGACGATCGTCGCCAGCCGGCGCGTCGCCGCCGCGCTCGCTGTTCTCCGGCACGCGACTCTCGCTTCGATCCGCGCGCGATCCCGCACGGTCGGCCGGCGCAGCTCGTTCGCCGCCCTCCGCGCGCGCCGCCGCGCGTTCAACAGGTAGAGCCTTCTCGTCGTTCACCGGCGTCGATACGTGCTTGTGCTCGAGGTACTCGTACAGCACGGCAGAGAGCAGGCGCCGTCCCTCGGGCGTGGCCGAGAGCGACTCGACCGTGGCCAGGTGCGTCTCTTCGCGCGCAGGCCGATCGGCCACCGGGATGTCGCGCAGATGGTGCTCGATGTCGACGCCGAGCCGCTCCGCCTCGCGCTTCGCCACCTCGGCCTCGGTCGGCAGCTTGCGCTCCGGAATCACGATCCGGTTCACCTTCTGCAGCGAGCGGAAGTTTCCGATGTCGAGGCCCGAAACCAGCGAGATCGCTGTGCCCGACTTGCCCGCGCGTCCCGTGCGGCCGGTGCGGTGCGTGTACACCTCGGGCGTGACGGGCGAGGTGTACGAGATCACATGCGAGAGGTCGCTGATGTCGATGCCGCGCGCGGCCACGTCGGTGGCGACCAGCACGCGCAGCTCGCCGGCCTTGATGCGCTTCATGACCGCTTCGCGCGCGGCCTGCGTCATCTCGCCCTGGATCATGTCGGCGTCGATCTCGTTGCGCGTCAGGTAGCGCGTGACGAAGCGGACGTCGTCGCGCGTGTTGCAGAACACCAGCGCCGAGTCGGGATCCTCGTAGCGGAGGATGCGCAGCAGCGCCTTCTCCTTCTCGTTCGCCGCCACGATGAAGTGCCAGTGCTCGATTTCTTCGGGCGCGCGCACGCCGCCTTCGGTGAGCGAGACGAACTCGGGTTCGGTCAGGAACACGCGTGCGAGCGAGACCACGCGCTGCGGCATGGTGGCGGAAAACAGACCCGTGAGGCGCGTCTTCGGCAGGTACTTCTGCAGCTCGCGCATGTCGGGCCAGAAGCCCAGCGAGAGCAGCTCGTCGGCTTCGTCGAAGACCAGCACGCGCAGCTTGTCGAGCTTCACGTTGCCGGAGGAGAGGTGGTCGAGCAGGCGTCCGGGACAGGCGACGATCACCTGCGCGCCGCGGCCGAAGGCCTCGAGCTGCGGGCCGTAGGCCGTGCCCCCGTACACCGAGACGGTCTCGATACCCATGTACTTGCCCATCAGCTTGATCTCGTTCTCGATCTGCAGCGCGAGCTCGCGCGTGGGCGCGAGCACCAGCACCTGCGGCGCGCGCAGCTTCGGATCGATGATCTCGAGCGATGGCAGACCGAAGGCGCCTGTCTTTCCGCTGCCGGTCATGGCCTGCGCGATCAGGTCGCGGCCACGGCGCATCACCGGAGTGACGCGCTTCTGCACGGGCATCGGGCCCGTCCAGCCCATCTCGGCGACCGCCCGCTGTATGTCGGGGCAGAATGTTTCGAAACTGGTGAGTTCTTCGGGGAGCGCCGCTTCGGCGCCGGTTTCGGTCATGAGATCGGCTCGATCCTCTCCTGCTCTACGCGCGACAGTGTCGCCTCGACCAGCATCTTCACGTCCAGCCCCTGCTCGATCGCCTCGATCGGCCCGGGCCGCGTCCACGTGGCGGGCTGCCGCGGCATCAGAAAGCTGCAGCAGTCCTCGTCGGGTTCTATCGAGATCTCGTAGGTCCCGATGCGCTTGGCGAGTTGGATGATCTCGCCCTTGTCGCTCCCGACGAGCGGTCGGAGCACGGGCAGGGTAGCCGCCCGGTTGATCGTGTCTAGGTTCGCGAGCGTTTGAGACGAGACTTGGCCGACACTGTCTCCGGTCACCAGCGCGAGTGCCCCGACCCGCTCGGCGAGCGCCTCGGCGATGCGGACCATGAAACGGCGATACAGGACGATGCGTGGCTCCGAAGGCGCCTCGCGGACGAGCGTCTGTTGCAGCTCGCCGAACGGCACCATCCAGAGCTTCGCGGGCCCGGTCCAGGCGGCCAGACGGGTCAGCGTGTCGCGCACCTTTCGCTGCGACGCGGCGCTCGTGTACGGCGCGCTGTGAAAGTGCACGTAGGAGAGCTCGCAACCGCGTTTCGCGAGCAACCACGCGGCCACGGGCGAGTCGATGCCGCCCGAGACCAGCGCGAGCGCGCGGCCCGACGCGCGCACGGGCAGTCCGCCCGGCCCGGGCATTCGCTCGTGCAGGAGGATCGCCTCGCCCCCGTGCAGCAGGTGCAGATCGACCCACAACTCGGGATTCGAGAGATCGACGCGCGCACCGGTCCTGGCATGGATGCGCGCGCCGAGCTCACCCGCGAGCTCGTTGGAGCGGAACGGCAGCGCCTTGTCGACGCGCCGCACGCGCACGCCGAAGCTCGCGAACGTGCGGCTCGAAACGAACGCGTCGACCGCGGCCGCGATCGCCTCGCGTGTCGGCTCGAGCGTGGTCGCGACACTGAAGTACGCCACGCCGAACACGCGTCCGAGGCGATCCGCCACGTCGGCGGGGCTCGCGCCCTCGGGCGCTTCGACCATGATCCGGCCGTAGAGTCGCCGCGCCACCGCCTTGCCCAGCGGAGCCAGCGCGCGCACGAGGTTCTCGCATAGCGTCTTCTCGAAGCGCGGCCGATTGCGGCCCTTCAGCCCGAGCTCCGCGTAGTGCACGACCCATTTCACGGCGGCGATGATAGTACGGCGGGTCCCGGCGCGGGGGCGGCCCCGCGCCACCCGCACTTCGCTCAGCTTCGCTTCGCTGCGCGCTTCGCTTGCTACCGCTGGCACCTCGGGCAGAAGTGCGTGCCGCGCGCGCCGATCACGATGCGTTTGATCGCGGTGCCGCAATCGAGACAGGGCTCGCCGGTGCGCGCGTAGACGCGCCGCTCGTCTTGGTAGGCGCCGTCGCTTCCGTCGGGCATCACGTAGTCGCTGATCGAGGAGCCGCCGGTCTCGATCGAGCGCAGCAGCACCCGCTGCGCGGCGGCCACGATCTCGGCGCACTCGCGGCGCGACAGTCGGCCCGCGGCGCGGCGCGGCCGGAGTCTCGCCAGGAACAGCGCTTCGTCCGCGTAGATGTTGCCGATGCCGGCGATCACCTCCTGCGCGAGCAGGAGACTCTTCACCGCCACGCGGCGCTTGCGTGTCGCGGCGAACAGCTCGTCGCCGGTCGCTTCGAGCGCGTCGACGCCGAGCTTCTCGAGCCGCGGATCGCTCTCGCCCGGCGCGAGCAGGCGCACCTTTCCGAACTTGCGCACGTCGCGGAAGAAGAGCTCCGGTCCGCCGTCCTCGAACTCGAGCCGCAGGTGCGTGTGCGCATCGGGTCGGAAGCGCGCTTGCTCGTCGGGCGCGAGCGAGGCGCGCGTGGCGGCGGAGAGCAGACGCACCGAGCTCGCGTGTTCGGCGAACAGCTGTCCCGTCATGCCCAGGTGCAGGAGCAGGCGCCGGCCGTCGTCGAAGCAGGCGAGC
This sequence comes from Deltaproteobacteria bacterium, assembly GCA_031396695.1. Taxonomy (GTDB): domain Bacteria; phylum Myxococcota_A; class UBA9160; order SZUA-336; family SZUA-336; genus VGRW01. Next base: position 40,994 of record JANNLG010000013.1, read on the forward strand.
AGGTACTTGCCGATCCGCTCCAAAGACGAGACGCGCGCGCCCGGCAGCTCGCGCGCGAGGCGCGTGGGCGGCGTCAAGAAGAAATAGCTCGCCCGCGTGGTGTGCACCTTGGCGATGCGCCGGCCGACGAGCGAGGGCGCGAGCTTGCGGCGCGTGACCTCGACCTCGGGAAGCTCCGGCATCGGCACAGCTTCCGCTGCGCTGGGGCTTCGCGCTAGGGTACCGCTCGGATGAAGCACCGCCTCGCATGAAAGACCGGGTATTCGGAATCGAGACGGAGTACGCGCTGATCTTTCATCCGCGCGGCCTGAACGCCTCGCGCCCGACCAACCTGGAGCTGTACCGGCGCTTCGAATCCGCGTTGCTCGGGCGTGTGCGCACGCTGCCGCACGGCTTCTCGTGGCTGCGCGAGAAGGGCGGACGCTTTCTCGAGAACGGCGGCACTTTCCACTACGAGGCGACGGCCGAGGACTTCGAGAGCGGGCTGGTCGAGATGGCGAGCCCCGAGTGCCGCGACCCGTTCACGCTGGTCGCGCACGAGCGCGCGAAGGACGAGCTGGTCGAGGAGCTGTGCGACGCCGTGAACCACGACCTCGCGCGCGCCGGTTTCCGCGGCCACGCCAGCGTGGGCAAGAACAGCGTCGACAGTCAGGGCAACACGCTCGGTTCGCACGAGAGCTACTGGGTCGAAGATCGTCTGACACCGCTGCGGCTCGCGCTGTTCGTGCCGGTCTGGCTCGCGCTCTGGCTGGTGTCGTTGCCGGTGGTGGCCTGGCTGTTCGCGCTGCGCATGGGGCTGCTCGCGTTCGTGCTCGGCGCGGGCGCGCTGCTGCTCGGCACCGGCGCGCTCCTGCGCCTGATCCGACCGGCGCTCGGCCAACGCTTGTTCGCCTGGATGGAGCGCTTCGCGCGGGATCTCGAACAGCACCCGGGCGAGCTCGCGCGGCGTGTGCAACGGCTCGCCGCGCCGCTCTACCCGCTGATGAGGCTTCACTCCGCGGTGTACGACCGCTTCCACTTCCTGGCGATCCGGCGCGATCTCACCTCGTTCCTGGTCACGCGCACGCTCTACACCGGCGCGGGGGCGCTGGGTTTCGACGGCGGGCCGCTGTTTCGCCTGGCGCAGCGGCCGCCGTTCCTGAAGGTGCTCGCGCGCATCTTCCCCGACGACGACGCGCGGCCCCTGTACGAGATGCGCGACCTGTTCTTCCAGCCCTGGTCCGCGCTGCGCGCGCGGCGCCGGCTCCACCTGCTGATCGGCGACGCGAACATGTCGGAGTGGGCGCAGGCGCTGCGCGTGGGCGCGACCGCGCTCACGCTCGAGGTGATCGAGGGCGGCACGCCCGCGGGCTGGCCGGTGCTGGCGAAGCCGCTCGAGGCGCTGCAGGCGATCAATCTCGATTCCGAGCTCACCGCGACCTACGAGCTCGCGGACGGCACCAGCGCGAGCGCGCTCGAAATCCAGGCGCGGATCCTCGCCTTCGTGCGCGAGCGACTCGAGTCCGACCCCGAGCCGCTCGAGATCTGGAAGCTGCGCGTGCTCGCGATGTGGCAGGAGACGCTCGACGGCCTGCGCCGCTCGCCCGAGTCACTCAGCGATCGCATCGACTGGCTCGCGAAACGGCGGCTGGTGCTCGAGGAGATGCCCGAGGCGGCCGACCGCGCGGCGCTGCGCGCGCGCGGAGCCGAGGTGATGCGCGACGGCGGAGCGCGCGGCGCGGCCGACCTGCACCTGCGCGAGCGGGCGTTCCGCGTGCGCCGCGTCGATCTGCGCTTCCACGAGCTCGGGCCGCGTGGGGGCGCCCGCCGGCTCGAGCGCCGCGGTCTGCTGCGTCGCCTGTCGCAGCCCGAGCAGGTCGCGCGCGCGCGCAGCGATCCGCCCCCGGACACGCGCGCATTCGCGCGCGGTCAGGCGATCAAGTTCGCGCACGCGAACGCCGTCTCCGGCCGCGCCGCCTGGGATCGCGTGCGAGTCGGCAAGCTCGGCCACAAGTACCTCCGAGATCCTCTGGACAACGGGTCCGATCAGAACGGGCCCGGCTGACCTGCCCCATCGCCGGCGGCGAGTCCCGCAAGCGCAGCGCGATGCGCTCGAATCGACGTCTGCCGGGACGGCCCGTCCGGTCGAGAAGCCGCGCGTAGTTGGGTGGCGCGGCTGCGCCGCGCCGGGACCCACCATACTGGCGCGGATAGCTCCCTACCCTGCTAGTTTCCGGCCATGAACATCACCCGCGAGACGGTGCTGTACGTCGCCCGACTGGCGCGTCTGCGGCTCACGGACGAAGAGGTGCCGCGCATGCAGCGCGACCTCGACGCGATCCTCGACTACGTGGCCACGCTGCGCGAGCTCGACACCACGGGCGTGCCGGCCACCACCCACGTGCTCGAGATCGCGACGCCGCTCCGGCCCGACGAAGTGCGCGGCGTGCTGCCCGTCGCGGAAGTCGTGCGCAACGCGCCGCAGCACGACGAGAGAGCGATGATCGTGCCGAAGGTGCTCGAGTGAGCGAGCTCGGCAAGGCGGGTCTGGGCGAGCTGGCGCTGCACGTCGCGAGCGGCGACGTGTCGTGTCGCGAGATCGTGTCGAGCGCGCTCGCGCGCATCGCACGCGACGACGCGCGCATCGGCGCGTTCCTCCGCGTGCGCGGCGAAGCGGCGCTGGCCGAGGCGAGCGCCGCGGACGAAGCGCGAGCGGCGGGCCACGCGCGCTCGCGCCTGCACGGGCTGCCGATCGCGGTGAAGGACATCCTGGCGTCGCCGGATTTCGAGACGACCTGCGGCTCGCGCATCCTCGGCGGCTTTCGCGCGCCCTACGAGGCGACGGTGTTGCGCCGGCTGCGCGAGGCGGGCCTGGTCGTGCTCGGGTCGACCAACATGGACGAGTTCGCGATGGGCGGCTCGACCGAGAACTCGGCCCTGCAGAAGACGCGAAACCCCTGGGACCTGACGCGCGTGCCGGGCGGCTCGTCGGGCGGCAGCGCGGCGGCGGTCGCGGCTCGCTTCGTGCCCGCTGCGCTCGGCACCGACACGGGCGGATCGATCCGGCAGCCGGCGGCACTGTGTGGTGTCACGGGCCTGAAGCCGACGTACGGCCGTGTCTCGCGCTACGGGCTGGTCGCGTTCGCGAGCTCGCTCGATCAGATCGGTCCGATCACCCGCTCGTGCTCGGACGCCGCACTCCTGCTCGGCGTGATCGCGGGCCACGACCCTCACGACGCCACGTCGTACCCGCAGGCCGCACCGAACTGGCTGGCCGCGCTCTCCGGCAGCGTCGACGGCCTTCGAATCGGCATCCCGCGCGGCTTCTTCGACGGCGCCGGCGCCGACGCGGAAACCATGGCGCACGCGCGCGAAGCGCTGCGCTTCTTCGAGAGCATGGGCGCGAAGACCGTCGAGGTCGAGCTGCCGAACAGCGCCTACGGCATCGCCACCTACTACCTGATCTGCACCGCCGAGGCGTCCTCGAACCTGTCGCGCTACGACGGCGTGAAATACGGCTTCCGCGCCGCGAGTCAGACGCTCGACGAGATGTACGAGAAGACACGCTCGGAGGGCTTCGGCGCCGAGGTCAAGCGCCGCATCCTGCTCGGCACGTACGTGCTGTCCGCGGGCTACTACGACGCCTACTACCGCAAGGCGGCGCAGGTGCGCACGCTGATCCGGCGCGACTTCGAGCGTGCGTTCGAGAGCTGCGACGTGATCGCGACGCCGACCACGCCCGGCCCGGCCTGGCCGCTCGGCGAACTCGTCGACGATCCGCTGCAGATGTATCTGGCGGACGTCTTCACCGTGACCGCGAACCTGGCGGGGCTGCCGGCAGTCTCGCTTCCCTGCGGACTCACGACCGCGCGACTGCCCGTGGGCGTGCAGCTGATCGGGCGACCGCTCGACGAGGCGACGGTACTGCGCGCCGGAGACGCGTTCCAGCGCCAGACACACTTCCACGAGCTCGCTCCGGAGGGATTCGCGAGTTGAGACGCCTGTCGATCATCGCCGCCGCGCTCGCAGCGCTCGTCGTGATCCTCGCCGGTGTCGCCCTCTACTTCTTCGACGTCGAGACGCTGCGCGAGCCGCTGCAGACCCAGGCGAGCGCGGCGCTCGGCCGGGAGGCCAAGCTCGGCGAGATCTCGCTCTCGCTGTTCCCGCTGCCCGCGGTGCGCGTGACCGACATCCGCATCGCCGGGCCCAAGCCCTCCGATCCGCCGTTCGCCGAGATCGAGGAGCTGCGCCTGCGGGTCGCGATCCTGCCGCTGCTCGCGCGCCAGGTCGTGCTGCGCTCGCTCGAGATCGACTCGCCGCGCGTGCACGTTCCCTTCGACGAGGCCGGCAAGCCGATCTTCCCGGGACCGGCGGCCGCGAAGTCGAAGGCCGCGCCCGCGGAGGGCGCGACGCCGACCGAATCCGAGGCCGACGCGGATGCCGGCGCCGCGAGCCTAGCGCTGGCGGTCGACCGCATCTCCGTCGACGGCGCGCGCGTCGAGTTCGGCCCGTGGTTGATCGAGAACGCGAGCATCTCGGGACGGCTCTCGCTCGACGGCACGGGCTCGTTTCGCGTCGCGCTCGATCTGCCGGGGATCGGCGAGCTGCGCAATACCGAGCTGAAGCTGGCGGAGCTCACCGGGCCCGCGCCCGAGGTCGCGGCGCAGGGCGAGTTCTTCGCGGATCTCGCGCCGCTCGGCAAACGCTTCGCGCTCTCGCAGGAGATCTCCGGACGGGCGCGAGGCGAGTTCGAGATCGAGCTTGCGGGCGCGGAGCTTCGCGCGGCGACGGCGAACATCGACGTGCCCGACTTGCTCGTGCGATCCGGGGACCTGGTCGTCTCCGGCCCCGCGCGCGCGCACGCGGTGCTCGGCGAGAGTTACTCGGTCGATCTGAGTGACACGCGCGTGGAGAAGACTGGGCTTTTCGCGAAGCCCAAGCGCACGCCTCTCTCGGTCACGGGCACGCTCGGGCGCGAACCGAATCTGTCGGCCGTGCGCGAAGCGCTAGTGAAGATCGGCACGAACGTAATTCCGCTCGGCCTCGAGCTGGAGCGGCGTCCGATCCTGGTGCACGTGCGGCGCTCGGCGATCGATCTCGCGTCGCTGCGCGAGTTGCTGCCTCCCGACCGGCCCTCGCTGTCGGGACGCCTGCACGTCGAGGCGCTCGACGTGCAGATCGATCCGCTGCGCGTGACCGGCAACGCGGCGCTCGACAACGTCGAGACCAAACTCGAGCACGGGCCGATCCGCGTCTCGGGACCGCTGCGCGGAAAGGGCCAGCAGATCGCGCTCGAGAACGGCTCCGCCGTCGTCGGCGAGCAGACGATCGCGATCAATGCGACCTACGACCTCGAGTCGGGCGCGATCGCCGCGAGTTACGACACCGCGAACAGTCAGCTCGGGGCACTGATCGCTGCGCTCTCGGGGCGCGGCGAGGTCGACGGCACGCTCAACTCCGCGGGTCAGCTCACGGCGCCGACTCCCGACCTGAACGCGCTCGCGGGCACGGGCCGGATCGACATCCAGCCCGGCCGCATCCAGGGCTTCTCGCTCGTGAAGTCGCTGATGGGTTCGCTCTCGGCACTGCCCGGTGTCGCCGCGGCGGCGAGCGGCAAGGATCTCTCGCGCTACGACGACGAACGCTTCGAGCGACTCACCGCCGACTACAAGATCGCGGACGGCCGTGTCTCGACCGAGAACCTCGAGCTCGCCTATCAGGACGCGACCGCGTTCCTGCACGGCTCGGTCGGAATGAGCGACCGCAGCCTCGATCTGGCCGGGCGCGTGGTGCTCAGCAAGCAGGCCGACGCCGACCTCGCCGGCGACAAGCGCGCGCGCGAGCGCGTGATTCCGATCGCGCACATCACCGGCACGCTCGACGCGCCGCGGGTCGAGATCGATCAGAAGACGCTCGCCGCGCTCGCGCTCGCCTACGGTGGAAACGACAAGACGCGCGAGAAGATCGACAAGGCCCTCGGGCCGGGCGCCGCCGAAGCCGTCGAGGGAATCCTGGGCAACATCTTGGGCGGGAAGAAGAAATAGCCGACTCGTCGTTCTTCACCGTTCGCCTCTCGGGCGACGCGGTCGAGCTGCTCGATCAGCGGCTTCTGCCCGGCGACGAGCGCTACCTCCGGCTCACGGAAGTCGAAGAGATCGCGCGCGCGATCGAGACGCTGGCCGTGCGCGGAGCACCCGCGATCGGCGTCACGGCCGCGATGGCGATCGCGGTCGCGCTCGCGCACGCGCCCGACGCGGGTCTTGCGAGCGCGCTCGAGCGGGCGGTGTCGCGGCTCGTGCGCACGCGCCCCACGGCGGTGAACCTGGCGTGGGCGCTCGAGCGCATGGCGCGCGAAGTCGGCGCGCGGATCGAGGCCGGCGCGACGGCCGACGACGTGCGTGCCCACGCGCGCGCGCTCGCGCAGCGAATCCACGACGACGACGTTGCGAGCTGTCGCGCGATCGGCGACGCCGGCGCGCCGCTCCTGCCGCTGAACGCGCGCGTGCTCACGCACTGCAACGCGGGCGCGCTCGCCACCGCCGGCTACGGCACCGCGCTGGGCGTGATCCGCAGCGCTTCGCGCAGCGGACGCCTCTCGCACGTGCTGGCGCAGGAGACGCGTCCGTTCCTGCAAGGCGCGCGACTCACGACTTGGGAGCTCGCACGCGACGGCATCCCAGTGACGCTCGTGACCGACGGCATGGGCGGCGCGCTCATGGCGCGCGGCGAGATCGACGCCGTGGTGGTCGGCGCGGATCGCATCGCGGCCAACGGCGACGTCGCGAACAAGATCGGCACCTACACGCTGGCGGTGCTGGCGCACGCGCACGGTCTGCCGTTCTACGTCGCGGCGCCGGTGTCGACCCTGGACCTCGAAACGCCGACCGGGAAGGAGATCCCGATCGAGCAGCGCAGCTCCGACGAAGTCACTCGGTTCGCCGGAGTGTCGATCGCGGCCGCCGGCGTGACCGCGCTGCACCCGGCCTTCGATGTGACGCCCGCCACACTCGTGACCGCGATCGTGACAGAGCGCGGCGTTCTGCGCCCCCCCTACGGACCGGCCCTCGCGGCTCAACGGCGCGAGTCCGAAGGCCGATGACTCGGATGGACCCGATCCCGTCCAGCGGGGAGCAGATCGCCTTTGGAAGTGCTGATCGTCGAAGATAATCGAGCACTGGCTCGATCTCTCGGGCAAGCGCTCGAACGCGCCGGCTACGGCTGCCGCCAGGTGCACGACGGAATCGCTGCGCTCGAGGCCGTCGGCAAGGCCGCACCCGATCTGATCCTGATCGATCTCTTGCTGCCGAGGAAGGACGGTCAGAGCGTGATCTCGACGCTCGCCGCGGCCGAGGCCACCCGAAAGATCCCGATCATCGCAATGAGCGGTGTGTTCCGCGGCGCCGATCCCGCCAAAAGTGTGGTCGCCGCGGGCGCGCGCGGATTTCTCGAGAAGCCGTTCGAGATGTCCGTGCTGCTCGACCGCGTCTCGCGCTTGATCGGCCGGCCCGTTCCCGCCGAGAGCAAGGTCGCAGTCGACGCGCTCGACCTCGCGTCGACGCCCGCCGCTGAAGTGCTCTGGAGCGCGATGCAGATCAAGTCGACGGGCGCCGTGCACTTCGAGCAGGGCAAGCGGCAGAAGGTCGTCGTGCTCGACGCGGGCATGCCGTTCGCGGTGCGCTCGAACCTGGCGCGCGAATCGCTCGGCCGGCGCTTGATCGAGTCGGGCCGTATCGACGAGCGGACGTTCGAGGAAGCGCATCGCCGCTCGAAGGCGACGGGCAAGCGCCAGGGCGAGATCCTGATCCAGATGGGCGCGCTCACCGAGGCCGACCTGCGCGAAGCGCTCACGAGCCAGGCGGCCGACAAGCTCCTCGACGTATTCAGCTGGACCGAGGGCCGCGCGTGGACGCAGGCTGGTGTGCGCGCGATGTCGCTCACCTCCGAGCTCACGGGCTGGACGCCGCGCCAGACCATCCTGCGCGGCGCGCCGCGCGTGAACGACACGGTCGTCGCCAAGCGTCTCGAGCTCTACCAGTCGTGCGAGGTGTCCCAGGAGAGCCTGCACCTCGAGGATGGCGAGAACACCGACGCCGTCGCCGGCCTGTGGCAGGCGGTCGGCAAGCCGCAGAAGGTGCGGCACCTGATGAACCCCCACGCGAGCACGCTGTACGCGCTGTGGCTGATCGGCGCCGTCGACCTGCGAGTCGACAAGGACGACACGCAGACGTCGCTTCCCGGTGTAGGCCCCGCCGCGGCCGTGGCCGAGCTCGAGGCGAAGCTCCGCAGCAGGCTGGCTTCGTTCGAGGGCGCGACGCACTACCAGGTTCTGGGCCTCGAGACCGACGCGCGCGACGAGGACGTGCGGCAGGCCTTCATGGCGCTCGCGAAGGTCTTCCACCCCGACAAGGTCGGCCGACGTGCTCCGGGGCTCGGCGAGCTGGCGGCGAGGGTCTTCGCGCGCATCTCGGAGGCGAACGACGTGCTCGGCAGTCCCGACACGCGCGCGGGCTACACCGCGCAGCTGCGCCAGACGCGCGGCGCCGCTGCGGATCGCCAGGCCGTGAGCAAGATCCTCACCGCCGAGCAACAGTTCCGGCGCGCCGAGGAAGCCATGCGGCGCAAGGATTGGGACGTCGCGCTCGAGTCCCTGCGCTGGGCGCTGGAGCTCGATCCCGATGAGGGTGAGTTCCACTCGATGCGCGGCTGGGTGATGTTCCTGAAGCAGCAGGACCAGGGCGGTGGCGACGCCGAAGCCGCCATGACCCACCTGAAGAAGGGCATCGCGCTCTCGCCACAGGCCCCGAGCGGCTGGTTCTACATGGGCCAGATCCGGAAGGCTTGCGGAGATGCGGCCGAAGCGGAGAAAATGTTCCGCAAGGTGATCGAGGTGCGCCCGGACCACGTCGAGGCGTTGCGCGAAGTCCGCTTGATGCAGTTGCGTCGCGCCAAGGGCGACGACACGATTGCGGGCAGGCTCTTCGGAAGGAAGAAGAAGTAGTGGGTGTCGAGAAGACCGAGCGCGTCTGGCACAACGGCAAGCTGATCGCCTGGGACGACGCCAACGTCCACATCCTCACCCACACGCTGCACTACGGACTCGGAGTCTTCGAGGGCATCCGCTGCTATCGCGCCGACGACGGCCGAAGCAGCGTCTTCCGCCTGAAGGAGCACGTCGAGCGGCTCGCGCTCTCCGCGAAGATCGTCGAGATCGACATGCCCTACACGCGCGAGCAGGTCGAGGCCGCGATCCTCGACACGCTGCGCGCCAACCGCATGGCCGAGGGCTACATCCGACCGCTCGTCTACCTGGGCGCCGGGGCGATGGGGCTGCTTCCCAAGGACAACCCGCCGCAGCTCGCGATCATCGTCTGGCCGTGGGGTGCCTACCTGGGCGAAGAGGGCCTCGAGCGCGGCATCCGCGGGAAGGTCTCGTCGTACACGCGCCACCACCCGAACGTGTCGATGACCAAGTCGAAGACCTGCGGCGACTACGTGAACTCGATCCTCGCCAAGCGCGAGGTCACGCGCATGGGCTACGACGAGGCGATCATGCTCGACACCAACGGTCTGGTCGCGGAGTGCAGCGGCGAGAACCTGTTCGTGGTGCGCCGGGGCGTGCTGAAGACCCCGCCGCTCGTGTCCGTGCTCGAGGGCATCACGCGCGACTCGGTGATCCGCATCGCGCGCGACAAGGGCATCGAGGTGCTCGAGACCGCGCTCACGCGCGACGAGCTCTACTGCGCCGACGAGGTGTTCCTGACCGGCACGGCGGCCGAGCTCACGCCGGTGCGCGAAGTCGACGATCGCCAGGTCGGCGCCGGCTCACGCGGCCCGATCACCAAGACCATCCAGGCGACCTTCTTCGACGCCGTCCACGGCCGCGACCGCAAGTACGAGAGCTGGCTGAGTCGGGTTTAACTTCGTTCGCCTTCGGCTCACTGCGCGCGCCTTCGGCGCTTGCGGGGGCTCGCTCGGGACGGCCCTCGCTCGCCCGTCTAGCATCGCTGCGCCGCAAAGCCGAAGGCTTCAGCCGATCGCGAAACCGAAGACTTCATCCAGGACGCGGTCGCGCTGGGAGTCGGTGAGGCTCTCGTCGACGGGCAGCAGGATGCCGGTGGCTCGCGCGTGCTCGGTCGCGGGCAGGCTCGCGAGCTCGCGCTCGACGAGCGGAAGGTGCAGCCGCCGCGTCTCGATCCCGCTCTCGAGCAGGAGCTTCGCGAGATCGTCGGCCGACGTGCGCGCGAAGCGCGTGAGCCGCAGCAGGTAGTCCGAGTAGGTCGGCAGCGCGCGCTCCGGCGTGGGCGGCACGCGGAACGCGTCGTAGCGCGAGAGCTCCGCGGAGTAGGCGCTGGCGATCCGGCGGCGCGCCGCGACGCGATCCTCCCAGTGGCCGAGAGCGCGGCGCGCGAGGCGGCTCAGACCGTCGCCGATGCGCTGCTCGGCGAGCCGGGGCGCGAGCTCCTTGGCGATCGCCTCCGGCAGCGCGACCAGACAGACCTGGAAGCCGGGGGCGTGCACGCCGAGCGGAAGTCGGAACACGCTCGCGCACGGACTGCGTCCGAGCCGCGAGCCGGCGAAGGTCGCGCCGAGACTCTGGCAGCCGTCCTCGAACAGCTCGAGTCCGCGCTCCTCGGCGAGTCCGTACAGCGCGTCGAGCTCGGCGGCTTGTCCGAGCGGATGCGCGACCAGGATCGCGCGTGTGCGCGAGCTGATCGCCGCCGCAGCAGTGGCGGGACTGAGCGTGAGTCGTTCCGGATGCACGTCTGCGAAAACCGGCCGCAGACCCGACGCGCGCAGCGCGTCGAGCGCCGCAGCCGAGACGACGCCGGGCACGATCACTTCGTCGTCGTTGCGCAGGCCGAGCCCGGCGGTCAGCGCCAGAAATGCCTCGCCCGGCGAACGCAGCGCCAGCACGCGATCGGCCCCGAGATAGGAAGCGGCCTCGCGCTCGAGCGCTTCGGTCTCGGCTCCGGGGTCGGGACTCGCGAGCAGAAGCGCGAGCCGGTCCTCGTCCTGGCGCGAGCTGTCGAACGAAACCCCGCGACCGACACTCGCGTCCGACGGCACGAGCTGATCGAGGAACGTCTCGAGGCAGTCGCCGACCGAATCGATCATACACTGGAAGGCGTCGCCTGAGCCCGCGTCGCTCCCGACTTCGGGCAGCTCGCGGCGCAGCACTTCCTGCCCGCGCTGGCGCAACACGATGCCCGGGCAGGCCGGGTTCGCGAAGCGATCGACGACTTCGAGCAGCCCGAAACGGCAGTTGCCCGCGACCGAGAGCGGGACGTCCACAATTCCGCCGAGTGCGATCGCGAGATCGGGTCGGATGCGATCCTCGAGCCAGCGCGCGATCTCCTCGCCGAGCTTCTGCCCGCTGCGTGCGGGAATCCCCGCGCGATCGCAGAGCTCGAGGATCTCGGGGCAGAAATCCCGCTCCGCGCCGCCCTCGATGCCGATGAACGCCACCACGCGATCGCCGCGCTCGAGCAACCGCTCCAGCACGCAGACGGTGCGATAGGTGCCGCCGATCAGCAGGATTCTCGGGTTGTTCGGATTCATGGCTTCGCGCGGCCGGGAAAAGCAAGGCGCGTGCCCGCGACACTCGCGCCACCTGTGCACGGGTGACGACTCGCGCGCCGCGCGGCGACGCGATTCCGGCGGCGGGCGTCATGAATCGAACACCCGGCGGCCGCGCGCGGGGCCGTGCTACGGTTCGGCCGTGAACCTCGCGACCCCCCGCAATCCCACTCGCCCGGTGCGCGCCGGGCGCGTCGCGATCGGCGCCGGCGCGCCGATCTCGGTGCAGAGTATGTGCGCGACGCACACCCAGGACATCGCGGCCACCGTGGCGCAGGCCGAGGCGCTCGCGGGCGCGGGCGCCGCGCTGGTGCGCGTGGCCGTCGACAGCAAGGCCGACGCGGACGCGCTGGCCGAGATCCACGCGCGCACCGCCGTGCCACTCGTCGTCGACCTGCAGGAGCACTACCGGCTCGCGAGCGCGGTCGCGAAGTCGGTCGCGAAGCTGCGCTACAACCCGGGCCACCTGCACCACCACGAGCGCGCGCGCAGCATCCGCGACAAGGTCGCGTGGATCGCGGACGTGGCGGGCAGCGCGGGCTGCGCGCTGCGCGTGGGCGTGAACTGCGGCTCGGTCGCGCCCGAATACGACGAGCGCTTTCCGGGCGACTCGATCGGCGCCATGGTCGCGTGCGCGGTCGAACACTGCGCGCTGCTCGACGGTTTCGGCTTCACGAACTTCGTGGTCTCACTCAAGGACTCCGATCCCGCGAAGGTGGTCGAAGCGAACGAGCGCTTCGCGAGCGAGCGGCCGGACGTACCGCTGCACCTCGGTGTCACGGAGGCGGGACTCCTGCCGATGGGCGAGATCAAGACGAGGATCGCGTTCGAGAAGCTGCTCGCGCGCGGAATCGGCGACACGCTGCGCGTTTCGCTCACGCTGCCGAACGACCGCAAGCACGAAGAGGTCTTGGTGGGCCTGCGCATCCTGGCCGACGTCGCGGCAGGGCGATTCCGCTCGGTGCCGGAGCTGTCCGGCTTGAACATCATCTCGTGTCCGTCTTGCTCGCGCGTCGAGAACGAGGCGTTCGTCGAGCTCGCCGAGAAAGTGCGCGATCTCACCGCCTACGCAGTCGACCACGACGTCACGATCGCGGTGATGGGCTGCCGCGTGAACGGACCCGGCGAGACCGACGACGCGGATCTCGGCCTGTGGTGCGGGCCGCGCGCCGTCAACCTGAAGCGCGGCGGCGAGAAGCTCGGCGCGTTCGGTTACGACGAGGTGCTGGTGCGGCTTCGAGAAGAGCTCGACCGCATCATCGCGTCGCGCCCGCGGCGCGAGGAGGGACACGCATGAGGATGCTGCACACGATGCTGCGCGTCGGAGATCTCGAGCGCTCTCTCGCCTTCTACACCGGTCCGCTGGGTATGAAGCTGCTGCGCAAGCACGACTTCCCCGGCGGCCGCTTCACGCTCGCGTTCGTCGGCTACGGCGACGAGTCCGAGACCGCCGTGCTCGAGCTGACATACAACTGGGACACCGCCCGCTACGAGATCGGCACGGGCTACGGCCACGTCGCCCTCGGCGTCGACGACATCTACGCGACCTGCGCCCGCATGCGCGACGACGGCGTCAAAGTCACGCGCGAGCCCGGACCCATGCAGCACGGCACCACCGTGATCGCCTTCGTCGAAGACCCCGACGGCTACAAGATCGAGCTCATCCAACGGCCGTGACTTTGGGGTCCCGGCGCGCGGACGGCCGCGCGCCACCCCACTACGCTCGGCTTCGCATCGCTGCGCGCTTCGCTTGCCGGACCCTCACTGACCGCCGCGGCGCCAACTCCTCGCACCTCCGCGAGGGGACCCCCGAGGAAGCGCAGAACCGCCGACCCGCGTCCGAGCTCCGGGATCGGGTCCGGCACTCGGCCTACGCCAGCTCCCAGCGGTGACTGCTGACACTGCGATACGCCGCGTGAATCCACGCCAGCGTCTGCGCGCCCGAGTCGACCCTCCGCTCCTTCCCGCGGCACTCGCGCAGGAAGTCGTTCAGCACCGCGGCCAGCGTGGCGCTCGAATCGAGCGCCGCCGCGATGATCTCCTCGCGTCCGTCCTCGCTGCGCAGGATCGCCTGCGCGCTGCCGAGCACGATCTCGCCGCGGTCGCCGATGCAGCGCGCGATCGGCCGGTCCGAGTGCTCGTTCCAGGTCACGCGCAGCACGCCCACCACTCCGCCGTCGTGGGCGGTCTCGACGCGGATCTCGTCCTCCACGTCCGCAGCCTGCCGGCTGGCGGCGTCGAGCACGCGGATGCGGCGGACCGGCCCCGCGAAGGCCTCGACGGCGTCGAGCGCGTCCGGGCCGAGCTCCATCCAGACGCCGCCGCCCGAGAGCGCCGGATCGCCGCGCCAACCCTCGCGCGCGTCGAACTTCCGTCCCAGCGACACCTCGACCGCGCACAGCCGGCCGATCGCGCCCGCCGCGATCCGGAGCCGCGCTGAAGCCACGGCCGAGGCGGTGCGCAGCCGCGTGCTGGTGACCGCGCAGCGGTCGGAGCGCTCGGAGATTTCCGCGATCCGGTCCGCGTCGGCGGGCGTGGTCGCGAGCGGTGGCTCGACCAGGAGGTCGACGCCCGCACGCAAGAGCGGCTCGGCCAGCTCCAGGTGGAGGGACGGCGGAGTACACAGAATTGCGACGCGCGGTACGCAGCCCGCGTCGAGCATCGCGGCCACGCTCGCGAAGCCGCGCGCGCGCACGCCGCGCAGCCGCTCGGGGTCGGGATCGACGGCCGCGACCAAGGAGATTTCCGGATACTCCGACAGCAGCTCGAGCCAGTCGCGCGCGGCTCGCCCGACACCCACGAGCGAAATGGACTTCACCAGAACGGCAGGCATCGAGGCCTCCTCGCAGTGGAATCGATTCGGTACGACGGCGCCTGGCGCCGATCAGGCGGAGCCGGTCAGACGGCGGCGGCGGTTTCGCGCGCGAGCGTCACGTCCGCGTCCCAGCCGACACGGCGCGGATACGCCTGAGCCGACGTGCAGAGCAGCACGCGCGAATCCCCGATGCGCGTCGGCAGGCGGCGCGAGAGCTGGCCGAGCAGCGTGATCGGCTCGGCGTGCGAGTCACGCGAGACGTGCACCGCTTCGATCGCGCTGGTGTCGAAGCTCGGGAACCAGCGCGCGATCGTCTCGAGCGCAGCCTTCTTCACCACGTCGTCCGGGAGCTTGAACGTGTCGGTGTGAGGCCCGCAGTCGCCGCGCACGTAGATCAGGTGGCGGCCGTCGAAGGATTCGTTCGAGACGACCTTGGTCGCCTCGATCACGTTCTGGAACATCAGGGCGTTGCCGACCAGCGCGGTCTGGTAGTAGTCGCCGAGCTTGCGGCGCGACACGAGCAGCGCCGTCACGCGTCCCTGGTACGGCACGTCCAGATTCGGCAGCTCGTGCGCCAGTCGCGCACGCGCGAGCTTCGCAAGATCGCCCGGCGCGAGCGTCGAGATCACATCGTCGAAGCGCTCCTCCTGCCCGTCGAGTTCGACCGTCGCGTGCGTGCCGCCGGTCTCGACCGCGGTCACGCGGGCGTGAAGCCGCACTTCGCCACCGCGCGTCTCGACCGATCGGCGCAGGCGCTCGGCGAGCCAGGGGGCTCCGCCGCGCAGATAGCCGAAAACCTCGCGCCGGCCGGTCTGGTAGGCGTTGAGCTGGCGCCACGCCCAATAGGCGGGAACCTCGTCCACGTACTCACCGAAGCGGCTCTCGAGCAGCGGACGCCACCACGCCTCGTACACCGGCCGGCCGAATACGCGCGGCAGCCAGTCCGAAGCGGGAACCGAATCGAGGTGCAGCGCGTAGCGCTTGAGCTGCGTCGCGTACGCCAGGCCGAGCGCAGCGCGCACGCGGCTCGTGTTGCCGAGCCCGAGCAGGCGCAAGAGATCACGCGCTGCAGTCACCGGATAGTGAGTTCCGCCGAGCGCTACCGACGAGCGCGTCTCACGCCAGGAGATCCGGCCGAGACCACCGAGCTCGCCGAGCAATCCACACAGGGCGGTGTCACCGTTGCGGATCGCGAGCGACGTGCCGTCGAGGCGCAATCCCTCGTGCTCGATCGGAGCGCCGAGCTGTCCGAGCCAGGCAGAGGACTCGAGAACGACCGGCGTGTGTCCGGCCTTCGCCAGGTAGTGCGCACACGCAAGGCCTGCAATACCGCCACCGAGAATCCCGACCCGCATCCAACAACTCCCGCTCGTCCCGAAACGCGACCGGCGACCTGCTTCAGCCGCCCTTCCGTCGCGCTCCAAGCTCGCAAGAGCGATGCCAGCGCGTTCTAGCTTTCGGGGGGGTGAGTGATGCAGTGATCGCCGGGTCGTGGGACACTCCACAGCAACCGGCAAAAGAAACCCAACAGACCCAGGACAGGCGCGGATTCTATAGGAAAAGGAATCCGTCGTGAAAGGAAAACTTCCGGCTCTCGCTGTGATGTACCGCACCGTTTCCAAAAAAGTTCCAAAGTTCAGCGGTGGAAGAGCACCCCTTTTGTAGAAGCCTGCTTCCCCCGAGTAGCCCTGCGAAGCCTGCGAAATCGCGCAACCAGACCATCGAACTGGCCGAAATTCCTTGACCTTTCTCTGGAATTCCCGAGCGGCGTCGACGCCGCCTTCGCCGAGCGCGTAGACTGCGCCCAGGAGGATCCGCATGTCTTCGGTCGCACTTCCCGCCCTCAGCCTCGCGGCGGTTCCCGGTCGGCGGCGCGCCACGCTCGACCTGGCCCGCGAAATCGAGCGCCGCGGCTTCGCCGGCATCTACTGCCCGAGCTTCGGCGACGGCCTCGGACTGTGCGAGGCGCTGGCCTTCGCGACCGAGCGAATCCCGTTCGGCACCGCGATCGCGAACATCTACATGCGCCACAGCGCGGACTACGCGCAGAGCGCGTCGCTGATCCACGAACTGTCCGGCGGCCGCTTCCGCTTCGGCGTGGGGGTGTCGCACGGTCCCGCGCTCGAGCGCCTGGGCGTGAAGGCGGGACCGCCGCTCGGCGACATCCGCGCGTTCGTCGCCTCGCTGCACGCGAACACGCGTGCGGGCGAGCAGCCGCCAATCGTGCTCGCGACGCTGCGCAAGCGCATGATCGCACTCGCGGGCGAAATCGCGCAGGGAATGGTGTTCGCGAACGGCGCTCGCTCGCACATGCGCGAGTCACTCTCGGCGCTGCCCCCCGCGCGTGCGAACGACCCGGCGTTCTTCATCGGAAACATGATCCCGACCTGCATCTCCGACGATATCGCGGCGGCGGCCGCGACAAACCGCCGCACGCTGATCGGCTACGTCTCGATGCCGAACTACCGCAACTACTGGCGCGAAGCCGGCTACGTGGACGAGATGGACGCGATCGAGGCGGCCGTCGTCGCCAAGGACTTCGAGCGCGTTCCGTCGCTGATGAGCGACAGGTGGCTGTCCGACGTCACGCTCTATGGCCCGGCCGCGCGCGTGCGCGAGGGACTCGAGGCCTGGTACGACGCCGGCATCCGCACGCCGATCCTGGTGCCCTCTTCCGCGGCCGGCAACCAGATGAAGGCGTTCGAGGAGCTGTTCGCCTGTTTGTCTTAGCGGGTCCCGGCGCGCGGGCGGCCGCGCGCCACCCGCACTTCGCTCGGCTTCGCCTCGCTGCGCGCTCGCGTAGCTTGCTTGCGGTCCGAGCGAGCGATCGGGCGGCTACCTTCCCTTGCGCTGCATGCCTTGGGTCGAGAGGTAGTCCTTGACCGCATCGGCGTCGGGTGGGTCGGTGCGCAAGGCGTAGGACTCGCGCAGCCAGCCACCACCCTGCCCGGCGACGGCGAAGCTCTGTGCGACCGGCAGCATCACGCCGAAGCCCGAGCCGCTGCCCGCCCACTTCGGGTCGATCAGGTCGTCGGCGCTGAAGCGCGACGTGAAGATGCCGACCTCGTAGACCGCGCCGTTGCCGCGACTCGAGATCCAGTACAGCGGCTGCTGCGTGAGTCCGTCGATCCAGAGCGAAACGCTCTTCACGCTGCCCTCGAGATCCTTGCGCACTCCGCGCAGGACGACGGCGCGGCGCAGCTCCCAGCGATCGGAGGCCAGCGAGAGACCGCTCGGTCCGTAGTTGCGCGCGTCGTCGCTCGGGTAGCCGCGCGCCTTGCCGTTCGCGGGCGCCAGGACGTCGCGCACGCCGTCGAACGTCCAGGCGTACGCGTTGGGGCGGATCACCAGGCCGACGAAGCCGCGCCGGATCGGCTCGGCCGCGCTGATCGCGGGATTGCCGACGTCGCTCATCTGGTCGGAGAGCGTCATGCCCGTGTTGTCGACGGAGCGCCCGCGCGTGTAGCTCGGCAGGTACACACCCTCGCCCTGCTGCGGCGGCGCGCGCCGCACCTTGCGCTGGCCCGGCAGATACACGAACACGTCGTCGGTGGCGAGGTAGTCGCTCTCGGCCGCGGTCTTCTGGAACTGCCGCCACGCCAGCCCGCGCGCGCTGTCGGGCGCCGAGAACGAACCGCCCGCGACGAAGCGATCGTCGCGTCCCTCGCCCGGGCCTCCGGGTACACCGTGCAGTGGCACGAAGAACAGCTCGCCCAGAAAGCTCATCACGCCGCGCCCGCCGCGCGTCAACTCGGTGATGCGGAACGCGCCGCGAAAGCCCGATCCCTGGTAGCGGTAGCGGTAGTTCCACGCCCAGCGAAGCCCCGCGTCGGGAGCGTCGTCTGCGATGCTCTCGGGCGCGAACGGCAGGCCCATGCCGGCGTAGCCCGACAGGTTTCCCGCAGCATCGACCGTCGCCTTGCCGGCGTTCGCGAGCGTTGCGTCGGCGAAGAAGGCCGGTGCGGGATAGCGCCGGTAGCAGGGGCCGACCTCGAGCAGCATGCCCTCGAAGAAGAACAGGTCGCGGCGCTCCCAGACTTCTTCGGGCAACCAGCCGCGCAGCCGCTCGAACGAGTCGAACGCGACCCGCTCTCCGGGACGCCACGCCGGTGGCACCACGTCCTGCGCGCCGGGGCCCGTGTCCGGCGTCCACTGGATCGCGCGCGCTGCGCAGGATCCCTCGGCTGGAACCTCGAAGGCACGCGCGAGGGGCGCGAGCGCGAACACGGTGGCCAGAATCGCGAGCGACGCGACGGTTCGACTCATCGGCCGGCAGGGTATCGGATCGCGGTGCGATCTCACGCTACCCTCGGACACGAGGAACAGCGCATGCCTTCGACCACCATCGCGCGCGCGCACGAGACCGGTCAGCCCGTGCGCCTGCACGCGTCGGACGGCGAGGTGCTGGTCGCCCACATCCTCTCCTTCGACGAGGCCGAGATCTGCTTCGCCGTGGTCACGTCGTCGCGGCCTGAGCGCTACGCGGTGTGCGACTCGACGGGCTTCCGGCGCGCGTGGAGCGAGATCGAGCGCGCGGTGCTCGTCTCAAGCCGAAAGCAGCGCTAGCGCCTCGTCGTGCAGAAGCCCGTTCGACGAGACCAGGCTGCCTGCGTAGATCGAGCGCTCGCCGGCGAGCGTGGTCGCGCGCCCGCCCGCCTCCTCGACGATCACCTGTAGCGCCGCGATGTCCCACGGCGCGACGATCGGGTCGAAGGCGATCTCGCCCGAGCCCGCGGCCACCAGGCAGTGCTGCCAGAAGTCGCCGAAACCGCGCTGCCGGTGGGTGGCCAGCGTGAGCTTCTGCAGCCCGGGAGGCGTGCGGCCGCCCTCGAAGCCGCCGAGGCTGCCGTGGAAGAGCTGAGCGTTCGCGAGCTCGCGCACACCCGACACACGCAAGCGTCGCTCGCCCTGCCAGGCGCCCTGCCCGCGCGACGCGTGCCAGCGCGTACCGAGCGCGGGCGCGCTCACCAGACCCGCGACCACTTCTTTTTCGACCTCGATCGCGAGCAGCGTCGCGAAGACCGGAATGCCGCGCACGAAGTTCGCGGTGGAGTCGATCGGGTCGATGATCAGGCGCGCGCCCGAGCTGCCGGTCTGCTCGCCCTGCTCCTCGCCATACACGCCGAGCTCGGACCGGCGCTCGGCCACGAGCTTGCGCGCGGCGCTCTCGACCTCGCGGTCCGCCTCGGTCACGAAGCTGCGGTCGGGCTTCGTCTCGACGCGTAGATCGACGCGGCGAAAGAGCCGCATCGCGATCTCGTCGGAGCGATCGGCGATCTCGCGCAGCAGCGTCAGCCAGTCCGTCGTCGGCACGGGCCGAAGACTAGCAGCACGCGCGGTGTGGCGGCTCAGCTCGGGGCGGCTGCGCGCGCCCGCTCGAGTGCGATCGCGAGATCCTCGAGCAAGCGCTGCGCCGTTGCGGCCACCGAGCCGGCTGGCGCGGCGAGCCAGGCCGTGGTGATCGAGGGCCGGAAGACCTCGCCGCCGAGCAAGAGCTCGCGCGCCTCGAGCACCCCGCGCAGGCGATGCGCGACGCTGTCCAGCGACTCTTCATCGCAGCCGGGCAGGACCGCGGCGATCTGCGCTTCTCCGAGCCGCCCGAGCTCGTCGCTCGAGCGCAGCCGGCGGCGCAGCTCCTGGCCGAGCTCCACGAACGCGCGCGCGAAATCCGCTTCGCCCGCGCGTTCGTGCGCGAGCTTCCAGCCCTCGAGCTCGAACGCGACCAGCCCGAGCGCGCCGCGGCTCTGCTGCGCCCGCGTCGCGAAAACGCCGAGCAAGAGCTCGAGCGACGTGCGCGCGAGCAAGGGCGAGCCGGGCTCGCGCACGAGCTGCGCCTCGAGCGACGCGCGCAGATCGTCGAACGCGCCGCGCGAGTCGCCGTCGGGATCCGGTGGCAGGCCCGGAGGCGAGCCGCCGATCCCGCCTGGACGGGCTCCGACGATCCGCTGCCAGGGCTTCACACCTTTGGCGATCGGACGTCGCCTGGCGAGAATTGAGCGCGGCGCTTGCCGTCGACCCCGGCGAGACGCTAAACCACGCCAAGGCGCCCGCGCGCACCACGGAATTCTCGAATCCGACCGGCTAGAGGAGAGCGCAGTGAGCAATTCCTCCCCATCGCAGGCACCGTCGCCGGAGAGCGCCGCGCTCGCGGCCACGACGGTGCGCGTGCTGACGGTCGACGCGGTTCGGCAGGCCGGCATCGGGCACGTCGGGCTGCCGCTCGGCTGCGCCGAGATCGGCGTGCTCTTGTACTCCGAGGTCCTGAAGCACGATCCCGCGCGACCCGACTGGTTCGACCGCGACCGCTTCGTGCTCTCGGCCGGTCACGGCTCGATGCTGCTCTACTCGCTCTTGCACCTCTCCGGCTACGCGCTGCCGATCGACGAGATCCGGCGCTTCCGGCAGCTACACTCGCGCACGCCCGGTCACCCGGAGTTCGGCGAGACACCCGGCGTCGAGACCACCACCGGGCCGCTCGGTCAGGGACTCGGCAACGCGGTGGGCCTGGCGCTGGCGGAGCGAATCCTGGCCGCGCGCTTCGGCGCGGAGCTCGTCGACCACCGCACCTACGCGCTCGCGAGCGACGGCGATCTGATGGAGGGCGTCTCGCACGAGGCCTGCTCGCTCGCCGGTCACCTCGGTCTGGGCAAGCTGATCGTGCTGTACGACGACAACTCGATCACGATCGAGGGCCCCACCTCGCTCGCGTTCTCGGAGGACGTCGCGCGCCGCTTCGAGTCCTACGGCTGGGAAGTGCAGCGCGCCGACGGTCACTCGGCGGACGCTGTGCGCGCCGCGATCGCGCGCGCACACAAGGACGAGGATCGGCCGCACCTGATCATCTGCCGCACGCACATCGGCTTCGGCTCACCCGCCGCCGACACCGCGGAGGCACACGGCTCGTTCAAGGACGCCGAGTTCACCGATCAAACGCGTGCCACGCTCGGCTGGACGCGCGCGCCGTTCGAGGTTCCCGACCAGGCGCGTGAGGTGTTCCGCGCCAACGCCGCGCGCGGCGCGCGCACGCGTGTGGAATGGGAGGAGCGGCGCGAGCGCGTGCTGGCCGATCCCGGACTCGCAGCGCTCTGGCGCGCGATGGTGGAGCGCGAGCTGCCGGCCGATTTCGCGCGGCTCCTGCCGCGCATGCGCGGCGAGAAGCCGATGGCCACGCGCGTGGCGTCGGGCAAGGTGATCAACGCGCTGGCGAAGGCCGTACCGTCGCTGATCGGCGGCTCCGCCGATCTGGCCGGCTCGAACAACACGCTGATCGCCGGCGAAGCCTCGATCGCGCGCGGCAAGTTCGTGGGGCGCAATCTGCACTTCGGCGTGCGCGAGCACGGCATGGGCGCGATCGCGAACGGGCTCGCGCTGCATGGCGGCATCCGCCCCTACGTCGCGACGTTCCTGGTCTTCAGTGACTACATGCGGCCGGCGGTTCGACTGGCGGCGCTGATGTCGCAGCCCGTCGCGTTCGTGTTCACGCACGACTCGATCTTCGTCGGCGAGGACGGACCGACGCACCAACCCGTGGAGCAGCTCGCCGCGCTGCGCGCGATCCCCAACCTGGACGTGTGGCGGCCGGCCGACGCGCGCGAGACGGCCGTGGCGTGGGAGTCGGCGCTGCGCCGGACGGACGGACCGACCGCGCTGCTGCTCTCGCGCCAGAACCTGCCGGTGCTCGAACACGACGGCGTCGAGGAGGCGGCGGCGCGCGGCGGCTACGTCGTGCTGCGCGAAACGGGTGCGGCGCCGCCGGAGCTCGTGATCGCGGCCTCCGGCTCGGAGCTCTCGATCGCGCTCGCGGCCGCAACCGCGCTCGCAGCGGACGGCAAGCGGGTTCGCGCGGTGTCGCTGCCGTGTCTCGAACGCTTCGCGGCGCAGGATGCGGCGTACCAGGAGTCGGTGCTGTGCTCGGCGGCGCCGCGCCTGGTCGTCGAGGCGGGCGTGGCGCTCGGCGTCGGCAGCTTGTTGCGCGCGGGCGACCGCTTCATCGGCATGACGGGTTTTGGTGCCTCGGCTCCCTACCAGGCGCTCGCGAAGGAATTCGGCTTCAGCGCCGAGAACGTGGGACGCGTCGCGCAGGAGATGCTGTCCTGAGACTCGAGTGCCTGGCGCTCGGCACGCTCGCGCCCGTTTTTCTGCTCGCGCTGGCGGGCTGCGCGACGTTTTCGCCGTCGCTCGACGCCGTCTACCGCGACGAATCCGTCGTGACGCGCGACGCGCGACACGATCTGGTGACGCTGCTCGCGATCGGCGACATCGGCGAGCCGCACGGCCGCGATCCGCGCCTGCACGCGTCGATGGCCCGAAGACTCGAGGGTGCGGACGCCGCGCCGATCCTGGTGCTCGGCGACATCTTCTACCGCGATGGGCTGCTCGGCTTCTGCCGCTCCGCCGACAAGCGCGTCTCGCAGGCCGGCTGCAAGAAGCAGCGCTCCGTCGATGCGCAGCTCGACGCAATTCTGGGTCCGTACGCACGCAAGCTCGCGGGTCATCCCGTGGTGGCGCTGGCGGGAAACCACGATCACTACGGCGACCCTCTCTCGACCGAGAACGCCTGCGCGAAAATCCCCGCGCGTGCGCCGGGCTGGCGCTACGTCGCGCGCGGCTGCAAGATCGACGATACGAACCCGATCGAGGTGCTCGACCTCGGCAGCCTCGTCGTGGTGATGCTCGACTCCCATGAGACGCTCTTCGACGCGGACTTCCGCGCGCGCACGAACGACTCGCTCCACGCGGAACTTGCAAGACTCCGGCAAGAGCGGCCGGAAGCGTGGCTCGTGCTGGCCATGCACCACCCGCTCGAGAGCTATGGCCTGCACAATGGCGCAGAGCCCTTGGCTGCGC
Organism: Deltaproteobacteria bacterium; assembly: GCA_031396695.1. Taxonomy (GTDB): domain Bacteria; phylum Myxococcota_A; class UBA9160; order SZUA-336; family SZUA-336; genus VGRW01. The sequence goes on from JANNLG010000013.1 coordinate 64,212, forward strand.
TGCACAAGGATCTGTATCCGCTGACGAGCACCCTCTTCGCGCCGATCCTGCAGCCGATCGAGTGGGCCACCGAGAGCGGCGCGCAGCAGGTCTACGAATGGCGCAACCGCCGCTTTCGGCGCGGCATCTACGCCGCGCTCGAGGATGCGCCGGTCGACGTCGTCCTCTCCGGTCACGACCACAGCTTGCAGCTCATCGAGCTCGAGCATCCTGGCGCGCGCTGGCAGGTTGTGTCGGGCTCGGGCGCCAAGCACTCGCGCGTGAAGCGGTACGGACTCGACTTGCTGTGGGCGAACCGGCTGGCGCGGCTCGTGGGCCTGCGCGACGCGCTGCCGGCGGTCGAGCACGAGCTTTTGTTCGCAGCCGGGGACGGCGACGATCGCGAGCGCTCCGGCTACGGCTACGCGGTGCTGGTCGCGACGCCGTCGAGCCTGCGAATCGAGTTCTGGGACCTAGCGGTATCGACACCCCTCGGTGTCGCGGAGCTGAAACGGGATTGAGCGCTCAGGCGCGGCGTTCGAGGCGCGCGCCGTCGTCGTAGAGCTTGCGCACGCTCACCTGGCCGGGCTTGCCCACCGCCAGGCACAGCTCGCAGAGCGTGCACTCGTCGAGGTTCTTCTCGACCACTTCGAGCGCACCCGCCGCGCCGACCTTGAAGATGTCGACCGGACACACTTCCGCGAGCTTCTTGGCCGAGGCCGCGTCGCGCGCGAGCTCCGGTGCGACATCGACCGCGATGAAGAGTGCCATGCGACTCACCTCCCGAGCTTCTGCTTCACGAGCGCGGGGATGTCCTCGATGCGCTCCGCCACCGCGATACCCGCCGCGTTCATGCGCTCGATCTTCTCCGCGGTGGTGTCGGCCTTGCCCTCGACGATCGTGCCGGCGTGACCGAAGCGCATGCCCGGCATCGCGTCCATGAAGCGACCGGCCATGAACGCGACCACCGGCAGGCGCGACTTGTGGTCGGTCACCCAGCGCGCGAGGTCCGCTTCCATGCGGCCGCCCGGCTCGGAGTAGATCGCGATCGCCTCGGTCTCGGGATCGGCCTCGAAGAGCGGCATCAATTCCGCGTAGCTCGAGCCGATGATGGCGTCGCCGCCGATCGAGACCGCGGTCGACTGACCGAGCCCCGCGGCGGAGAGCGTGTTGCAGATCTCCGTCGTCATTCCGCCCGAGCGCGACATCACACCGACGCGGCCCTTGGTGAAGGCCTTGCGCGCGTCGACGGCGCGGCCGCCGAGCCCGCCGATCTTCGCCTCGCCCGGCGAGAGCACGCCGAGACAGTTCGGGCCGATGATGCGCGCGCCGCGCAGCTCCGCGAGCTCGACCATCTGCGCGACTTCGAAGCGCGGGATGTTCTCGGTCACGATCACGAGCAGCTTCACGCCCGCCTCGATCGCCTCGAACGCGGCGTCGCGCGCGAAGGCGGGCGGCACCGAGATCACCGACGCATCGACGCGCGTCTTCTGCACCACCTGCTCGACGGTGTCATAGACGGGCACGCCGTGGACGTCGCGTCCGCGCCGGCCGGGAGTCACTCCACCCACGATCTTCGTGCCGTAGTCGAGGCACTCGCGCGTCATCGAGACGGCTTCGCGGCCGGTGATGCCCTGGATGATGCAGGTCGTGTCGCCGGTGATGAGGATCGACACGTCTAGCTCCGCTTCGCTTTGGCGACGGCGCGGCCGGCCGCTTCGTACATCGACACGCTGCGGTCGCAGAACTCGACGCCGTACTTGCCGAGCAGCTTGAAGCCCTCCTGCTCCCACGAGCCGGGGATGCGGAAGATCGCGATCTTGTCCGCGGGCTCGAAGCCCGACTCGACCACGCCCTTGATCACACCGCGCGCAACCATGTCGACGCGCGTGTTCGAGACCACGTTCATCATCACCGCGATCTTCTTCACGCCAGGTTTGGCGAGGATCAGCTTGGTCAGGTTCGCGACCTTTCCCACACTGGGGTTTCCGCCGATCTCGCAGTAGTTGGCCGGATCGCCGCCGTGGTTCCGCACCGCGTCGAAGAGCGTGAGCGAGCCGCCGCCCGCGCCGATGATCAGGCCGAGCGAGCCCGCGAACTCCGTCACGTTGCCGGCCACGCCGCGGTGGTCGGCCGCGTTGATGGCCGCGCCGTCGAGCTCGAACTTCGTCGGCGGGCGCGCCATGCGCGTCTCGTCGTCGCCGATCTCGAGCTCGCGCAACAGGCCCGCGTGCTGCGAGCGGACCTCCGCCTCCATGTCGACGTGCGCGTCGAGCGCGACGAACGAGCCGTCGCTGAGCTTCGCTAGCGGGTTGATCTCGGCGAGCGTGAGTCCGTACTGCATGAAGATGCGCGCCAGCGACGCGACGAAGCGGATGATCGCGCTCACGTCCGAGCCGCTCGCGAGCTGCGCGACGAGCTGCTTGGCGCGGTACTCCGTGAACGGCAGCAGCGTCGAGAAGTGGCGCTTCGCGATGTGCTCGGGGTGCTTCTCCGCGACTTCCTCGACGTCGATCCCGCCCATGTCGGACAGGATCATGACGGGGCGCTTGGCGATGCCGTCCCAGGTGACGGCCAGGTAGTACTCCTGGACGACGGGCTGACGGCTCTCGACCAGCACGCCTCGCGGCTTGTGACCGTTGATCTCGAGCCGCAGGATCTTCTCGGCGGCGGTGGCGGCCTCGTCCGGCGAGTCCGCGAACAGCACGCCGCCCGCCTTCATGCGTCCGCCCGAGAGCACCTGGCTCTTGAGCACCGTCGGGCCCGCGATCGCGGCCGCGATCTGGCGCGCCTCGGCGGCCGACTTCGCCAGCTTCGAGCCCTTCGGCAAGGCCACGCCATGGCGCGCGAGCAACTGCTTCGATTCGTACTCGTAGAAGCGCAAAACGTGGGTCCTCCCGAGGCCGACCCGTTTTTACTCTACGGGGGGCAAAGGGGCAATCGCCGTCGCGCCGATACGAAGCCCAAGAGGTGCTTCCATGGGCAAAGCGTTCGCGATCCTGCTGGTGGTGCTCGGCGTGTGGCTCGGTCTGGAGATCTTCAACAACGGCACGGAGGGCGCCTTCGGCGGCATGTTCGCGTCGGGCTCGACGGTCGAGCCGGCAGAGCCGACCGCGCAGCGCATCCGCTCGCGCGTGGAGCAGGCCAACAAGGCGCAGGCCGCGCGCGCGACGAGCGGGTTCGGCGAAGAGGCCGAGCCCGACGAGGTCCCCTCCGATGAAGACGGCGGCACCGACGAGTACGGCAGCGAGGAGTAGCGGCTAGAGATTGCCCTTGTGCTGTCCGCCGTCGACGGAGAGCACGACGCCGGTGATCCAGCTCGCGCGCGCGGAGGCGACGAACACGACCGCGTTCGCGACTTCCTCGGCGCTGCCGAGACGTCCCCACGGGATCGACGCCTTGATGCCGTCGTACATCGCCGGGTTGCCCTTCTTGATCATCTCCCAGACGCCGCCGGGGAACTCGATCGAGCCGGGCGCGATCGTGTTCACGCGGATCTTCGCGGGTGCGAGCGCCACCGCGAGTGTCTTGGAGTGACTGATCAGCGCCGCCTTCGCGGCGGCGTAAGACGGCGGGCTGCCGGCTTCGAGCGCCGACGTGGACGAGATGTGCAGGATCGATCCGCCGCCCTGCGCCTTCATCCAGGGCACGACCTTCCAGCTCGCGCGCACGCTCGCCATCATGTCGACGTCGAACGAGATCTTCCAGCCGGCTTCGTCGTCGGTGATGCCAAAGCCGGACGAATTGTTGACCAGCACGTCCACGCGCCCGAGGCTGGCGTGCGCGCCCTCGAGGAACGCGTCGAGCTCGGCGGGCTTCGCGACGTCGGCCGTCTGCGCGTGCACTTTCACGCCCTTGGCGCGCAGCTCGTTCGCAGTCGCCTCGAGCGCGTCCTTGCCGCGCGCGCAAATCGCGATGTTCGCCCCCTCGTCGGCGAAGGCGAGCGCGGTGGCGCGACCGATGCCGCGGCTGCCGCCGGTAATCACGACGCCCTTGCCTTTCAGTCCCAGATCCATGCTGTCACCTCCGCTCTAAAGGAGTGCTTCGAGATCCGGCCAGTCGATCGAGCTCTGCGCCGCGAACGCGCGGACCAACAGCTCGCGCCGCTCTGGGTCCTTGCCCTTGCGAAACGCCTCGACCAGCTTCGCCAGCTCCGCCGGCTTGGGACACTCGGGTGCGTTGCTCGCCAGAACCCCTTTCTCGTGCTCGAGTCCGAGCGCGTCCAGGAACTCGGCGAGCAGGTCGGGGTGGTACTCGAGGAAGTATTCGGCCAGGACTTCCTCGGCCACCGCCGCCATCGCCGTGCGCGAGAGCGCCTGACGCATCCACTCCGCCTGGCGCTTGCGCGGCTGCCGGCGCAGGAACACAGGCCGAAGTCGGAACGCCCCGGCCGCGGCCGAGAGCGCGATCTCTTCGACGGCGGGCGCGGATTCGTGGACTTCGTTCAGGAACGCCAGGGCCGCCTCCGGCGTCATGCGCGAGAAAATCTCGTTGGACCTCATGGGCCGGGATCATACCCGCCGCAGGCATGCTGGCTAGGCACGGCGCGCGATCAATCGCCGCGACGCTCGCGCCGATGAGAGTCTACCGGGACACCGTCCGCCAGCGGACCCGCGGAAGGGAAGGCATGGACCCGATCCGAAGCACCTACGAAGCCGATCCCGACATGCTCGAGATCGTGTGCGACTTCGCGCGCGAGCTGCCGGCGCGCACGGCGTTGCTCGAGACGCTGCTCGACTCGCGAGCGTTCGCCGAGCTGCAGACGCTCGCGCACCAGCTCAAGGGCGCGGGCGGCGGCTACGGCTTCGCGCAAATCACCGAAGACGCGGCGCGCCTGGAGCAGGCGCTGAAATCGGGCGCGGCCGAGCCCGAGATCAAGGACCGCGCCGCCGACCTGTGCGCGACGTTGCGCGCGGTCGTGGTGCCGGAGGCACGTTGAACCCACAGGTCCCCAACCCGAACCGCGTGCTCGTGATCGACGACAGTGACTCGATCCACAAGCTCGTCATCGCGCGGCTGCGCCCCGAGGGTCTCGAGGTGATCGGCGAGTTCGACGGCGAGCGCGGCATCGAGCGCGCGGTCGCGGACCAGCCGGACGTGATCCTGCTCGACATCGGGCTGCCCAACGTCGACGGCTTCGAAGTGTGCCGGCGGCTCAAGGAGCACCCGTCCACGCGCAACATCCCGATCATCTTCCTGACTGGCACCGCCGACACCGAGTCGAAGGTGCGCGGCCTCGATCTCGGCGCGGTCGACTACGTGACCAAGCCCTTCGACCAGGTCGAGCTGCGCGCACGCGTGCGCGCAGCACTGCGCACCAAGCGCCTGCAGGACATCCTCGAGCAGCAGTCGTTCCTCGACGGGCTCACCGGTCTGTGGAACCGCTCGTATCTCGATCGCCGGCTCGAGTCGGAGCTGAACGTCGCGCGCCGCTACGGGCGCCCGCTCACACTCGTGCTCGCCGACGTGGACCACTTCAAGCGCGTCAACGACAGCCTCGGGCACCTGTTCGGCGACATCGTGCTGCAGGGCGTCGCCGAGGGCCTGCGCGCCTACGCGCGCCGCTCCGACATCGTCGCGCGCTACGGCGGCGAGGAGTTCGCGATCCTGCTCACCGACACGAACCTGCGCTCGGCCGTGCACGTCACCGAGCGTCTGCGCATGTCGGCGGAGAGCCGCCACTTCGAGGCGCGCTCCGAGATCGTGAGCGTGACCGCGAGCTTCGGCGTCGCCTGCAGCGAGGAGATCGGCCCCGTGCTCACGCCCGAAGAGCTGATCCGCGCCGCCGACGTCGCGCTGTACGCGTCCAAGGACGCCGGCCGCAACTGCGTGCACGTGTACCGCAACAGCGAGCTGCTGCTCACTACCGGCGACCCGGAAGCCCTGTCTTAGCGGGATCCAGCGCGTGGGTGGCCGCGCGCCACCCGCCTACGTTCGCTCGCTACGCGCACGGCCTACGGCCGGGCTCACTGCGCGCTCCGCGCTCCGCGCTGCGCTTGCCTAGACCCGCTTGGGACATTGTGCGAGGTTGTTTGCGGTGAACGCGCTCAAGTTCCAGCTGCCGATCGACTTGCGCGAGCCTGTCGTGATCCTCGCGTATGCCGGCTGGAACGATGGCGGCGAAGCCGCGACCACGGCGGCCAGCCACCTGCTCGAGACGTTCAGCGCGCGCAAGCTCGCGACGCTCGAGATGGAGGAGTTCGTCGACTACACGTCGGTGCGTCCGCACGTGCGGCTCGCCGCCGGCGACACGCGCGAGATCCGCTGGCCCGATCACGAGTTCTTCGCGATCAGCGCCGAGACGCGCAGCTTCGATCTGGTGGTCGGACTCGGCGTCGAGCCGCAGCTCCGCTGGCGCTCGTTCTCGGCCGCGATCGTCGAGCTCGCGCGCCAGGTCGACGCGCGCATGGTGATCTTGCTCGGCGCGTTCCTGGACGAAGTCATCTACTCGCAGCCGATCCAGGTGATCGGCACGAGCAGCGACGCGCCGCTGGTGGCGCGACTCGGGCTCGCGCCGTCGCGCTACGAAGGACCGACCGGAATCGTCGGCGTGCTCGGCGACGCGCTGCAGACGAGCGGCGTGCCGGCGCTCTCGCTCTGGGCCCGGCTGCCGCACTACGTACAGGAGCTGCCGAACTCGCGCGCCGCCCTCGCGCTCCTGCAGCGCGTCGAGGCGATCACCGGCTTTCCGCTCGACAAGGCCGCGCTCGAAACCGCCGCCGCGACCTTCGATCAGGAAGTCAGCGAAGCGATCGCCGCCGACCCGCAGCTCTCCGCTTACGTCAGAGAGTTGAAGCGCCGCGCGTTCAGTCAGTGATGACTGCGCGCGGCGTAGCCGCTTGCCGGCACACGCGAGGGCGGCCTCGCGTGTGCCGCGCCGCATCCCGGATCGCGCTAGACCGACAGCTGTTCGAACACACGTCGGGTAGCCGGTGATCGGTTCAGCGTGTAGAAGTGCAGGCCCGGCGCGCCGCGGCGCAGCAGCTCGCGGCACTGTGCGGTCGCCCACTCGACGCCGATCTCGAGCGCGCGTTCGTCGTCGCTGCTCGCTGCGTCGAGCGCGCGGCCGAGCGCTTCGGGAATGCGCGCACCGCACAGCGTGGTCATGCGCCGGATCGAGGCGGTGCTCACGACCGGCATGATGCCCGGCACGATCGGCACCGTGATGCCCGCCGCGCGCGCGCGTGCGACGAACGCGAAGTAGTCCGCTTCGTCGAAGAAGAGCTGCGTGATCAGAAACTCGGCGCCGGCGCGCACCTTCTGCACCAGCATCGCGAGGTCGTGCTCGGCGCTCGCGGCCGAGGGGTGCGTCTCGGGGTAGCAGGCCGCGCCGATGCAGAAGCCGCGACGCGGTTGGATTAGCGCGACCAGCTCGTTCGCGTAGCGCAGCGCGCCCGCCGGCGGCTGGTAGTTCTCGGGCTGGTCCCCGCCGAGCGCGAGCACGTTCTCGATGCCCGACGCCGCGAGCTGATCGAGCGTCGCGACCAGCTCCGCGCGCGTCGAGCCCACGCAGGAGAGGTGCGCCATGGCGGTGATGTCGATCTCGTCCTGGATGCGCGCGACCAGCTCCACGGTCTTGCGGCGCGTGGAGCCACCCGCTCCCCAGGTCACCGACACGAACGCGGGCGCGAGCTGCTCGAGCTCGGCGATGGTGCGGAACAGCGCGTCGAAGCCCGCGTCCGATTTCGGCGGGAAGAATTCGAACGAGATCACGGGCGATCCCGCGCCGAAACGGTCCGCGATGCGCATGAGCTCTCCGCTGGCGCGCACGCGTCGCGCCTCAAGACGACTCGAGACGGCTCCGATTCTATCCGGTGTGAATGCCTCCGCGCGCGCGCGCCGACGAATCCTGACCTCGCGCATCCCGATCCGCTTCATGTCGGAGGGCAGCGAGGGCGTCGGTCACCTGAAGAACGTGTCGCGTGCGGGCATGTGCGTGCGCTCGGTGGATCTGCCGCGGCCGGGCGTCCCGATCGCGCTTCAGTTCGAGGCGCCCACGACCGGCACGCTGGTGAATCTGCGCGGCGAGGTGCGCTGGAGCAGTGATCGGCTCGGCGCCGACACGTCGCAGTCGGGCTTCGGCGTGCTCCTGCACGAGCCGCCGCCGGAGTTCCGCGAGTTCTTCCGCTGGGCGATCGAGCAGCTCGAGAAGGAAGACGAGCAGGCCTAGACGCGGCTGTGCTAGAAAGGCGCAGATGGCGCGCTCGGGTAGTGATCGGCTGATCTTCCCGCTCGACGTCGAATCGCTCGCGCTGGCGCTACCCTGGGTCGAGCGGTTGCGCGGCAGCGTCGGTGTCTTCAAGGTCGGACTCGAGCTGTTCTCGGCCGCCGGACCCGAGGCGGTGCGCGCGGTCCGCGACGCCAGCGGCGCGAACGTCTTCCTCGACGTGAAGCTCCACGACATTCCGGCCACGGTCGAGGGCGCCGCGCGCTCGTTGCGCGCCGTCGCGCCGGCCATGCTCACGGTGCACGCGGCCGGCGGCAAGGCCATGCTCGAGGGAGCGGTGCGCGCTTCGGATCCCAGCACGCTCGTGCTCGCGATCACCCGGCTGACGAGCCTCTCCGCGACCGTCGACGAGGTCTGCGAGCTCGCGCGGATCGCGCGCGAGGCGGGCTGCGGTGGGGTGGTCTGTTCCGGAGCCGAGGCCGCGGCGGTTCGCTCGGCCGTCGGACCGAGCTTGCGGATCGTCTGCCCCGGCGTGCGCCCCGACGGCGGCGATCCCGGCGACCAGGCGCGCGTCGTCACGCCGGAGGCGGCGATCGCGGCGGGCGCGGATTACGTCGTGTGCGGCCGGCCGATTCGCGACGCCGCCGATCCCGTCGCCGCCGCGCACGCGATCGCCGACGAGATCGCGCGCGCGCTCGAAGCGCGTCGCCGCACCTGAACGAGAAAGGCCGGGAACCCCTCGCGGGATTCCCGGCCCTCGTCATTCGATCACTCGCACGAGAACTAGAAGTTCTGGCGCCAGTAGATCATGTCGACCATGTCGAGCGGCGGGGGATCATCCGGGTGCACGACCTCGCCCGTCGAGGTTTGCAGGGTGATCCTCACGCCGTCGGGGCCGACGGTGATGCGTGGGTCGGTGGGCGCGCCGTTGCCGATCGTCCTGGAGCGGACGAACTGGTTGACGTTGACCGGGTCGTCCATGCCAGCGCCGGCGTCGTCGAGCTCGAAGCCCCACGCCGCGGTCGTGCCCCCGAGCGCACACGTTCCGGGCGGCGGCGTGAGCCCCGCTTCGGGGGTGTACGAGGCTGTGTACACGTAACCACCGAAGATCAGGTGGTTCGTCATGAACTTCTCCCCGTCGGGAACGCGGAAGAAGTAGCCCTCGTCCAGCTCGTTCGGATCCTGCGCTAGCGACGTGACGTCGGTGAGCGAGCCGTGCCCGGTGAACGGGACCGTTGCCGGGAACAGCGGCTCCTCGTAGATCGGGAGGCTCGCGGGGAACGCGCCCGTGCCCGTCGGCTGTCGATCCTTGATCACCCAGAAGCGGTTGTTGTCGTCGTACAGCCCGACCAGGCTGTTCGGGTCGTTCGGGTCGGCCTGGCCTTGATAGCCGAGGTTCGCCCGCTCGCCGCTCGCGAAGGTGAGCCAGAGGTCCCCTTCATTGAAAGCGGCCGCCGCACTCTGGAAGATGCTGTGGTAGTGGAGGATGCCCCCGGCCGTGGTCGCCACGGGTGCCTCGAACACGACGCCCGCCGGCCAGACGGTGTTCGGCACCACTCCGGACACCGGCACACCGACCACCGACAGGTCCCACTTCCAGAGCTGACCGCCCAGATCGCCGATGTACACGACGTCGGCGAAGCCGTCGAAGTTCAGGTCGAGCACGGCCGGCTCGGCGGGCATCGCGTAGCGCATCTTCGAGTACGTCGCGCTGTTCGGATCCTGCGCGATGCTCGAGACGATCGCACCGTCCCGAATGCGAACCATGAACACGCCGCGTCCCTTCCTGGTGTAGGTCGGGTTGTTGGGATCGTTGGTGTACAGGCTGACGTTCGGATCGCCCTGCGGCCGATAGCCGGCGCCGAAGATCGCGACCCACTCCTCGACACAATCTCCGTCGCCGTTGTTCACACCGCACCGGTCGCCCACGCCCATTCCGGCGCGGAGCTTCACGCGCGTGATCACGGGCTTCGACCAGGTCTGGCCCAGGTTCGCGTGCGTGAACTCCCACATGAAGCGCGGGTAGGGTCCGTGATAGCCGCCCGTCGCAGCCGGATCCGTCACGTCGAGTGCGAGCACGCTCTCGCCGCCCTCGCGCAGCGGCGCCAGCAGGACCGTGGTCCAGTCCGTGCCCTCCTTCAAGCCATCGTTGTCGTAGTCGATCCACACGTCCGCGGCGGACGATTGGCCGTCGACGAAGTACTCCTTGCCGGTGTCGTGCTTCGGCAGCACCTTGACCTTGGGGAGTACGGCACCGGGCACGTAGCCGAACAGCTCCCTGCCGCTACCTGCGGTGTACGCCTCGTCGCCCGTCACGGCGGTGTTGGGATCGTAGAAGCTGCCCGCGTCGACGGCGTGGAGCATGCCGTCGTTCGCGCCCACGTAAATCACGCGGTCGCGCTGGGCGAACCGGTTCATGAACGAGTTCACGTCGCTCGCCGGACCGTAGCCGGCCTCGAAGCGCAGGTAGTTGAGCGGCGGGCCGACCGCGACCGGGTTCGAGTGGAAGATGTCGCCGAGCACGAACGACCTCACGTCGACCAGCGAGCCGTCGTCGTCCTCGTCGAACGAGTCGTAGCCTCGGACGAAGCTCACGATCGCGTCGGCGAGCTGCTCGGCGGTGGTGAAGTCCGGGTTGTTCGGGTCCTGGGGGTATTGGAACTCCTCGGAGATCGTCACGCCGAGATCCGCGGCGGTGATGCCCGCCGGAGTGAACGGCGCACGCACCCCGGCCTTGGTCGTGTAGATCGTGCGCGACGCGTAGTCGCTGAGCAACGTGTCGAACAGGTCCCAGTGCGGGTTGCGGGGCTCGTAGAACAGGTCGGTGACCGGATCGATCGCCGGCTGTCCGGCGGCGTCGACGACCTCGAGCGCCGCGTCCACGGTGAATGCCTGGAGGTGCCCCGGCCAGAGCGACTGCTGGCCGCTAGGCGCGAAGTACGCGGTGTAGAACCCGTTGGAGAACGCGGTTCGGCTGGACGGCACGTTCGCCGCCGTGAGCGTCGTATTGCGGAGCAGGATGTCGTTGACCGCGGTGGCCAGCGCGTCGCCGAGCTCGGTCGCATCGTTCGACGAGTAGTACTGGCCGTCGCCACGATCGGCGGCGTCCTGCAAGAGCGGCGTGTCGAGCGCGAAGCCGACCGTGTAGGTCACCGCGTTCTGAATGCCCGGCACGCCGGGTCGCAGGTCGGTGTCGAGCAGCATGGCCGCGACGTCGTCGGTGAAGTCGCCATCGGCGTCGTTGTACGGGCCGATGGTAGCGGTGAAGGACGAGCCATGGTGGTCGTTGGCGTCGCTCGACGGCAGTCCGTCGGTCACGACGATGATGAAGACCTTCTCGCACTCGCTGTTGACAGGACTCGGCGGAGGCGACGCGGTGGCGGCGCCCGTCGACGTGTTCCGGTTGTACACCGTGTAAGGGGTGGCGGAGACGCCGGTGCCGAGCACGGTCGAGCCGGCGATGTAGCGTCCAACGTCGACGAGTGTCTCGGAGAGCGGCGTCGCGCCGCTCGCCGGAAGGCCTGGGGGCGAGGCCGCGGCAGCGTTGTTGATCTGCGCGAGCAGCGCGACCTTGTTGTTGAGGGTGGCCGGAACGACGATGTAGCCGCCGTTGGCCGAGCCGCCGTCGTAGCGCGCCAGCCCGAAATTGACTTTGGGATTCTGGCCGTCGACGTTCATCTGGTTGATGAGCGAGGTGACCGCCTGCTTGGCCGCGTCCAGGCGATCCTGCGCGATGAACTGGGGCGAGCGGCCGCTGTAGATCTCGTTCAGCAGCCACCAGATGTAGTTCGCCGGGTAGTCGGTCGTGGACGTGAACGACACGTCGGGCAGAGTGATCGTGGTGTAGGGCAGGGTCGTGTACGAGCTGGTGGATCCGGACGTCGTACCGCGAATGCGGTTGCGGTTCACGGTGGTGCAGGAGCCACCGGCCGCGGCCGACGCTCCGGTATAGATCGACGTAGGAACGAGAGCGGGGCATGAGCCCGCAGAGGCGCCGGGCATGCTCCAGCAGCGAATCCGCACGCCAGCGGCGCCGCCCTGCGGCGAGCTCGAGTCCGCGTTGTCATCGGTGCAGCTCGTCGAGCCGGGCGTGCAGATCGTTCCGGTCGAGGTGCCCGAGCCGCTGAAGAGCGAGCAGGTGCGCTGGTAGTTCTCGTTGCCTCCGCCGATCGCGCCGCCGCCGGCGGCGTTGTAGTTCAGCGGTGAAGTGCTGTTGACCACGCGCGCCGCGAGGCGCGGCGGCGTGCCCGTGCCATTGGTGGGTCTGTTGAACCAGTTCGTGGGCGATCCGGCGCCGCGGTCGCTCAGGTACTGCTCGGGCAGAATGGCATTGCGCATCGAGCCCGAAGTATCGAACTGGATGATGATGACAGGCGGTACGGTGCGCAGGAGGATGTCGAGGTCGCCCTGCGCGCGCGCGTGACTCGCGCATGCGAGCGCAGCGACCAGCGCGATCGTTCGAGTGAGTTTCCGGGTTTCCATCAGTACTCCTTCGGACCTCCGTAAAGCCTGTATTGAGCCTGCAGATGCACGGTGCCGTTGCCCGAGTCGGTTGCGACGATGTCGGCGCGGACGGCGTGAAACACCGGTGCTCCGGCGCCGAGCTGGTAGCCATCAGGCGTCTCGCCGAGTCCGCTGCCGTTGCCGTCAATGGATTCGGGCACCGGATTCGTGGGCCGACCGGAGCGCACCGCGATCGGGTTGCCGTGGCCGTCGCTGACGAGCGCCGGCGCGTTGATCGTGAACGGCGCGATCCCGCCCGGAGCGCTGGTGCCCGCGAGCATGATCGACTGCGCCTGGGCTAGCCCCGCTTCAGCCGCGTAGAGTGTCGCGTCCTTGCGGCGCGAGCGGCCGCTCGCCGACGCTTCGTCCTGGGCGTGCTGCAGCGCGGTGATGCCGAGCGCGCTCATCAAGAGCAGCAGCACGACCGAGATCAGCAGCGCCGCGCCGCGCTCGTCGCGCAGCCGGCCGTGATTCGCAGCAGTGACTCGATGCGCGTTCATCAGTTGTCTCCCACGGCCACGAGATTGCGCGGCAGGATGCTGGCGCTGAAGCTGCGGCGGCGAAAGCGATCCGCGACGACCCCGAGCGGGGCGGGGCGATTCGCGAGCGCCGGTCGTCCGCCGACCAGCCGACCGGAGGCGTTGCTCTGCCCTTCCTCTTGGGTCGTGCGCGCGAGCACCGAGACGCGCACCCTGCGCACCATCGACATGTCCGCGGGAATCGCACCGCCGGGCGGATCGGGATTGTTCAGGTCGTTCACCGGAAACTCGGTGTCGGCGTCCTGCACGCCGTTCGGCGTGCCCGCATTGTCGAGCCAGTATTCGATCTGAAGGTCCTCGATCTGCGACGCGAGCAGGAGGCCGTTCCGATTCAGCTCGAGCACGGCCGGGTCCGGGTCGATCTCGTAGACCTGCGCGGGCACCGCGATCAGCTCCGGTCCGAGCGTGACGTAGGCCGTCGCGTCACCGAACTCCACCGTGTCGGCGGTGTCGTGGTCCTCGAAGTAGATGTCATTTCCCACGATCCGCGTGATGCGTGCGCAGAACGTCTCGGTCGGCGACGCGATGATGATTCCGCCGCCGTTGCCCGCGCCCGCTGCACTCGGCGCCAGGAAGTCAACTCCGGCGGGCACGCTACCGTCGATGTCGAGACCGGTCACCGTCACGTGGTCTGCGGCGACGGCCGTGACCGTCGCACCGTCGAACGGCTTCGTCTTCGTGTCGAGCGGCGACGGTGCGCCGGTGAAGTCGAAGTACGACGCGTCGGACACGCAGAAGCGGTCCGGGCCGTCGATCCCGCCGTCCACGCTCGAGACGGCGCTCCAGGTCGGCACCATGAAGCCGCCCATGCGCGTGTCGAAGGAGATCAGCTCGAGCGTCTGCCGCGCCTGCTCCTGCACGTCGAGAGCGCGCTCGTTGCTCGTGAACACGCGCTTCTGGTTGCTGAACACGACCAGCAGCTGCGCGGTGATCAGTCCGAACACGGCCACCGCGATCATCAGCTCGATCAGCGAGAAGCCGGCGGAACTGCGAAGGTCGTGCCGCATGGTCAGTTCATCCTCTTCACGGAGCTGAGCTGCACCTGCCGGGTGCCTCCCTGCGGGGAGTTCCAGACCACGGTCACGGTGATCTGCGCGAGCCCCGGCGAGGGCGCGTTCGGCGTGACGGTGACGCTGCGATTGAAGGTGGTCTGGTCGTCCAGGTCGTTGTTCGCGCGCAGCGGGTTGCCCGGATCGTCGACGGTGCCCGCGGCCGCCAGCGCCGGCGAGTTCAGCGGCAGCGCCTCGAAATCGTCCATCTGCTCGCGCGCCAGGAACATCGCCTGCTGCAGGTTCTTGCTGCGCGACGAGACCTTGATCGCGGTGAGCTGCGCGACCGCGATCGAGAGCAGGCCCACGCCCAGGATCGCCATCGCGATCAGCACCTCGATCAGCGTGAAGCCGGAATCGCGACCCGAGCGAGTGATTCGTCCGTGAATCTTCATGACTACCGCCACTCCCCGCTGGCCGTGTCGAACTTCATCATCCGCACCGCGCCGAGCGGCATGACGAGCACCGCGAGCACCGCGTCGGCGTTGTCGGTGACGTAGATTCCGCCCGCGCCCGTGCCCCATTCTGCCGGCGTGTCGATGGCGACTGCGGCGCCCTGCGGCGAGAACGCGGCGACCGGCACGCCGAGCACGGCCGAGGTGGGCAGCGTCGAGCCGTCCGCGAGCGCGCCGAGCGCGACCGCCGGCTCCGACTCGGACAGATCGTCGGCCGGGACCAGCGCGGTCGAGTGCGGCGTGCCGTTCACGCCGTAGTACGAGATGTCGGCGTTGAGGCCGGCCGTCGGGAAGATCGCGAGCGCGGTGTCCGCGGCCGTGACCGCGTTGTCGCCGTCGTCATCCGTGACCAGCGCCGCGATCTGACCCGGCACGAAGGGAACCGAGCCGTCGGTCGGCTCGCCGAGCAGCACGAACGTCATGCGGCCGCTGGCGATCGCGCGCGCACGCGCATTGGTGAGCATGCCACTCACGCCCACGGCCGCCTGCCGGGTGTCTTCCTTGCGCCTGTAGCTCGTCATCGCGGGCATCGCGACGGCGGCGCAGACGCCGATGATCGCGACGACGACCATCAACTCGATCAGCGTGAAGCCCTGGCGATCGCGAAAAGTTTTCATGGTCCTCGCCTCCGCGGGGAGAGAGGAGCAACGGCCGTGCCGCCGGGTCGCGGGCACGCTGCGGGCACGCCGCGCGGATCGGAGGGCGTTCCGACGCGCAACGAATGCCGACCCGGAAAAGCTTGCGCAGCCCCGGGCCTTCCTGCACAAATGGAGGCCCGATCCCTCTCTGGTTAAGGAGCACGTCGTGTCGACCCCCCTCGCCCTCGACCGCACCCGCAAGGTCATCGCAGCGCTGGAAGCGCCGCTCGCGCACGCGATTGCCAGCGCACGCACACGCGACATCGACGAGCAACAGGTCGTCGTTGCACGGCTTGCGGATCTGGCGACGAAGCTGCGCGCGGCGCAGGACCTGGCCGCCTACGCGGCGACGGCCGGCGCGCTCTACCAGGAGCAGGCGGCGGTGTTCGCCGGCCACGTCGCGTCCGAGGTCGCGCGGCTGGTGCGCGATTTCGGCGACGAGCACGGACTCACCGCCGCGGACATGCCGAGCGAAGAGACGCTCGTCTTCGCGCGCGAGGCACAGGCCGAAGAACGCGTGCGCGCGCTCGGGCGCGCCGTCGCGCAGGCCAAGGGGCGCAACGACGGCCCGCTCGACGAGATGCTCGTGCTCGCGCGCGACGCCGCGCGCGACTTCACCGACAGCGAAGTCGCGCCGCACGCCGAGCGGATCCACCGCAACGACGAGCTGGTGTCGGAGGCGTTCCTGTCGAAGATGGCCGAGCTCGGCTACTTCGCGCTCTCGGTGCCCGAGCAGTATGGCGGCGTCGAGATGGGCAACGTGGCGATGTGCATCACCACCGAGGAGCTGTCGCGCGGCTCACTCGCGGCAGCGGGCTCGCTGATCACGCGGCCCGAGATCCTGACCAAGGCGCTGCTCGCGGGCGGCACCGAGGACCAGAAGCTCTACTGGCTGCCGAAGATGGCGGCGGGCGAGCTGATGGTCGGCATCAGCGTGACGGAGCCCGACGTCGGCAGCGACGTCGCGGGCGTGAAGTGCCGCGCGGAGCGCGCGATCGAGGACGGCGTGCCCGGCTGGACGATCACCGGCCCGAAGGCGTGGTGCACGTTCGCGGGCCGCGCGGACATACTCGCACTGCTCGCGCGCACAGATCCGGACATGACCAAGGGCAATCGCGGACTCACGCTCTTCATCGTGCCCAAGCCCCGCTCGCTCGGGCACGAGTTCGAGTTCACGCAGCCCGGCGGCGGCAAGCTCGCGGGCAAGGCCGACGCGACGCCCGGCTACCGCGGCATGCACTCGTTCACGCTGAACTTCGAGCGCTGGTTCGTGCCCGGGGACAATCTCGTCGGCGGAAAGGACGGCATCGGCAAGGGCTTCTTCCTGCAGATGGGCGGCTTCAGCGCGGGCCGTCTTCAGACCGCGGGCCGCGCCTGCGGCGTCGCGCAGGCTGCGCTCGAGAAGACCGCCGAGTACGTGGTGGACCGCTTGCAGTTCGGCAAACCGCTGATCGACTATCAGCTCACGCAGTACAAGCTCGGCTGGATGTCCGTGCAGCTCGCGGCCGCGCGCGCCATCACCTACGCGGCCGCGGCCGCGATGGACGAAGACGAGCGCAAGGCCTCGCCCTACGCCGCGCAGGCGAAGCTGCTCGCCTGCGACGTGGCGGTCTCCGTGACGCAGGACGGTCAGCTCTTGCACGGCGGCTGGGGCTACGCCGAGGAGTACCCGATCAGCCGCTACGTGGTCGACGCGCAGGTGCTGCCGATCTTCGAGGGCGTGAAGCCGATCCTGCAGCTCAAGGTGATCGGGCGCGCGCTGCTCGGCTCGTAGTCAGCGGCCGCGCGACGCGGGCGCGCCGTCGTCGAGCGGTGTCACGCGCACGACCAAGAGCGACTCGCTCGAGCCGGCCGCGCGGCCCGCGCCCTGGAACGCGTCCGCCCCGGCGCTCGTCTCTTCGCGCGTGATGCCTCCGATCGCGACCGACTCACCCGGGTTGACACGAATCTGTGTGGATGCGCCGGTCTCAGCGATCGAGCCGCCCCGCCCGAGCTCCTCGACGATCGGCGTGATCTCGACTTCGATCTCGTCGGAGCCGACGCTGCGCGGCCGGACGCGGAAGCCGCTGCGCACGCGGACGAGCTCGGTCGACTCGGTGACGCGCGAGTAGGTTCCGGCCCGCTCGATCGTGCGCGTGGTGACGGGCACGTCCGAGCCGGTCCAGATCTCCGCCGAGCGTCCTTCCATCACTACCACGCTGGCCGCGAGCCGCTCGCTCGAGCCGCCGCTGCCCGCGTTCGCGCGCACCCGCACGCCCTCGGGTCCGACGACCCGGCCGATCCGCACGCCGCCCGCGTCGATCCAGCCATCGACCCGAGCCGACTCGCCCTCGAGCTCCTTGCGGGTCGAGGTCTCGGAATCGACGCGGTACTGGCGCACCGGCTGATCGAGCTCGCGCAGCGCCGCGAGCGCCTGCGCGATCGCTTCGGGATCGCCCGACAGGATCAGCTTGCCCGAGTGCGGATCGGCCACCGCCTGACCCTGGCCCGCGAGCAGCGACTGCACCAGCGGCGCGAGCTCCTCGGCCGGACGGCTGCGCGGCACGTAGATCTGGAGCGATCCGGCGCCGGCCGAGAGCGCGACCAGGAGTAATGCGACCCCGACACAGAGCGCAGACTTGACACCCCTGCCCTCGCCTTTACGATGCGGCGCGCACGCGGTCGGGTGAAGACTCGCTCGTCCGCGCATCGACTCACCCCCAACCCAAGACCCAATGTAAGGGAGATCCGGGACACCATGGCAAGCAAAGTTCGTCCGCTTCACAACCGCATCATTGTGCAGCGCATCAAGGAAGAGGAGAAGACCGCGGGCGGGATCATCATCCCGGACACGGCCAAGGAAAAGCCCACCGAGGGCAAGGTGATCGCGGCCGGCCCGGGCAAGCGGGACGAAAAGGGCCACCTGGTCGCCATGGACGTGAAGAAGGGCGACCGCGTGCTGTTCGGCAAGTACGGCGGCAGCGAGGTCACGCTCGACGGCGAAGAGTACGTGATCGTTTCCGAGGACGAAGTCCTCGCGATCCTGGAGTAGCGCATGGCAAGCAAGGAACTTCGCTTCGACGAAGCCGCGCGGCGCTCGCTGCAGCGCGGCGTCGACATCCTGGCGGACGCGGTCAAGGTCACGATGGGACCGCGCGGCCGGAACGTGTTGATCGAGAAGAGCTGGGGCGCGCCGACCTCGACCAAGGACGGCGTCACCGTCGCGAAGGCGATCGAGGTGCTGAACAAGTTCGAGAACCTCGGCGCGCAGATGGTGAAGGAGGTCGCTTCGAAGACCTCCGACGTCGCCGGCGACGGAACCACTACCGCGACCGTGCTCGCGCAGGCGATCTACGCCGCGGGGCTGAAGCTGGTCGCGGCGGGCGCGTCGCCGATGGCGCTCAAGCGCGGCATCGACAAGGCGGTCGCCGCCATCGTCGAGCAGCTGGGCAAGAACACCCGGCGCGTGCGCGGCAAGGACGAGATCACGCAGATCGGCACCGT
>JANNLG010000040.1:0-13666 GCA_031396695.1 Deltaproteobacteria bacterium
TGATGGAGAACGTCTTCGACCTGCGCTCCGTGCGCGTCTCCGAAGCGATGCGCGGGCGCGACGGCGTCGCGGTGCTGCGCGCCGACTCACCCTGGCCCGACAACCTGGCCACCATCCGCGAGCGCCGTCAGACGCGCTACCCACTCGTCGACGGCGGCGGCAAGCCGCTCGGCATCGTGCACGTGAAGGACCTCGTACTCGCGGGCGTGAACGAGCTCGTCCAGCCCGACCTGCGCCGCCTGGCCCGCCGCTTCTGGACCGTGCGCGAGGACGCCTCACTCGAAACCCTGCTCGGCGATCTGCAGCGCCGCCACCTGCACATGGCGATCGTGCACGACGCGAACGACCGCTGGACCGGCCTGATCACGCTCGAAGACATCATCGAAGAGATCGTCGGCACGATCGAGGACGAGTTCCAGCTCGAAGCGCCCCTGTTCGTCGCCGACGGACTCACCCCGGGGCGAGTCGTGCTGGGCTTGCACGCGGAGTCGCTCGAGGTAGCGATTCGCGAGGCCCTCGCGCGCGTTCCGGCTTCGGAGCTGCCGCTTCCGGCCGCGCGGATCGCCGACGCGGTGGTCGAGCGCGAGCGGGGGATGCCGACCCTCCTTGCGCGCGGCCTGGCCGCGCCGCACGCGCGCATGGCCGAGGTGAACGAGTTCGTGCTGGTGTTCGCGCGCTCGGACGACGGGATCCCGGTGCCCGGGCGCGACGAGCGCGCGCATCTGCTGTTCATCATGGTCACACCGGCGCGGGATCCGCGCTTGCAGCTACGGCTGCTCGCGCGGATCGCGGGGCTGCTCGACAGCGACTACGTCGTCGAGCGTCTGCGCGCGGCGGAGTCGCAGGCGCAAGTCGTCGAAGTCCTCCGCGCCGCGGATCCCGGCGCACTCGACTAGGCAGCGACCCCGGGTTCATGATGTGATCGCGCTCTTGAGTCTGGGCCAATCAACTGCGCACGAGTCTCTAGGGTATTCGACTCAGGCGATCATCGTCGCGCATTGTTCGCGACAGCTACCGCAACGAGGATCTCGGAGCCAGACCGGCTCGAAGACTCCGTGAAGCGAGACAGCCGGGAGATCAGATCCGCCCCGAGCTAGGCATTTCCCAAGTTATTCCCAAGTTGTGATTCATCGTTTGAACTACGCTCGCTCCTATGCTTCTGCACTGTCCGCACAGATGGGTTGAGGTAGCGATTGCTGTAGGCGTTCTCGCCTTTGCGCCGGGCGCTCTCGCGTCTGAAAACGATGGTCGCGAGCTCGTCACAGACGCCACCTTGCCTCCGTCCGCTTCCGACAACGTCGATCCAACAGCTGCAGATGCTGGCGACGCGGAGACGGGCTCCGAGGCAGCAGAGACGAAGAAGGAGGAGGGCAAGGCAGAGGCAAAGGAAGAGGCGAAGGCAGAGGCCGCAGCAAAGGCAGAGAAGAACTTCTCCGGTGCCAACTTCGGTGTCGCCATCACGTTGACTGCTGACACCGGCTCGCACGATCGAGTTGACTCGGCGACGATAACGGGCACACCACCTGTCGTCCGAGTTACAGATGACAACAACGCGATCGCCAGGGTAATGCTGGAGACCCACTACTTCTTCTTGCCCCGCTTCAATCTCTTCGGATTTCCAGAGCTCGGACACGGACAGTGGGGTCACGGACCTTTCGTCGGAATCCAACCCGGATCCGACGACATAATCGACTCCGTGGCGATGGGCTGGATGATCGGCATTCGACGCTCCGTTGTCGCCGGCGCGTCGCCATCCTCAGACAGTTTCAACTTAGGACTCGGGATCGTTGTCGACCCGAATACTCAGATCCTTGGCGACGGATTCAAGGAGGGCCGACCACCACCCGCTGGTGAGACTGAAGTTCGCTACAAGGACACCAACCAGACGGGCATCCTCATCGTCTTCTCGTACGCATTCTCTGGCGGAATCGTGACCGGCGACTGAGGCTGCGCCACGCCGCCTCTCTACTGAATACACGTCACTTGAGCCGGTGCAGCTGATTCAAGAGTTCGAAGTTGACGAAGTGGAAGCGACCGGCGAAGGTGCCGGACGACGGTCGATGACTCGATCCGATCGACCGAAACGTGCTAGCGACCCCTGGATCTCCGCGCTCGAAACTACGCCGACTTCTCTGTTCTCACCTTCACCATCATCGCCTGCCTTCGACACACCGCGACGATCTCCCCCCGCTGATTCACGCCCTTGTGCTCGAACGTGACGATCCCCCACTCCGGCCGCGACTTCGATTCCCGCTTCTCGAGCACCGTCGTCGTCGCCGTGATCGTGTCGCCGATGAACACCGGCTTCGGGAACTCGACCTTCTCCATCCCCAGGTTCCCGACCGTCGTCCCGAGCGTCGTGTCGCCCACCGACAACCCGACCACCAACCCCAACGTGAAGATCGAATTCACCAGCCGCTGGCCGAAGTGACTCGTCTTCGAGAACTCGGCGTCCAGGTGCAGCGGCTGCGGATTCATGGTGAGCGCCGAGAACAGCAGGTTATCCGCTTCCGTCACCGTGCGTGACGGCTGGTGCGTGAAGATCTGCCCGACGCGGAACTCGTCGAAGGTGAGTCCGCCCGCCATCAGCGTTGGTTCGCGGGATCCTCGAGCGGGATCGAGATGCTCGCACCGCCCTGACTTTGCAGCTGGGTGGTCTCGGTGATCTGGCGGCCGAGCGCGGTCAGCGTCGGGATCTGGTCGTCGCTGAGCGCCTTCATCCACTGCTTGCGCTTCATCGCCGCTTCCATGTACGGCGCGAGCTCTTCCATCTTGCGGCGCTGGCGCTCGGCGTCCTCGTCGTGGAACTCGGACATCACGTCTTTGGCGAATAGCTCGAGCGATTCGCAGATGTGCTCGTGGCGGTTGCGGCCGGCCTGCTGGATGAACGTGACCTGATCGACGCCCGCGTCGGCGAAGCCGCGCAGGTGCTCGCGCAGCTGGCGGGGCGTGCCGATGCCGCGGTTCGAGCCCTCGCTGGGCATGTGCTTGCGCGCGAGTTCGAAGCGCTCCCAGATGTTGGTCCGGCCGGGCTTGTGCTCGCCGAAGATGTAGTGGTGGCCGAGGCCGTAGCCGAAGAACAGGAAGCCATCGAGCCCGCGGCGGATCGCCTCTTGCTCGTCGGCGTGGCACGAAAAGCCGGTCACCATGCAGATGTTCGGGTTGATCGCGTGGCCGATCGGCACGCACTCGTTCTTCAGCGTCGCGTAGTAGTCGTCGACCCACTTCTTCGCTTCGGCGGTGTCGACGAACGCGAAGGTGAGCGCGCCGATGCCGAGCTTCGCCGCGAGCTTGATCGTCTCGCGGTTGCTGCACGCCACCCAGAGCGGCGGGTGCGGCTTCTGCACGGGCTTGGGCACCACGTTGCGGCAGGGCATCGAGAAGTACTTGCCCTCGTAACCGGGATACGGGTTCATCGCCATCATGTTGGCGATCTGCTCGACCGTCTCGCGCCACTGATCGCGCTTCTGGTCGACGGGCACCTTGAAGCCGCCGAGCTCGGCGATCGAGCTCGACTCGCCCGTGCCGAAATCGACGCGGCCGTTCGAGACCAGATCGAGCGTGGCGACGCGCTCGGCGATGCGCGCCGGGTGGTTGTAGCCCGGCGGGCAGAGCACGATCCCGTGGCCGAGCCGGATGCGCTTAGTGCGCTGACTGCACGCGGCCAGGAACACTTCCGGCGCCGAGGAGTGGGAGTACTCCTCGAGGAAGTGGTGCTCGACTTCCCACGCGTAGTCGAAGCCCAGCTTGTCGGCGAGCTCGACCTGATCGAGCGCGTCCTGGAACAGCTTCTGCTCGTCGCCCTCCGCCCAGGGCCGCGGGAGCTGGTGCTCGTACAGCATTCCGAACTTCATTTGAGGTCCCCGAGGATCACTTCCGCCTTGCTGACTTCGAACTTGCCGGGCGCCTCGACGTGCAGCGTCTTCACGACGCCGTCTTCCACCAGCGCGGAGAAGCGCTGGCCACGGATGCCCATGCCGAAGCTCGTGCCGTCCATCTCGAGCCCGAGCGCGCGGCTGAATTCCGCGTTGCCGTCAGCGAGCAGCGTCACCTTGTTGCCCACCGCCCGGTCCTTGCCCCAGGAATCCATCACGAACGCGTCGTTGACGGAGATGCAGACGATCTCGGAGACGCCTTTGCCCTTGATCTCCTCGGCCTTCTCGACGAAGCCCGGCAGGTGCTTGGCCGAGCAGGTGGGCGTGAACGCACCGGGCACCGAGAACAGCACGACCTTGCGGCCCTTGAAGAACTCGTCGGTGTGGATGTCCTTGATGCCTTCGGGCGTCAGGCGCTTGAGCGTGGCCTTGGGAATGCGGTCGCCGACTTTGATCGCCATGGGGGTTGCTCCTCGGTTCGGGGTTCGAGCGATTATGCGTGGTAGAATCCGCGCCCCGCAAGGAGACGCCCCATGCGCAGCCCCCGTCACTTCTTCGCGCCCAAGGCCATCGGCGCGCCCGCACCCGTCCGCGAGGTCCCGGTTCGCCCCTCGCGCATGATCCATTTCTTCGACCCGAGCAATCCGCGCATGGCGTCGAAGGTGCCGGACATCGCCAAGCAGGTGGACATCCTGCTCGGCAACCTCGAAGACGCGATCCCGACCGAGCGCAAGCTCGACGCGCGCGAGGGGCTGATCAAAATCGCGCGCGACGTCGACTTCGGGAACACACAGCTGTGGACGCGCGTGAATTCGCTCGACAGCCCGTGGATGCTCGACGACCTGACGCGGCTGGTGCTCGAAATCGGCGACAAGCTCGACGTGATCATGGTGCCGAAGGTCGAGGGCGCCTGGGACATCCATTTCGTCGATCAGCTCCTGGCGCAGCTCGAGGCGAAGGCGGGGCTGCGCAAGCCGCTGCTCGTGCACGCGATCCTGGAGACGGCGCTCGGCGTCGCGAACGTCGAGGAGATCGCCGCGGCCTCGCCGCGCATGCAGGGCATGTCGCTCGGCCCGGCCGACCTGGCCGCGTCGCGGCGCATGAAGACCACGCGCGTGGGCGGCGGCCATCCGGGCTACCTGGTGCGCACGGATCCGGATCCGAAGTCCGCCGACGCGCCGCGGCTCACCGCGCAGCAGGATCTCTGGCACTACACCATGGGGCGTATGGTCGACGCCTGCGCGGCGACCGGGGCGCTGCCCTTCTACGGCCCGTTCGGCGCGATCGACGATCCGGTCGGCTGCGAGGACCAGTTCCGCAACGCCTTCCTGATGGGCTGCGTGGGCGCGTGGTCGCTGCACCCGAGCCAGATCGAGATCGCCAAGCGCGTGTTCAGCCCGCCGCCCGACGAGGTGCTGTGGGCCAAGCGAGTTATCGCGGCCATGCCCGACGGCAGCGGCACGGTGATGCTCGAGGGCAAGATGCAGGACGACGCCACCTTCAAACAGTGCAAGGTGATGGTGACGCTCGCCGAGCTGATCGCGTCGCGCGATCCCGAGCTGAAGAAGAAATACGAGCTTTGAGCGAGGCGCCCGACTGGTTCGTTCGCGCGCTCGCGCACCGGCCCGAGGATCTGCAGGTCGAGGTGGAGGGATGCGCGATCCACTACCTGCGCTGGGGTGAGTCCGACAAGCCCGGCATCGTGCTCGTGCACGGCGGCGCGGCGCACGCGCACTGGTGGAGCTTCATCGCGCCGCTGCTCGCCACGCAGTACCACGTGGTCGCGCTCGATCTGTCCGGGCACGGCGACAGCGGCCGGCGCGCGGAGTACCAGCGCGAAGTCTGGTCCGACGAGGTCATGGCGGTGGCACGCCACGCCGGCATCGTCGGTGCGCCGCTGCTCGTCGGCCACAGCATGGGCGGGATCGTGTGCATCTCGGCCGCGGCGCGCTACGGCGACCGGCTCGCCGGCGCGATCATCGTTGACGCGCCGGTGCGGCGGCCCGACCCCGAGTCGGAGGAAGGCACGCGCGGCCGCGCCTTCCGCAATCCCAAGACGTACAAGGATTTCGAGACGGCGGTCGCGAAGTTCCGGCTGATCCCGCCGCAGCCGTGCGAGAACGACTTCATCGTCGACCACGTCGCGCGCAACTCCATCCACCAGACGACCGCGGGCTGGACCTGGAAGTTCGACCCGGTCGTGTTCCGGCGCGCGAGCCCCGAGTCGATCCAGGAGAATCTCGCGCAGGTGCGCTGTCGCGTGGCGCTGATCCGCGGCGAGCTCTCCTTCCTCGTCACGCCCGACGTGGCCGACTACATGTACGAGCTGCTCGACCGCAACGCGCCCGTCGTCGAGATCCCGCAGGCGCACCACCACTTGCTGCTCGATCAGCCGCTCGCGTTCATCTCGGCGCTGCGCGCGATTCTGGCGGACTGGGAGCACTCATTGCCACGGAGGCAGCGAACGTGAAGTACGGGCCCGAGAACCCGGAGGCGACCTACATTCCGCACGCGTTCGAGGAGCGCATCTTCGACACGGGCGAAGTCCAGTTGAACCACGCGGTCGCGGGCTCGGCAAAGTCTCCCGCGCTGCTGCTGATTCCCGGCCAGACCGAGTCGTGGTGGGGCTTCGAGAAGGCGATGCAGATCCTGCAGGAGAGCTTCCAGATCTTCGCCGTCGATCTGCGCGGCCAGGGTCGCTCGACCCGTACACCGGGGCGCTACACGCTCGACAACATGGGCAACGACCTCGCGCGCTTCATCGCGCTCGGGATCAAGCGGCCGGTGATCGTCAGCGGCTTGTCGTCGGGCGGCGTGCTCTCCGCGTGGCTCTCGGCATACGGCCCGCCCGGCCTGATTCGCGGCTGCCACTACGAGGATCCGCCGCTGTTCTCGTCCGAGACCCGCCCGGCCTGCGGACCGTCGATCCGACAGGCGATCGGCCCGATCTTCGCGATGTGGAGCAAGTTCCTGGGCGATCAGTGGAGCGTCGGCGATTGGCAGGGCATGCAGAAGGCCGCGCCGAACGAGCTGCCCGCGTGGATGGGTGCGCTGGTGCGCGTCGCCTCCGAAGGCGGCGCGGAGCCGCCCCAGAATTTGAAGGAGTACGACCCGGAGTGGGCGCGCGCGTTCTGGACCGGCACGGTCGCCGCGAGCTGCGATCACGCGCGCATGCTCGCGCGCGTGAAGGTCTCCGTGCTGTTCACGCACCACTTCCGCATGGTCGACGAGACGACGGGGCATCTGATGGGCGCGATCTCCGACCTGCAGGCCGCGCGTGCCTGCGAGCTCGTGCGCGGCGCGGGCCAGAAGGTCGACTACCAGTCGTTCCCTACCATGGGTCACTCGATGCACGGTCAGGATCCGGAGCTGTTCGCGCGCACACTCACGGCCTGGGCGGCGACGCTGCCGAATCCCCTGTGATCGTGGTGGAGCACGCGGGCGCGCGCACCGCTTTGTAGATTGCGCTCGCGAGTTCTACCTGGCGTCGGCAGCTACAGCGACTTCAGGAACTCGACGAGGTCGTTCATCTCCGCCGCGCTCAGTCCGAGCGAGAAGTTCGCGTCGTAGTGGGCCACGACGTCGAGCAGTGTCGCGAAGCGGCCGTCGTGGTAGAAGCCGCCCTTCGCGTGCGACCACAGGCCACGCAAGGGCGCCGTGCGGTAGCGGCCGTCGGGCGAGCGGTCGGCCTGAAACGAGTCGATGCCGATCGCTTCCGGCGTGTGCAGGTTCCAGCCCGGCTCGGTGTAGAGCGGCGGCACATGGCAGCCGCTGCACTCCGCCGTGCCGGAGAACAGAGCCTTGCCGCGGCTGGCGGCAGCGGCGTCGAAGCTGCCGCGCGGTGGAGACGGCGGCTCGAGCGAGAGCTGATAGGCGTGCAGCGCCGGGAGCTTGGGCGTGACCAAGTCGGGCTCGTGCCGTACCGAATACAGACCCGCGCGCGCCGCGACCGGGAAGCGCGCCGGATCGTTCAGGCGCGCGTCCTCGAATGTGCCCTGGCCGTGCATCTCGAGCACCGCTACGAACGCGTTCCAGTACGGGATGCCGCCCCACGCGCCCGTCCAGGTGTGCAGGTTCACGCCGGCCAGTCCAAATGCCGGCGGGATCAAGGTCGCAGCCGTCTCGTCGTCGGGCCGGAAGCCCTTCCCGTCGAGGGATAGCAGGGCGTCGAACTTGCCCGGGCCCCAGGCGGCGAGCACGCGCCGAACGGTTGCCTCGTCGACGCCGAGCAGGTCGACGAATGGCTGCAAGTTCGGGGCGAGCGAGATCACCGCGCCGACGTTCAGGTCGCGGTTCGCCCAGCCGTCGAGGCGCCGGCCGACGCCGGGCGCGAGCGAGTCGTCGACGGTGGAGTGGCACAGCGCGCACTGGATGCCGATCGAGCGCAGCCCCGCCCCGCCGGGCTGCTGGAAGGCCTTCACGCCGACGACGGCGTCGAGTCGCAGGAGCGCCAGCGTCACTCCGACGTCGTCGAGGTCCACCTTCCCGCGCGCGAGCTCGCGGCGCAGGCGCTTGGGCAGCGCCGCGGCGTCGACCTTCAAGCCGACGGCCAGCGCCTGGCGCGGCGTCAGCCCGTCGCCGACCCCTCCGAACGCCGCTCCCTCGATCGCCTCGTGCAGGCGCAGAGCGTCGCCCCAAAACACCTCGTCGCCGAACGTGTCGAAGCGGAAGATGCGCTGGCCCTCGCGCAGTTGCTCCCGCTCCACGTCGTGAGCCGCGCCGACGGATGCGAACAGACAGCAGAGCCCGAATCCCAGCCGCGCGACCCATACACCGAATCGAGTGTGCATGACGAGCTCCCTCGTGGTTCGGCCCACTGATCTGCAAGGTGAGTGCCGGATCGCATATGCTGTCGTTTCGCCGAGGAGGGGATCGCATGTCGTTGCAGGGTCGCGTCGCACTGGTCACCGGAGGCAGCCGCGGAATCGGCAAGGGCATCGCGCTCGGGCTCGCCGCCGACGGCGCCGACGTCGCGGTGAACTACCGCAGGGACGAGGCCGCCGCGAAGGAGACGGTCGCCGAGATCGAGGCGCTCGGCCGCAAGGCGCGCGCGTACGCCTGCTCGGTCGACAGCTACGACGACTGCCGGCGGCTTGTCGAAGCGGCAGAGCTCGACTTCGGCTTCGTCGACATCCTGATCAACAACGCGGGCATCGCGAGCCGCGGCAACAGCGTGAAGAACACCGACCCGCTCGAGTTCGAGCGCGTGCTGAAGACGCACACGTTCGGGCCGTTCTACCTCTCCCAGCTCGTGATCCCGAAGATGCGCACGCGGCCACGAGGCGACATCGTGATGATCTCGTCGGTCGCGACGCTCGGCATGGCCGGCGGCGGCGCGCCCTACAACGTGGGCAAGGCGGGCATGGAAGCGCTCGCGCTCACGCTCGCCAAGGAAGAGAAGAAGCACGGCATCCACGTGAACATCGTCGCGCCCGGCCTGGTCGAGACGGACATGGGCAAGCGGCTGGCGAAGGCGACCATGGGCGTGTCGGACATCCGCCAGCTCGACGCGGCCATGCCGTTCGGCCGCGTCTGCCAGCCAGAAGACATCGCGAACGCCGTACGCTTCCTGGTGTCGGAGCGCGCGAGCTACATCACGGGCGAGAAGATCAACGTGTACGGCGGCGGGTCGGCCTGAGACGCGGGCGCGGAGCTCAGTCTTCGTCGTCGCGCTTCCAGGTCGCTCGCCAGCTGCACATGGCGTCGCCGTTCGTGGTGCAGGACAGCTTCTCGACCGAGATGTCTTCGACACCGTTCAGACCGAGCGTGCCGCGGATGTAGCCGCCGATCAGGAGGCACAGCTCGCGGCTCGGACTCTTGAAGTCCTGCAGCTCGACGCGCGCGCGGCCGGGCGCTTCCGGCGCCCGGTGCATCTGGCCCGCGTCGAACTGCGTCGACCAAAGCGCGAACACGCGGCTGCTCGAGGTCGAGCCGCGCAACAGGTCGCCGTAGAACTCCGCGTGCGCGCGCGCGGCGAAATCGCCCATGAACTCGAAGGCCTGATCGCGGCCGGTGCCGAGCAGATCGGCCGCCACGCCGACCAGCGCCAGCAGGTCCTCGAGCGGGTACCAGGCGGAGTTCTTGATCGTGTCCTCGAGGTAGTGGATGTGCTCCGCCGGCAGGAGCGTGTTCGCCTCCACGCGCCGGGAGCGCAGGAACTTCACGGCGCCGAGCAGGGTCGAGCCTTTGACGCGTCCCATTTCAGTCCACCCTGTCCTTCCACGACGCGCGCCAGGTGCAACGGTCGTCGCCCCAGACGCGGCAGGCGATCTTCTCCACCGCCAGGTCGTTCACGCCGTTCATGAGCAAGACACCCTTGAAGTAACCCTGCGACACCAGGCACATCTCGCGCGAGGGATCCTCGTAGCCGACGATCTCCATGCGCACCTTGTTCGGAGCCTCTTCGGTCATGTGCAGCTCGCCGGTGTCGTGCTGCGTCGACCAGAGCGCGAACGCGCGGCTGGTCGAGGAGCCGGTGAGCAGATCGCCGTACACGCCGACGTGTTCACGCGCGCTCGACTCGCCCATGATCTCGAGCACCTGGTCGATCGGCCCGGTGACCAGTCGCGCCGTCGCGCGGATCAGCTCGAGCATGTCGCGCTCGGGATACCAGCCAGAGGTGCGGATGCGCTCGTCGAGGTAATGGTGCAGCTCGCGCGGCAAGGTGGCGAGCGCCTCGGCACGGCGCTGCCGCAAGTACTTGACCGCGCCGACCAGCGCCATGCCCTTGGCGTTGCCCACGGCTAGTGCTCCTCTTTCCCGCTCAAGTAGCGGGACAGGAGCGCGAAGAAGCTCTCGCGGTCGACGGGCTTGGTGGCGAAGTCGTCGCAGCCGGCGGCGAGACAGCGGCCGCGCTCGGCGTGCATGGCGTGCGCCGTGAGCGCGACGATCGAGCCGGTGTAGCCGCGCCTGCGCAGGATACGCGTCGCGGTGTAGCCATCCATGATGGGCATCTGCATGTCCATCAGGATCAGGTCGAAGTCGTTGCCGGCCTCGCGTGCCTCGAGCGCGCGCTCCACGCCCTGTTGGCCGTTCTCGCAGATCACGATCTCGAGTCCGAGCTTCGCGAGCAGCAGCCGGATCAGGCGCTGGTTGTCCGCGCCGTCCTCGACCAGCAGCACGCGGCCCGAGAGGCGCGGCGCCGTGACGCGCACGACGCCGCTGCGCGGCGTGTCGGCGGCGGCATCGTCGACGGGCAGCGTTCGCTCGATGCCCTCGAGCGAGCCGGTCGGCAGCGACACGCGCACGGTGGTGCCGAGGCCGGGCTCGCTCTCGAATTCGATCGAGCCGTCCATCAGCTCGCACAGGTGCTTCGAAATCGTCAGCCCGAGACCCGTGCCACCGTAGCGGCGCGTGGTCGAGCCGTCGGCCTGGCGGAAGGGGCGGAACAGGCGCGAGCGCTCGGCGCTGGAGATGCCGATGCCCGTGTCGGTCACTTCGA
The DNA here is from genome assembly GCA_031396695.1 of Deltaproteobacteria bacterium. GTDB lineage: Bacteria > Myxococcota_A > UBA9160 > SZUA-336 > SZUA-336 > VGRW01. The sequence goes on from JANNLG010000040.1 coordinate 11,317, forward strand.
ACACGATCCGACTCGAGCCGCCGGAATCGCGCAGCGATGCGCGCAGGCGCACCGAGCCGACCTCGGTGAACTTCAGCCCGTTGCCGACCAGATTGATCAGCACCTGGCGCACGCGCGTGGGGTCGCCCTCGATGCGCACCGGCAGCGCGTTCTCGAACTCGACCTGGAACGGCACGCCCTTGGCTTCCGCGCGCACGCGCATCAGCCGCGCGACGTCGCGCACGATCGCGATCGGCGAGTACGCGACGCGTTCGAGCTCGAGCCGCCCGGATTCGATCTTCGAGAGATCGAGGATGTCGTTGAGCAGCGTCAGCAGGTAGTCGCCGTTGCGCTGGATGGTCTGCAGCGCGTCGAGCGTCTCGCGCGGCGCGGACACGGAGAGCGCCTGATCGAGCAGCTCCTCGGTGAAGCCGAGGATCGCCGTCATGGGCGTGCGGATCTCGTGACTCACGTTGGCCAGGAACTCGCTCTTCACGCGCGTGGTCTGCTCCGCGTGCAGCATCGCCTCGCGCAGCGCCGAGTTCGCCTCTTCGAGCACCTCGGCGCGGTTCTGCTCGCTGCGCAGCTTCCTGCGCTCGGACGCGTCGCGCGCGATCAGCACCAGCGTGTGACCCTGCGCGTCCTCGAGCCGGTGCAGCGCGACCAGCGCGGGCAGGTCGCCGCCGTCGCAGTGCACGAGCTTCAGCTCGACCTCGCGCGGGCGCGCGCCAGCGGCGCCGGCGCCGGTCGTGTCCGACACCAGACCGCGCCAGGTCGGCTGCATGCCGGGATGGATCAGCGAGGCGATGGGTTTGCCGGTGAGGCGCTCCACCGCGTAGCCGAGATGCCGCTCCACGGCTGCATTCGCGCCGCGAATCTGGAGATCGTCGTCGAGCACGATGACCAGATCGGACACGAGAGACAGGAGAGCCACGGCGTCCCGCTGGAGAGCCATACGCATCCCGCATCGTCTTTCTGCTGTCCTGCCTGAATCGCGCTGGCGTGGTTATGCTTGCGACGGCCGTCGGGGCCGGGGGGAAGGCATGGAGCGCGGGGCCGTGGAGTCGGAGCACTCGAGCTTCGACCTGGCGCGCGAGCGGATCGGGCTCGTGCTCGCGCCGCTCGCCTTCGCGGCGCTCTGGTTCGCGCCGCTCGGCGTCCCGGACGAGGCGCACCGTCTGGCGGCGATCATGGGCGCAGTCGTCGTGCTCTGGGTGTCCGAGGCGATCCCGATGGCGATGACCGCGTTCCTCGGCGTGGCGGGCGCGGTCGCACTGGGCGTGGCGCCGGCGACGGTGGCGTTCGCGCCGTTCGCAGACCCGCTGATCTTCCTGTTCATCGGCACGTTCATGCTCGCGCAGGCGATCTTCTTCCACGGCCTCGACCGGCGCTTCGCGTTCGGAATCCTGTCACTTCCCGGTGTCGGCGAGAGTCCGGGCCGCGTACTGGTGGCGTATGCGTGCGTCGCTTGCGCGATCTCGATGTGGATCAGCAACACCGCCACGGTCGCGATGATGTTCCCGATCGGCGTCTCGCTGCTCGGCGCGCTCGAGACGCGCGCGGGCGCGGACCTACCGGCGCGCTTCGGCACGGCGCTCCTGCTCGCGAACGCCTTCGGCGCGTCGATCGGCGGCATGGCGACGCCGGTCGGCACACCGCCGAACTTGATCGGGATCGGCTTCATCCGACGCGAGCTCGGCGTCGACCTGCCGTTCTTCTCCTGGATGGCGCTCGGCTTGCCGATCGTGGCGCTGCTGCTCGGCTGGGCGCTGTTCGACCTGTCGCGCGCCGGTGTCCCGCGCGGCGCGCGGCTGGTCGGCGCGGCCGAGCTGGTGCGGCGCGAGCGAGATTCGCTCGGGCCCTGGTCGCGCGGCGAGCGCAACACGCTGTTCGCGTTCGCGGCCACGGTCTTCTTCTGGCTGCTGCCCGGCGCGGTGGCGCTGGTCGCCGGCTCCGAATCGCCGGCCTACACCTGGCTCGTCACGCACCTGCCGGAAGGCGTGGTCGCTCTGCTCGGTGCGGGGCTCTTGTTCGTGCTCCCGACCGACGTGTCGCGCCACGAGTTCACCCTGCCCTGGCGCGAGGCGCTGAAGATCGACTGGTGGATCGTGTTCCTCTACGGCGGCGGGATCGCGCTCGGCACGCTCGCGTTCAAGACGGGCCTGGCCGAAGCGCTCGGCCGCTCGCTCACCGACCTGTTCGGCGTGCAATCCGCGTTCGGCCTGATCGCCCTCTCGACCGCGCTCGCGACGGTCCTCTCCGAGACCACCAGCAACACCGCGTCCGCGAACATGGTCGTGCCGGTGGTGATCTCGTTCGCGCAGTCGTCCGGCATCGATCCGGTGCTGCCCGCGCTGGCCGCCACGCTGGG
>JANNLG010000054.1:0-17400 GCA_031396695.1 Deltaproteobacteria bacterium
CTGTCCCTGCTCGATCCGGACGAAGCGCTGCGCGACCTGGAATGGGCGCTCGCGCACGACGCGCGCATCATCAACGTGCGCACGGGGCCGGCGGGCGGCCGCTCGCCCGCGGATCCGATCTTCGACCGCGTCTGGTCGCTCGCGAACGAGGCCAAGCTCACGGTCGCGTACCACGTGGGCGAAGCGGGCTACAACGAGATGATGTCGGTGCACTGGGGCGAGCAGGCGAATCCCGCGTCGCACCATCAGTCCGCGTTCCAGTGGGTGTGCATGTACGGCGACCGGCCGATCATGGACTCGATCTGCAACCTGATCATGGCGAACTTCTTCGGCCGCTATCCCGACGTGAAGGTGCTGTCCGTCGAGAACGGCTCGCTCTGGGTGTCCTACCTGATGAAGGTGATGGACAAGATGAAGGGCATGGGCCGCAACGGGCCGTGGCCGGGCGGGCGAGTCGCGGGCCGCGCGAGCGAGATCTTCAAGCAGCATGTCTGGGTGAACCCGTACCACGAGGAAGACCACAAGGCGCTCGCCGACCTGATCGGCGTCGAGCACGTGGTGTTCGGCTCGGACTACCCGCACGCGGAATGCGTGCCGCACCCCGACGAGTTCATCGCGCATCTGAAGGAGCAGTTCGCGCCCGCCGACGTCCGCAAAGTCATGCGCGAGAACGGCCGCAGCCTGGTCGGCGAGAAGGCCTGACGCGTGGCGGGTGAGTTCGAGGGCAGCGTCGCATTGGTCACGGGCGGCGGCGGATCGTGCATCGGCGGGCCGACCGCGCTGCGTTTCGCGCAGGAAGGCGCGAACGTCGTGATCTGCGACCTGCACGAGCGGCGCAACACCGACATGGCCCAGCGGATCCGCAAGGAGACGGGCGCCACGGTGCTCGCGTTCCACCTCGACATCGCCGACCGCCCCAAAGTCGACGCGATGATCGCGGAGACCGAGCGCGAGCTCGGCCGCGTCGACGTGCTGGTCTGCAATGCCGCCGAGAACAAGCTCGGCAAGATCGTCGACTACGACATGGCGGACTGGGATCGCACGATCGACGTGTCGCTCTCCGCGAATTTCTACCTGGCGCGCAAGGTTCTGCCCGGCATGGTGGCGCGCAAGCGCGGCAGCATCGTGAACATCTCGTCGGTCGCCGGCTGGATCGGCAATCCCAACGAGAAGGACGGCGAGCCGGCCTACGCCGCGGCGAAGGCCGGCATGTTCGCGCTGACGCGGAACATCGCGCACGAGGTCGGCCCGCACGGCGTGCGCTGCAACGCGATCGCTCCGGGCCTGATCTGGTCGCGCTTCGTCGAGAAGTTCGACGCGGACTTCAAACTGCTGCTCGCCGCCACGCCGCTGCGCCGCTACGGGCGCTCCGAGGAGATCGTCGAGGCGATCATGTTCCTGGCCTCGGACAAGCGCTCCGGATTCATCACCGGCGAGGCGCTGAACGTCTCGGGCGGCTGGTACATGAGGCCGTGACCCGGTGGCCGGGCTCTCCCGACCCCTGATTCCCGGCGACGGACCGCAGACCGTCGCCGACGTGCTCGATCGCGCGGTCGCGCGCTCGCCCGATCGCGAGGCGTTGGTCGGCCGCTCGGGACGCTTCACGTACGCCGAGCTCGATCGCGCCGCGAACGTCGCCGCGGCCGAGCTCGCAGGGATCGGCGTGGGGCAGGGCGACCGCGTCGCGGCTTGCCTGCCGAACGACGTCGATCTGGTGGTCGCGTTCCTCGGCGCGATGCGGCTCGGCGCGATCTGGGTCGGCATCAACCGGCCGCTCGCCGCGCCCGAGAAGGCGTACCTGCTGCGCGACTCGGGCGCGCGCGCGTACCTGGTCGCGCCGGACCTGACGGACCCGATCGAAACCTCGGCGCGAATCGTGCGCGTGACACCGGGCAGCGTCGGCCGCGGCGGCTTCGACGCCACGCGTCCGCGCGTCGCGATCGATCCTCACGATCCCGCGGCGATCGCGTACACGAGCGGCACGACGGGCTTTCCGAAGGGCGCCGTGCACAGCCACCACAACCTGCTCCTGCCGGGCGCGGTCGCGGCCGCGAACGGTGCGTACGGGCCGGACGTGCGTCAGGGTGTGGTGCTGCCGCTGACCGTCTTGAACCTGGTCGTGCTCGCGCCGCTGGTGGCGTTTCAGGATGGCAGCGCCTGCGTGTGCATCGATCGAATCGACGCGGAGGGTCTGGCCGAGTGGGTCCGCCTCGAGCGCGTCGGCCACTTCGCCGCCGTGCCGACGGTGTTCTACGACCTGCTCACACATTCGGGTGTCACGCGCGAGGATCTTGCGACGCTCGTCCGACCCGAGGTGGGCGGCGCGGAATGCCCCGAGGAATTCCGGCGCCTGTACCGCGAGCGCTTCGGCGCGGACGTGGTGATCGGCTACGGCATGACCGAAGCGCCCACCGCCGTGACGCGCACCGACGGTCAGGCCGCGCCCGCGCCGGGGTTGTGCGGGAAGGCGGTCCCGCAGGTCGAGATCCGGATTCTCGACGAGAAAGGCGAGTCCGTCGCCGCGGGCGAGATCGGCGAGATCTGCGTCGCGCCGCGCGGGGATGGCCCGTGGGCCGGCGTGTACACGCCCATGCTCGGCTACTGGCAGAAGCCCGAGGAGACCGCGCTTGCGCTGCGTGCGGGCGTGTACCACTCCGGCGATCTCGGCTTTCTCGATGCCGACGGGGATCTCTACATCCGCGGCCGGCGCAACGAGCTGATCCTGCGCGGCGGCGCGAACATCTACCCGGCCGAGGTCGAGCGCGTGCTGCAGGAGCACCCCGCGGTCGCGGCCGCGGCCGTGCTCGGCCGACCCGACACCCGCCTGGGTCAGCGCGTGGTCGCCGCGGTGCAGCTCGGTGCCGGCGCGAATGCTTCGGTCGACGAGCTCGTGGCCTTCGCGCGCGAGCGGCTCGCCCGCTACAAGGTGCCCGAGCAGATCGCGCTGGTGCCCGCGCTCCCGCGCAACGCCATGGGCAAGATCGTGAAGTCCCGGCTCGAAGCCCTCTTCGAGGAGAAACTCTGAGATGTCCGTGCTGCGCGTCGGCCACATCGGCGTGTGCGTCTCCGACATGGAGGCGGCGCTTCGCTTCTACTGCGACCTGCTCGGCTTCCGTGCGCTCACGGAAGTCGCGGTGAACGACGCGCTCTCCGCGAAGCTGTTGCGCCTGCCGGGCGTCGATCAGCGCACCGTGTTCGTGGAGCGCGACGGCGTGCGGCTCGCGCTGTTCGCGCTGCGCGCGCCGCCGATCCAGAACGCCGGCCGCGTGCGCGACATGAACGAGGCCGGCATGGTCGCACTGATGCTGCGCGTGGACGACCTCGACGAGACGCTCGCGAAGCTGCGCTCCGCGGGCGTGCGCGTGCTCGACGAGACGCGAGTCGACCATCCGGCCTACGGCTCGAAGCTCGTGTTCGTCACCGATCCCGACGGCATGCTGGTCGAGCTGATCGAGATCCCCGGCGACCCGTACACTCCGTTCGGTAGACCGGTCGCGCGCTAGCGTCGGCCGGCCCGCAGCCCGAAGGGATTCCAGTGATGGCGAAGACGCTCGAGCAGAAGCTGCAGGCGCTCGTCGACAAGGACGAGATCCGCGACGTGATGTACCGCTACAGCCGCGCGGTCGATCGCTGTGACCTCGCGCTCCTGAAGTCGTGCGACTGGCCCGATGCGCGCGACCACCACGGCTTCTTCGTCGGCAACGCGCACGATTTCGCCGACTACTTGATACCGCTGCTCGCGTGCGCCGACGGGTCGCTGGTCGACAACAAGGCCAACTGTCGTTGCGTCGACTTGCTCGAGCGACGCGACGACGAGTGGCGACTCCTGTTCCGCAGCTCTGTGATCGATTCGATGCACGATCAGGCCGTGATGCTGAACGCCGACTTCGCCGCGTTCACTGGCGCGCCCGTCACGCCGCTCGCGGGCCAGTGTTGCGCCGCCGACCCGGCCTATCTGGCTTCGACGTCGCGAAGCTCGACCGCCCCGATTTCGCGATGGACGATCTCTGGTAGGCGGTCCTGCCCGCGCGGGAGTCGTAGCCGCGAGCTCCTCCCGTGCGCCAACGACCGGGCCAGCAGCCACGAATCCGACTCCCGGCAAATCGCTCATCGAGAATTTCCTTTCTGTCTCATCAGGGACGCGCTCTGAGCTGGGTCCGACGCCTCGTGGTCGATCGGAGAGGCCGGCAGAAAGCCCGCGCCGGCGGCCACGCTGAGCACGAAGAAAAGCAGGAATCCCACGATCAACACTCGAGACTCAACAGCCGCAATGGCGAAGTGCACCGAGAGCCCGAGCACGCCCGCGACGAGCGCCACCGAAATGAGTGCGACGATCCAGACTGGCATGGGTGTCTCCAATCTCAGTTGACCGAGCGGTGGAGCAAGCGACGTGCCGAGCCTCGACGCGCGAATCGCTGTGGGTCAGCGATCCTCGCTTCGAATGCGGACACGTTTGTAGAATGCGCCCGGCCCCCGCGTTCTCGACGCACAAGTGTGTGGAGGCGAAGGGGTGCATCGAACGTGACTGCGATCACGGATTCGGTGGTGCGCCGGAAATACGTTCGAAGGAGGAAGACGACCAGAGAGGAGGGTTCGGAATGTCGAATGATCACCAAGCGGACGTGAGCCGTCGCAAGGACGAGTTCCTCGCAGTGCTCGCACACGAGCTGCGCAACCCACTCGCGCCGATCCGGAACTGGGTGACGGTGCTGCGCGATGGCTGCGCCGATCCAACGCGCCAGAAGGAAGCCCTGGAGGTCATCGACCGCCAGTTGAATCGGCTGACCCGGTTGGTCGACGACCTGTTGGACGCCGCGCGAATCAGCGAGGGCAAGCTGCGCATCCACGCGGAGCACTTCGAGCTCGCACCGGCGGTCGTCGCGGCGGTTCAAGTCGTGGAGCACGAGATCGCGCGGCGCGGACACCGACTCCGCGTCGAGCTTCCGTCCGAAGCGCTGCTGATCGAAGCGGATCCGACTCGCTTCGAGCAGATCCTGGTCAACCTGCTCGGAAACGCGGCGCGCTACACCGAGGTCGCCGGCGAGATTTCGGTCAGCGCGCGCGCGGAGGGGCGTGAGCTCGTGCTGAGCGTCAAGGATACGGGGATCGGCATTCCGACCGAGATGCTCTCGAACATTTTCGAGCCCTACACGCAGATCGACGCGAGCTGGCGTCGCCACCACGGAGGTTTGGGAGTGGGACTCGCAGTGGTGCGTAGTCTGGTCGCGATGCACGGTGGCGTGGTGGAAGCGCGCAGCGAAGGCTTGAATCGCGGCAGCGAGTTCATCGCACGCATGCCGATCGTGCGCGGGGATGCGCAGGCCCAGAGCGGCATGTTCTCCGACGCGCGCACACCCGGTGCACGGGTCACCCGCGGACGGCGCGTGCTCGTGGTCGATGACAACGCGGACTCCGCGTTCAGTCTGAGCCTGCTCCTGAACGCGCGCGGGCACGATGTTCGCGTCGCGCACGACGGGCCCTCTGCAGTCGCGATCGCGCGCGAGCACCGTCCGGAGGTCGCGCTCCTGGATCTGGGTCTGCCTGGCATGGACGGCTGCGAGCTCGCCGGCCGGTTGCGCGCTCAGTCGGAGTCGCAGCTCGCGCTGCTGGTCGCGGTGACGGGCTACGCTCACGATGCAGCGCGCGAGAAGGCGCGTGCCGCGGGCTTCGATCACCACCTGGTGAAGCCGGTCGCGTTGTCCGAGCTGCTCGCGGTGATCTCCACTCGCTAGTGTCCCGGCCTTCCGCTCGAAGCTGTACGATGCGCTCGTGACCTCGAACGGCGCGACAGCGACGGGCCTCAAGCCCGAGGTGCGCGGCTGGCTGCGCCACATCTGGCGCAAAGCGACCACCGACGACGATTGGTCGCGCAGCGGCGAGCCGCATCCGTGGTGGGATCGCAAGAGCATGGCGCCGATGCTCTCGTTCCCGCGCTTCGACCTGTCCGAGTCCTCGTACGCGCTGCTCCTGCTCGCGCGCAAGACGCCCGCCTGGCGCGAGGCCTACACCGACGTGCTCGATCGCCTGCTGCGCCGCCACACCACGTACTGGGCCGCGGTCGATTGGCTGTCGCAGATCGGGCCCGATCCCGACCGCGCGCGATACCCGAAGGCGTATAGGCCCCTGATCCCGAAGGACCTGTGGGGCCAGTACGACGCTCCCGGCTGGACCGCCAACGGTATCGAGCCGTGGGGACTGCAGCCCGATCCGATCGGCGCGACGGGAAACCTGTTCTTCCGCGGCTTCTTCAACCTCATGCTCGGAATACACCGCGAGGTGTCGGGCGAGTCGACCTGGGAGCGGCCGTTTGACGTGGTCGGTCTCGACGACCGCACCTTCGCCTGGACCCACCGCGGCATCGCCGAGTACCTGGGCCGGCAATGGGCCGAGACTCCGCACGGTCCGCACTGCGAAAACACCAAGTCCTGGCCGTTCTGTCTGTCGGCGGCGGGGCTCGGCCTGCAGCTCGCCGACGCCACGCTCGGCACGAACCAGCACTGGGTCTACGACCGCTGGGTCGAGGACATGTTCAAAAAGAAGTACATGGGCTTCGACGCGCGCGGCAATCTGAAATGGGTCGGCCTCTACTACGACCCGATCCTCGACCGCGTGCACGGGCGCAGCCGCCCCGCTGGCCTGTTTCCGTCCCTGTACGTGGTTCCGCAGAATCGCGAGCTCGGCGAACTCCTGTACCGGAATGCCGTCGCGGCGATCGGCTGGAACAAGTGGTACATGCCCGTGCTCGCGCCGGGTCCCGATCCGCGGCCGCTCACGCTCGGCTACTTGCTCGCGCGCGAGTTCGGCGACGACACCACCGCGCGACGGCTGGGCCGCAAGCTCGAGCGGGTCGAGAACTCGCGCTTCTTCGATTCCGAGGATGGCCCCGATCGCGACGAGTTCGGCCACTTCTTCAAGTACGGCGAGCGCTACCCGCGCGGCCAGGAGAGTGCGCTCTACCTGCTGAAGGACCTGCTCGATGGCGAGGGCGACTGGTTCCGCGCCTTCAACGAGTCCGACCGCGAGAAGTTCGACGCGCCGACCGTGACGGACTCGCAATATCCGCGCCTGGGTTTCTCGGTGGCGCGGAACGACCCCAGTCGCGGCGTACTTCTGCTCGAGAGCTACGCCGCCAGCTCGAGCGCGCGCGGCGAGGCGACGCGCTTCAGCGTGAGCAAGCTGCCAGACCCGGTCTTGGCGCGGGTCCGGCGCGACGGCGCCGAGTACTCGAGCTTCCGCGTGACGGGACCGGACTCGATCGAGATCGAGTCGCGCGTCGGCACGCACACCTACGAGATCTACACCGGCTATCGCGGCATTGCGGCAGCGCGCGCGATCGCGAGTGCGAGCTCCGCGTCGGGCGCGATGGGCGGATCGCGCAGCGCGAGGATCTCGGCGCGCAGCACGTTCGCGGAGGTCGCGGCGGCGGTGGCGTCGGTCGGAGCTGGCGCAGGATCGTGTCCCTGCTGCACCGCCACGGTGTGACGGAGGCGGTTCTTGCAACCGCGGCAGGGTTCGTCGGTTGAACATTCCGTACGGCCCGAGTCCGGGCCCCGACACCGCGAGGAGTCCGCCATGAGAATCGCCGGAATCCAGATCGCGTTCGCGCCGCTCGCCGCGCTCTTGCTGATCGCCGCACCCGCGCGCGCCGAAGATCCGCCAGGCCCGGGCCCGGGTCCGGGCATGGGCGAGGAGCGCGCCGAGTTCTGCAAGCAGAACCCGCAGAAGTGCGAGGAGGCGCGCGCGAAGCGCCAGGCGTTCTGCAAGGACAATCCCGAGAAGTGCGAAGAGCAGCGCGCTCGGATGAAGGCGAAGCGCGCCGAGCGCCAGGAGTTCTGCAAATCGAATCCGCAGAAGTGCGAAGAGCAACGCGCGCGCATGAAAGAGAAGCGCGCGGAGTTCCAGGCCAAGTGCGCGGCCGATCCGGCCAAGTGCGAAGAGCTGAAGCAGGAGCGGCGCGAGCGCTTCCAGAAGCGCCACGGCGGCGCGAAGCCGCCGTCCGAGTAGCGAGCACAGAGTGCAGGCTCGGCCCAACGGCCGTCGAGGCGCGTAGACCCGCGCTTCAACCGAAGCGGGGGTCTACGCGGCGGCCGTCAATCGACCAGCGGACCCGCGTCGGTCGCCGGCGGCTGATCCACACCCGCCGTGAGCACATGGATCGTCACCTTGTCGAGCTGCCCGGTGAACGGGAAGTGGTCCTTGGCCTTGTAGTTGTTGGACACGGGTGTCCCGTTGTCCACTCCCACGTCGAACGATTCGCTGAGCGAGAACGTTCCCGGAACAGTCTTGTCGATAGCGCCCGACGCGACTTTCTTTCCGTTTACGAACAGCTCGCCAGTGCCCTTGAACATGCCCGTCTTTATGAAGTTGAACTTGATGTCGACCTTGCCGGTGGGAAGCACGGGCGACACGATCGCATAGCGGTCGCTGTTGAAGAAGTTGTAGTCGTAGTGCAGCTTGTGGTCCGCGATGAACAGCGTGTAGCCGCCGTTCAAACCGCCGCAGGCGACGATCACGCCCTGCTCGTTGCCCTTCAGATCAAGCGTGGTCTCGATCGTGTGGGGCTGGTTCTTGATCGGCGCGGAGACCGCTTCCGGGATGCGCTCGGCGCCCGGCCAGTAGTACGTGAAGGACTTCTTGTCGCCGAACGCGCGTTTGAACTGCGTCGCCAGCCGGCTCGCGAGGTCGTCGTAGAGCGGATACACGTTGTTCTTCCAGGCCTGCTCGTCCCAGAGCTTCTTGAGCTCCTCCAGCTTCGCAGGATTCTGCGCGGCAAGGTCGTTGGACTCGGAGAAGTCTTCGTTCAGGTTGTAGAGCTCCCAGACGTCCTGATCGAAGGGGAACGTCCCGGCGACGATCCACGGCATACGGTTGCCGTGGATCGTGACTGCCTTCCAGCCGTCCTTGTACATGGCGCGATTGCCGAGCTGCTCGTAGTACTGCTCGGTGCGCGAGGAAGGCGCTGCGGCATTGTCGAAGCTGTACATCAAGCTGATGCCGTCGATGGGCAGCTGCTCGACGCCGTCGATTTCCGGCATGAACCGGGTGCCGGTGGCTTCGAGGGCCGTGGCCATGATGTCGGTCAGGAAGCTGTACTGGTTCCGAATCTCACCCTTGGCCTTGATGCCCTTCGGCCAAGTGATGATCAGCGCGTCGGCGATGCCGCCGTTGTGCACGGTCTGCTTGAAGTACTTGAACGGCGTGTTTCCGGCCATGGCCCAGCCCGCATGGTAGTGCGGGTAGGTGGTGGGGCCGCCCCAAACGTCGTAGTGCTTCATGTTCTCTTCGAGCGACGTCTGCATGCTGTTCAGCACGCGCGACTCGTTGAACGTGCCGTTCAGTCCACCCTCACCGCTGGTGCCGTTGTCGGAGGTCAGGATGATCAGCGTGTTGTCGTACTGACCGGTGCGCTTCAGCGTGGCGATCATCCGGCCAATCTGCTCGTCGGTGTGCGTCAGCATTCCGGCATACACTTCCATCTGTCGCGCGTACAGCTTCTTCTGCTGCGGGTTCAGACTGTCCCACTTGGGGATCTCGGGAATGCCCTTGGAGAGCTGCGTGCCCGCGGGCAGGATTCCCAGCTCGATCTGGTTTGCGAAGATGGTTTCGCGAGCCTTGTCCCAGCCCATGTCGAACTTGCCCTTGTACATGTCGATGTACTTCTTCTCGACCTGGTGAGGCGAGTGCATCGCGCTGGGCGCCCAGAACATGAAGAACGGCCGGTCGGGTGCGATAGAAACGTGAGAGGTCAGGTTGTCGATCGCGCGGTCCGCGAGGTCGGTGGTGAGGTGATAGCCCGGCTTGCCCACCCAGTTCTCCGTCGGGTGGTGGTCCTCCCACAGGAGCGACCGAAAGTCATCGGCGTCGGCGGCCATGAAGCCGTAGAAGTGGTCGTAGCCCTCGCCGCTCGCCCAGTGATGGAACGGGCCGCTCTGCGAGGCCTCGGGTAGCGGCGTGTGGTCCCATTTTCCCAGGGCGAAGGTCTCGAAGCCGGCGTGCTGGAAGTCCTTGGCGATCGACTTTGCGCTCTCTGGTGGCGTGCCGTTGTAGCCCGGAAAGCCCATCGCCGTGAGCGCATGGGAGCCCAGGCCGATGCGATGCGGATTCCTGGCCGCCATCAGTGTCGCCCGCGACGGGGAGCACAGCGCGGTGGTGTGGAAGTTGTTGAAGCGCAAGCCATCGGCGGCCAGCGCGTCGATGTGACTCGTCTTGATCGGGCCTCCGAACGAGCCGTACTGCGCGAAGCCCACGTCGTCGAGCAAGATGATGAGCACGTTCGGTGTGCCCGGCTTCGGCTTCGTCGTTTCCGGGTACCACTCCTGCGACTCGGCGTAGGTCTTGCCGATCTTTCCCTTGAAGACCTGTCCGTACTTCTCGAAGGACTTCTGGTCGGAGGTGTCGTCTGCTCGCGCGGTCATCACTCCGAGAATTGCCAGGACGGCCAGCAGTGACATGCCGTACGGGAGCAGGTTGCGTTTCATGCCCATTGCTTGCCTCGCGCAGTGATTGTTCTCGGTGTGTGTATCCGATGCGCTCGGCTGGGCAAGGCCAGGCTTGTTGCTTCTTCAGTCGCTCACTTCAATGGCAGTGCCACTTCGCGCATGAAACGATCCAGCGTCGCGAGCTTCTGATCGCGCGGTCCGAGCGTGAAGTCGGGCACGATCAACTCGTCGACGCCGGCTTCGCGGTACGCGCGCACGATCTCGCGCACCTCGTCGGCGTTGCCGATGATCGCGGGGCGGGGGAGCGGACGGCCGCGCATCTTCTCGACCAGCGTGCGGTCGTCGGTCAGGAACAACAGCGCGACGGCCGAGCGCTGGATCGCGCGCGGTGAGCGGCCGATCTCGGCGCAGTAGCCGTCGAGGATCGCCATCTTGTGGCGCAGCCGCTCGACGTCGCCCCACACGTTCCACTCGTCGGCGAACTTCGCGGCGATGCGCAGCGTCACCTTCTCGCCGCCGCCTCCGATCAGGAGCGGCAGCGGCTTCTGCAATGGCTTCGGCTCGAGTACCGCGTCCTCGAGCGTGTAGTGCTTGCCGCGAAACGTCGCGGTCTCGTTCGCGAACAGGCTCTTGATCAGCTCGGCCGCTTCGCCCAGCCGCTCGAGCCGTTCCTTTACGGTGTAGAACGGAATCCCGTACTGGCGGTGCTCGTTCTCCTGCCAGCCGGAGCCGAGCCCGAGCACGAGCCGACCGCCGCTGATGTGATCGACGGTCGCCGCCATCTTCGCGAGCACCGCCGGGTGCCGGTACGTGTTGCCGGTGACGAGCGGGCCGATGCGGATGCGCGGCACCTGCGCGGCGAGCGCCGCGAGCGTAGTCCACGCTTCGGGATTCGGGACGCGCGTGTTGGCGCCGTCGGGCATGAAGTGGTCTGCGTAGAAGAGACCGTCCCAACCGGTCGACTCGGCGTGGCGCGCGATCTCGAGCACGTCGGTGTAGCTCTGCATCGGCGCCGGCCAGACACTGAAGCGCATGCGGATCTCCTTCTCGGATCGAGGTCGGGCGGCCGGCTCAGGTACCCGGGAACCGGGCGTGATGCGCGCCGACGATGAACACCGCCAGGCGCGCGGGCTTGGTGCCGCGATTGTGCCACGCGTGGCGCGTGCCGTTCTGCACCACGGTGTCGCCTGCGCGCAGGTGCGCGACGGCGCCGTTGTCGAGCTCGAGCCAGACTTCGCCGTCGAGCACGACCTCGAAGTCGATCGTCGCGGTGGTGTGCATGCCCGGCGCGTCGGCCTCCATGTGGCTCGCGAGCCCCGGCAGCGCGGCCTCGAGCTCGTGCACCGCTGCGGGCAGGTCGGCAACTGCAGGCCGCGTATGCGAATCGGGCGGCAGCGTGAACATGCCGAAGCGGAAGCCGCCCACGGGCGGAAAATAGGGATTCTGCTCGGGCGGCGACCCGTCGTCCGGAAACGACGGCGCGCGATTGCCGCCCCAGAGCCTGTGGAACTCCGAACCCGGAAGCAGCTCGGGCGTGAGCGCGTCGACTTGCGTGTCGGACGCGAACACGGCTTTGCCAGAACGATCGTGCCCGGTGACGACCCGACGGACCTTCATGTTCGTCCTCCTGTGCGGGTATCATCGCAAAATCGGGCCAGAAGGAGCGGCGTGGTGATCGTCTTCGAGAAATTCCTGATCGATGGGGAGTGGGTCGCGCCGCAGGGCCGCGGCCACTTCGACGTGCACAACGCCTCGACCGGTGAGGTCATGGGAAGAATTCCGGACGGCAGCCCGGCCGACGTCGACCGCGCGGTCTCGGCGGCGCGGCGCGCCTTCGAGGGCTGGTCGCAGACGGAGCCCGCCGTGCGCGCGCGCGTGCTGCGCGAGATCGCCGAGGGCATCCGCAAGAAGAAGGCCGAGCTCGCGAACGTGATCATCGGCGAGCTCGGCGCGCCGCGCCCCATGACCGAGCAGTTCATGGTCGACTTTCCGGCCAACACCATTCAGTTCTACGCCGATCTGCTCGCGGACCACGCGTTCGAGGAGCGGATCGGCAACTCGCTGGTGGTGAAGGAAGCCGTCGGCGTGGTCGCGGCGATCACGCCCTGGAACTACCCGCTGCACCAGATCGTGGCCAAGGTCGGCCCGGCGCTGGCGGCCGGCTGCACCGTGGTGCTGAAGCCGTCGGAAGTCGTGCCGCTCTCCTGCTTCATGTTTGCCGAGATCGTGAACGCGACCTCGATTCCGAAAGGCGTGTTCAACTTCATCTCGGGCGCGGGAGCGGTCGTCGGCGAAGCGATGGTCGTGCACCCGGAGGTCGACATGGTCTCGTTCACCGGCTCGACCGCCGCAGGCCGGCGCGTAGCGGAGCTGGCCGCGAAATCGGTGAAGAAGGTCTCGCTCGAGCTCGGCGGAAAGTCGGCGAGCGTGATCCTCGACGACGCGGACTTCGAACCCGCGGTGCGCGCGAGCCTGAATCACGCCTTTATCAACTGCGGCCAGACCTGCGCGTCGTGGACGCGCATGCTGGTGCCGCGGGCGCGCCACGACGAAGCGGTGCGTATCGCCAAGGACGAGCTCGAGAAGTCGAACGGCGTCGGCGATCCGTACGAGGGCAAGCTGCGGCTCGGCCCGCTCGTGTCGGAGCGCCAGCGCGAGCGCGTGCGCGACTACATCCGCTCGGGCGTGGAGCAGGGCGCGACGCTGGTTGCCGGCGGCGTCGAGCCGCCGCCCGGGCTCGAGCGCGGCTATTACGTGCGCCCGACGCTGTTCGCGAACGTGAGGTCGGACATGAAGATCGCGCAGGAGGAGATCTTCGGTCCGGTCTGCACGATCATTCCCTACGGCTCCGAGGACGACGCGGTGAAGATCGCGAACGACACGATCTACGGACTCGGCGGCGCGGTCTGGTCGCGCGATCTCGCGCGCGCCAAGCGCGTCGCGCGCCGCATCCGCACCGCGCAGCTCGACATCAACGGCGCGCCGTTCAATCCGTACGCGCCGTTCGGCGGCGTGAAGCAGTCGGGCAACGGCCGCGAGCTCGGCAAGTACGGCCTCGAGGAGTATCTCGAGCCGAAGGCGATGCAGCTCCCGGTCTCGTGAGTGTCGACGGCACCGCGATCCCGATGACCGACGAGCGCGATCGCTTTCGAGGGGCGCTTCTCGGACTCGCCTGTGGAGACGCGCTCGGCGCGACGGTCGAGTTCAAGTCGCGCGGCAGCTTTCCTCCGCTGGTCGACATGATCGGGCAGGGCCCGCACGGCCTGCGCGCGGGCGAGTGGACCGACGACACGTCGATGGCGCTGTGTCTGGCTCGCAGCCTGGTCGAGACGGGCCGCTTCGACGCGCGCGATCAGATGGAGCGCTACGTGCGCTGGTGGCGCGAGGGCTATCTGTCGAGCAACGGGCGCTGCTTCGACATCGGGATCGCGACCCAAGCGGCGCTGGAGCGCTTCGCCAGGAGCGGGGATCCGCACAGCGGCTCGACGGATCCGGCGAAGGCGGGCAACGGCTCGCTGATGCGGCTCGCGCCCGTGCCGATGTTCTTCGCGCCGGACGCGTCGCGTGCGATCGCGTTCTCGGCCGAGAGCTCCATGACCACACACGGAAGTGTCGAAGCCGTGGACGCCTGCCGGCTGTTCGGTGCGATGCTCGCGCGCGCTCTGGCCGGCGCCGATCGCGAGGTGGTGCTCGCGGCGGGCGAGGATCTCGCCGGCTCCGCCGTACCGCTCGCGAAATCGATCGCGGCAATCGCCCGCGGAGACTACCGGACAAAGCCCGAACGCGAGATCCACGGCAGCGGCTACGCCGTACACTCGCTCGAGGCCGCGCTGTGGTGTTTCGCGAAAACCGCGAGCTATCGCGAGGCGGTCCTGCGCGCCGCGAACCTGGGCGACGACGCGGACACCACCGCGGCGATCTGCGGCCAGCTCGCCGGAGCCCACTACGGCGCGAGCGGGATCCCCCCGGAATGGCGCGCCAAGCTCGCGATGCGCGAGCTGATCGAGGAGACAGCCGATGCCCTCTGTGCCTCCGCGCCTCCCTGAGCGCACCTGGTGGATCGAGCCGGGTCGCGTGCTCGGCGGCGCCTATCCGGGCGACCTCGATCCGCAGAAATCTCGCAGCAAGCTGCTCGCGCTACTCGAACTCGGGATCGAGACCTTCGTGAACCTGATGCAGCCAGACGAGCGAGGTCACGGCGGCGTTGCCTTCGCGCCCTACGTCCCGATCGTCGAGGCTCTCGCGCGGGCGCGCGGTTCAGCCATCGAGTGCGAGCGCTTTCCGATCGGCGACCTCGATGTTCCGAGCGTCGACGGAATGCGCGCGATCCAGCGCTTCATCGACGCGCGGCTCGAACGCGGCCGACCCTGCTTCGTGCACTGCTGGGGCGGCCGCGGCCGCACGGGAACCGTGGCGGGCGTCTACTTGATCCGTCGTGGGCGCGCGACGCCCGACGATTTCGTCGACGTCATTCGCGAGCTGCGCCGCAGCGACACGGGTGGTGGTCACGCACCGGAGACCGCGGCGCAGCGTGACTTCGTTCGCGCCTATCCGTTCGGCGCGCCCTAGATCGTCGGTGGCAGCGAGATCGGATCCGGCGACTGCGACGACGGCCAAGGCTTGTTGTACTTGGCCATGATCTCGTCGACCGCGCGCTCCCAGCGCTGCTTGCCGAAGGCCTTGTAGGTCTGGAACGGGTTGCAGTACTCGCGCATGCGGAAGGCCTGGCCGTCGCGCGAGGTGACCAGCGAGAAGTAGCGCTGCGTATAGCGTCCGCCGTCCACGGTCGGCCCGCCGCCGTGCGACTCGATGATGATCGTATTCGGATCCGAGGTCGGATAGAAGCCGACGACCGCGGTCGAGAAACGCGGCACCACGGAGAGCAGCAGCTCGAAGAAGCGGCTGGTGGCCTCGCGGCCGATCACGACGATCGGGCGCTCGAACATCGGGCCCTCCCAGATCGCGTCGTCGTGCAGCGCGTCGGCCCAGATCCGGCGCTGTTCTTCGAGGGTGGTGAGCTGGCCGGCGAACGCGTCGTTGATGGTCTTCTTCACCGCCGTCATCGCTTCTTCTCCAGAGCGCGCACGAGCGTGAGTGCGGAAGTCGCCAGCCCGTCGATCTGCGCGCGAAACGCGTTGGTGTCGGCCTTGCCGCCCATCACGCCCTTGAGGTATCGCGCCATCACGCCCTCGACGATCGCGGCCAGGCGCCAGTACTGGAACGCGCGGTAGTAGTCGACGTTCGAGGCGTCGCGGCCGGTCAGGCTCGAGTACATGGCCAGCACTTCGGCTCGCGTCTGGAAGCCGCCCGCGGCCGACGGCGATGCCGCGGCGGCGGCGCTGCCGCCGACCTCGCCGGGCTCGGCCCAGTTGTTCATCAGGTAGCCGACGTCGGCGAGCGGATCGCCGAGCGTGCACAGCTCCCAATCGAGCACGGCGGCGATGCGCGCGTCGTCGCCGGTGATGCAGTTGCCCAGCCGGTAGTCGCCGTGCACGATCGTGGCGCCCTGTTGCTCGGGCATCATCGCCACCAGCGCGTCGTGCACCTCTTCCATCGCGGGCAGCTCGCGCGTCTTCGACTTCTCCCACTGCGTGCGCCAGCGGTTCAGCTGCCGCGGCAGGTAAGCTTCCTTGCGGCCGAGGTCGCCGAGTCCGATCGAATCGGGGTCGACGTTGTGCAGCCGCGCGAGCACGCCGACGAGCGAGTCGCCGATCTCGTGCCGCTTCTCGGGAGTGAATAGCTTCGCGACAGTGGTCGCGTCGGTGATCACGTGACCCGCCACGAACTTCATCACGTAGAAGGGCGCGTCGTTCACCGAGACGTCGTCGCAAAGTCCGAGCGCGGGCGCGACGGGAACGTCGGTCTTCGCGCCGATTGCGGCGATGATCTTGTGCTCGCGGCCCATGTCGTGCGCGGTCGCGAGCACCGCGCCGAGCGGCGGCCGGCGCAGCACGAACAGCTCGCCGTCGGCGCCGGTCACTTTGTAGGTCAGGTTCGAGTGGCCGCCCGCGATCAGCTCGAAGCGAAACGGCGCACGCGCGCCCGAAACGTGCTTCGCGAGCCACTCGGAAACGCGCGCGGCATGGATGCCTCGAACATCACCGTCGCTCGTGCTGGCTTCCGTCATGGGCGCATTCTATCTCAGGCCGTGAACTCGACGCGCACGCGTCCGAGCGGCCCGAAGTCGGCCTCGGCCACGTCGCCGGGCGCGAGCTCGAGCACGTCCATGCAGCAGCCGGCCGTGATGAGGTCGCCCGCCGCGAGACCGCGGCCCATGCGTGCGAGCTCGTTCGCGAGCCAGGCGAGCGCGGCGAGCGGAGAGCCGCCCACGTTCGCTCCGCGCCCTCGCGAGGCTTCGCGGCCGTTCACCGCCGTGACCACTTCGAGCGCGGCGAGAGCGAGCCTGCGGAAATCTGCGACTTCTGCGCCGCCTACCCAGTGCGAGCCGAGCGCGTTGTCGGCGACCGCGTCGAGCGGCGCGACCACTCGCCAGTTCTGGTAGCGCGTGTCGGCGAGCTCGAAGGACGGAATCACCGCGCCGACGGCGTCGACCACTTCGTCGAGCGAGTATGCGCGCCCGCGCGCGGGCAGCGCGCGCGCCATGCGGAACGAGAACTCCGTCTCGACCAGGATGAAGTTGAAGCGCGAAGCCTCGACTCGCGCCGGGCTCGCGAACACGCGGCGCTCGAACAGTCGGCCGAACATCGGCGACGAAATGCCGAGCTGCTTCTGCACCGCCGGATTGATGTACGCGATCTTGTAGCCGACGGGCTTGCCCAGGCTCGCGCTGAAACGGTCCTGCACGGCGTAGGCCTCGGCGACGTCGCGCGGCCGCGCGTCGGCCGGCAAGCCCGCGATCGGCGCACGCTTCGCCTCGGCTTCGCACAGCGCCGCGGCGGCGCGCTCGATCCGGTCTCGCGTGGGGTCCATCGACCCGATCATGACACGGCGGTAGACACGG
>JANNLG010000152.1:0-45428 GCA_031396695.1 Deltaproteobacteria bacterium
GCCTTGAAATTCGAGGCGGTCGGCACGATCGACTCCTCGCGCTTGCCCGCCTGCGCCACCGCGCCGAAGGCGAGCTGCTGCGAGATGTCGAAGCCGACCGTGTAGATGCCGCTGCGCAGCAGGCACGCGTCGACGAGCTGCCCGCGGCCGGATTTCTCGCGCGCGTAGAGCGCCGCCAGGATTCCCGCCACTCCGTGCGAGGCGGTGATGTGATCGCCGAAGCCGGCGCGCGATCCGACCGGCTCGGCGCCCGGCTGCGCGAGCAGCACGGAGATCCCGGCGCGCGCCCAGAACGCGCCGATGTCGTAGCCCGCGCGATCGCGATCGGGGCCCTGCTGGCCGTAGCCGGTCATGTGCGCGTAGACGAGTCGTGGCGCGAGTGCTGCGACCGTCTTCCAGTCGAGCCCGAGCCGTTCGAGCGCGTCGTGCCGGTAGTTGGTGACGAACACGTCTGCGCCGCGCACCAGCTCGAGCGCCAGCTCGCGGCCCTCGGCCTTGGCGAGGTCGAGCGCCACGGAGCGCTTGCCGCGGTTGTCGAGATCGAACGGCGGGCACGACGGCAGCTCGATGCCGGCGATCGCGCGGAAGAAGTGGCGCATCGGGTCGCCGCGCGGCGGCTCGACCTTCACCACGTCGGCGCCCCAGTCGCTGAGCAGACCCGCCGCCGCCGGGGCTGCGACCCAGAAGCCCATCTCCACTACGCGCACACCTTGCAGCAGCATCGCGTCGTCCTCTGCGCGAGAGGCTATCACGGCGCCCGAGCGCGCTCGTCGGGAATTCGCGGTTTGACAGCGCAGGACCCGGCCAGTAACTCGTGACCATGTCGCGAGCGTCGCTGCGCGCCCAGTCGATCGAGCCGTTCCTCGCCATGGAGGTGATGGAGCGCGCGTTCGAGCTCGAGCGCGCGGGCGCGCACGTGATCCACCTCGAGATCGGTGAGCCCGAATTCCCAGCCCCCGCGGCCGCGACCGAGGCCGCGCGGCGCGCGCTCGAGAGCGAGCCGTCGCGCTACACCGACAGCCGCGGCACGCTCGAGCTGCGCGAGGCGATCGCGCGCGATCAGACGCGGCGCAGCGGCGTGGCCGTCGCGCCCGAGCGCGTGCTGGTGACCTCGGGCACCTCCCCTGCGCTTCTGCTCGCCTTCACCTACCTGCTCGACCCCGGCGACGAGGTCGTGCTCGGCACACCGCACTACGCCTGCTACCCGAACCTGATCCGCGCCGCGGGAGGCGTGCCGATCTTCGTCGAGACGCGCGCAGAGGACGGCTACCCGCTGCGCGCGGTCGACGTGCGCCGCGCGCTCACGCCACGCACGCGCGCGATCCTGGTCTCGTCGCCCGCGAATCCGACCGGCGCGATCCAGACGCGCGCGGACCTCGAAGCCCTGCACGGGCTCGGCGTTCCGCTCGTGTCCGACGAGATCTACGACGGCCTGGTCTACGACGGCGCGCGCATCACGCCGGCGCTCACGCTCGGTGACGACGTATTCGTGCTCGACGGCTTCTCGAAGCGCTACGCGATGACGGGCTTTCGGCTCGGCTACCTGATCGCGCCGCTCGGCGCGACGCGCGCGCTGCAGAGCCTGGCGCAGAACCTGTTCATTTCGGTCGCGAGCTTCGCGCAGCGCGCGGGCCTCGCCGCGCTCGCGCACGGCGAAGCCACCACCGCAGCCATGCGCGAGGCCTACGGCGCGCGTCGAGGCCTGCTCAGCGACGGCTTGAAGCGCCTGGGCTTCGAAGTCCCGGTCGCGCCGCGCGGCGCGTTCTACATGTTCGCGGACGCGCGCCGCTTCGGCTCCGACTCACGCAAGCTGGCCTCGGACATTCTCGAACGCGCACACGTCGCGGTCACTCCCGGCATCGACTTCGGCGCAGCCGGCGAGGGCTTCCTGCGCTTCTCGTGTACCGCCCCGGACGCGCAGATCCAAGAGGCGCTCGCGCGCATCGGGCGCGTGCTCGCCTAGCCGTCGCGCTGATATCCTACTCGCGCAGATGAGAGCCTGGCGAACCCACGAGTACGGCCCGCCGCGCCAAGCGCTGCGCCTCGACGACGTGCCGATCCCTTCGCCCGGCCCCGGCGAACTGCTAGTCCGCGTGCAGGCGATCCCGCTCAACCTGACCGATCTCGAGCGCATCACCGGCGGCAACATGATGGTGCGTCACGAGCTGCCGTACGGCCCCGGCATGGAAGTCATGGGCGTGGTCGAAGACGCGGGCGCGGGCGCCGAGGCGTTTCGCGGCCGGCGTGTGGTCGCGATGACGAAGGGCGCGATCGGCGGCTACGCGGAATACGCCCTGTGTCCCAGCGTGTCCGCGTTCGAGATGCCCGAGTCGATTCCGTTGCCCGACGCCGCGGCGCTGTACTTCCCGTTCCACCTCGCGTGGCTCGGGCTGTTCGATCGCGCGGAGCTGCGCGCCGGCGAGAGCGTGCTGATTCACGCCGCCGCGGGCGGCTCGGGCTCCGCCGCCATTCAGCTCGCGAAGAACGCCGGCGCGCGGGTGTTCGCGACCGCCGGCTCGGAGGCGAAGCTCGCACTCTGTCGCGAGCTCGGCGCAGACGTCGCGATCAACTACTCCGAAACCGACTTCGCGCAGGTCGTGATGCAGGAGACGGACAATCGCGGCGTCGACGTGGTGTTCGACAACGTCGGCGAAGCCGTGATGGCGAAGTCGCTCGACTGTCTCGCGTACAACGGCCGCTATCTGATGATGGGCTTCGCCTCGAACAAGGCCGTCGCAGACGAGAAGTTCGTCGTGCCGCGTCGGATCATGGCCGGCAACATGAAGCTGTGTGGCGTGCTGCTCGCCTACGCGCCGGACGCCGCAGGGAAGCTGTTCAAGAAGGGCATGGGCTGGAACTTCGTGCCCGATGCGCTCGGCGCGAGCATCACGCGCGAGGTCGTCGCGCGGGTGCTGGCGAAGAAGCTCCGCCCGGTGATCGGCAGCGTCGTCGCGTTCGAAGAGATTCCCGCGGCGATCGAAGCCCTGGCGAGCCGACAGACCGTCGGCCGCACGATCGCGAAGCTCTGGTAGTTCCTGGTCGTCGCGCTGCTCGCGTGCTCGTCGCTGTCAGAGTACGCGGCGCCCAAGAGCTCGATACGCGATCCCGCGAGCGTCGACGTGTCCGACGTCATCGCGTACCGAACGCTCACGCGAGCGGACTTCCTGGCCGCGCAACCGCCGGAACACCTCGCTCCATACGTCGACCGAGCGGGCGCCGCGACTTGTTGTCAGCGGGTGACCGAACCCGGCGTGCAGAGGGCCATCCAAGAGATTCGCTCGGACGACGGGACCGCTCACTACGAAGCGAACATCGTCGATCTCCGGTTGCGCGCTCAGATGGATCGCAAGTGTTCGTGGTGGAACCCGAAGGACCTGGGACTTCCCCAGGACTACATCCTCGAACACGAGCAGATTCACTTCGCGCTGTGCGAGCTCGAGGCCAGGAACATGAACGCCTCGATCGAAGAGATCCGCGCGGAGCTCCGCTCGACGGCGGATACCTCGGAGGCTGCGCAGAGCCTCGTTCGGCAGGCGTACGAGCAGGAGCTCCGGAGGCGAATGGACTCCCCGATGTCCCGCAACCGCGACTTCGACGAAGACACGTCGATGGGTCACGAGCCGGAAGCGCAGAAGAAGTGGTGGGCGCGCATGATCGGCTCGAGCGCCGCGCGCAGAAGCGACGCCAGCGCGGGCGACGGGAGCTCGACCTCGACCTCGCGCAGCCCGAGCGCACGCGACGCAGCTGCGGAGCGCACGAGCGGTGCTTCTTCGGGCGCGCCCTGGAGCGCGAGCGGGGGTGACGGCTAGGGATCGGGGGCGGACAAAGACCCCGGAGAACTCTCAGCTAGAAATGGCCACTGAAGGGGGGCAGGTCAGAGGATCTCTCGCACGCCGGGCTCCCGGAGGAGTCGGCTCTGCCACCGGCACCGTCGCGTGTGCGCGGACGCCCCACAGCGCGAAGCGGTTGACCGCGCGTGCGCCCGCGCGTATACGCCGAACACCCATGTCCGGCTCCCGCCCTCCTCTCCGCGTCGCCGCGATCGGTCTCGACCACGCCCACATCTTCGGCATGGCGCAGGCCGTCGCTTCCGCCGGAGCCGAGCTCGTTGCGTTCACGCCGGTCGAGGGTGGCCTCACGCGGGCCTTCGCGAAGGCGCATCCGCGGGCGCGCGCAGTCCGCGATCGCCGCGAGATCCTCGAGGACCCCGGCATCGCGCTCGTGCTGTGCGCCGCGGTGAACGCCGATCGCGCCGGCATCGGGCTCGACGTGATGCGGCACGGCAAGGACTTCATGACCGACAAGCCGGGCGTCACCGAGCTCGCCGATCTCGCGCTGCTGCGCCGCGTGCAGCTCGAGACGGGTCGGATCTGGTCGGTCTGCTTCAGCGAGCGATTCGAGAGCCGCGCGACGGTGCGCGCGAGCGAGCTCTGCGCGGCCGGGGCGATCGGCCGCGTGATGCAGACGGTGGGGCTAGGCCCGCACCGCCTCAACTCGCCCGCGCGCCCGAGCTGGTTCTTCGAGCGCGCCCGCTACGGCGGCATCCTGTGCGACATCGCTTCGCACCAAATGGATCAGTTCCTGCACTTCACCGGAGCCCGCGACGCGCGCGTCGTCGCGTCGCGCGTCGCGAACCACGCGCATCCGCAGTTCCCCGGGCTGGAGGACTTCGGCGAGGTGCTGCTCGAGGGCACGCTCGAAGACCGAGGCTGCAGCGGCTACGTGCGCGTGGACTGGTTCACGCCGGACGGCCTGCCGACCTGGGGCGACGGCCGGCTCACGCTGCTCGGAAGCGAGGGCTTCATCGAGATCCGCAAGTACGTCGACGTCGGCGGCCGCGCCGGCGGCGACCACCTGTTCCTGGTGGATGGGAAAGAGACGCGGCACGTCGACTGCAGTCAGGTCGAGCTGCCGTACGGACGGCTGCTGCTCGACGACGTCGCCTACCGCACCGAGACCGCGATGAACCAGCAGCACTGCTTCCGCGCGTGCGAACTCGCGCTGCGCGCGCAGGCTGAAGCCCGCAGACTGCCGCTCGGCTCGCCAGGCACAGGAGATCCGCGATGAGCGACAAGCTCCGCGTCGCCGTCGTCGGGCTCGGCGTCGGGATCCAGCACGCCGCAGCCTGGAAGGCGCTGCCGGATCTGTTCGAGCTCGTCGCGGTCTGCGATGTCGACGAGCGGCGCGCGCAGCGCGTCGCCGAGAAGCTCGCGATTCCGCGTGCGGTCGGTGACTGGGAGGCGCTGCTCTCCGGCCCGGACGTGCCCGACGTGATCGACGTCTGCACGCCCCCGCACCTGCATCTCGAGATGTCGGCCGCAGCGCTGCGCGCCGGCCGCCACGTCGTCTGCGAGAAGCCGCTCGTCCCGAGCCTCGCCGCCTGCGACGAGCTCGCACGCATCGAACGCGAGTGCGCCGGGCGGCTGATGCCGATCTTCCAGTATCGCTTCGGCACCGGCCTGCGGAAGCTGCGCCACCTGCAGCAGCGCGGAATCGCCGGACGCGCGTACCTGTCGACCGTCGAGACGGCCTGGCTGCGCGGCGACGACTACTACGCGGTCGCGTGGCGAGGCCGCTGGAAGACGGAGCTAGGCGGAGTGCTGACGACGCACGCGATCCACGCGCACGACATCCTGTGCAGCGTGATCGGGCCGGTGAAGAGCGTCTTCGCGCGCACCACCACGCGCGTGAATCCGATCGAGACCGAGGACTGCGCGGCCGTCTCGTGCGAGATGGCCGACGGATCGCTCGCGACGCTCGCCGCGACGCTCGGCTCGCGACCGGAGATCTCGCGGCTGCGCTTCTGCTTCGAGCATCTGACCGCGGAGAGCAGCCTCGCGCCGTATCAGCCTTCGTTCGATCCGTGGACGTTCACCGCGGCGAATGCCGAGCGGCAGGCCGAGGTCGACGCCGCGCTGCGCGACTTCCGCGCGGGCCCGGAGCTCTACGCCGGTCAGTTCGCGGGCTTCCACGCGGCATTGTCCACCGGAACGGAGCTTCCGGTGACGATCGCCGACGCGCGCGCCTCGCTCGAGCTGCTCACCGCGATCTACCACTCGTCCCGGACCGGAGAGCCGGTCGCGCTGCCGATCGGCGCCGAGCATCCCCGCTTCGGCGGCTGGCTGCCGCCCGGCTGACGAAGGTCGCGACCGGCGGGACCTGCACTCGCGCGATGCCTGTGGCGCCGCTCGACCTCGCCGATCGGGCTCCGATCCGCTTCACGCAAGATCTTCACCATCTGCTCTTCGCTGAACTTGCTCTTCTTCATCGCTCCCTCTTCGCCAGAGGAAGTGATCTGCTGGGCTGAATCCGGACCCCTTCGGGGTGAGTTCTCGGCAAACTGGTTGCGCACCGGATCTTCGGATCACTAAGGAACGCGTGGGTGACTTCGGACCTGGAGGCGCAAACCTCGCGTCCGGTGCCCGCCTCTCCACCGCTCTCGGACGCTTCAGACGGCCCGCGACCGGAGCTTTGCCGGCGGAGTCGGTCTCGTTCGTTCCATGCCCTCGGCTTCCGAGGATCTGTCTAGATAAAATCTTGACAAAAACGCTTTCTGCATAGATCTTTCGGCCCGTAAGCTCTTACTCGGAAGATCATGGAATGCGCTCGATTGGCGTTGTCGGTCTGTGTGTACTCTTCGTCGCCGGGCCGGCGTGGGCGGGACCGCCCGCTCAGGTCGCGGGTGGCGGTACCTCCGTCGTGCTCAGCGACACTTTCACCGGGGCGCTCGCCGCACTCGGTGTCGAAGCAGGGGCGATCGCGCCTGCCAAGCTTCGCAAGGGAACGGCTTTCTTCCCGATCCTCGCTGGCGCACTCGACCTGGCCACTGCGCGTGGTGACATCTTCCATGGCGGCGGACTCAAGCTCAGCGCGAGCGCCACCACCGTTCGGCTGCAGAACTTCGTGATCGACACACAAGACGAGCCGATGATCAGCGGTCTGGTCTTCGTGAACGGGGACCTCGTGGCGCGAATTCCCCTGTTCGACCTGGTGCTGAACAGCGCGCCGGAAGTCTCGCGGTCTCGCAACCTGGTGGTGTCGGATGTAGATGTGCTCCTGTCCGCCGAAGCCGCCGGAGCGCTCAACTCGGTTTTCGGGATCGACGAACTCACCGCCGGGTTGTTGATCGGCGAGGGAACCGTCAAAACGAAGATCGCGAGCGCGCGGCGGAGCAAGATCGACGACAACGAAGACGACGACTAGCCGGCGCTTGTCGTTCTTAGGCTACTCGACAGCCCGGTTTCGGGAGTTACAGAGACGGTTTCTTGGATCGCGTGGGGCTGACTCGGCTACGCGGCTCGCGGGGTTGCTCTCGACTGTTTTTTTCAATCAAGGATGAACCCATGCTCAACAGGTCACTGCACCTACTGGCCGCTGCCGCGACCGTCGCGTCGCTCTTGGTGACGGCCAGCCCTGCCAATGCCCAGGATGGGCCGAAGTCGAATCAATTCTGGTGGCCTGAACTGCTGGATCTCGCTCCACTCCGGCAGCATGGCGCCGAGTCCGATCCTCTTGGCAGGGACTTCGACTACGCCAAGGAGTTTGCGAGCGTCGACCTCAATGCCCTGAAGCAGGACATCGAGACGATGATGAAGACGTCGCAGGACTGGTGGCCGGCAGACTACGGCACCTATGGGCCGTTCTTCATCCGGATGGCCTGGCATAGCGCGGGCACTTACCGCGTGAGCGACGGACGCGGCGGGGCTGGCGGCGGGCAACAGCGATTCGAACCGCTGAACAGTTGGCCGGACAACGCCAACCTCGACAAGGCGCGGCGACTGCTCTGGCCGATCAAGCAGAAATATGGCCGGAAGGTCTCCTGGGCTGACCTGATGGTCTTGACGGGAAACGTCGCGCTGGAATCCATGGGCTTCAAAACTTATGGCTTCGGCGGCGGGCGGACGGACGACTGGGAGTCCGACGTGGTCTACTGGGGCCCCGAGACGAAGTTTCTGGCCGACAAGCGCTACAGCGGCGATCGAAAACTCGAGAAACCCCTCGCCGCTGTCCAGATGGGCCTGATCTATGTGAATCCCGAGGGCCCGAACGGCATTCCGGACCCTCTCGCGGCCGCGAAGGATATTCGAGAGACCTTCGGTCGCATGGCCA
The DNA here is from genome assembly GCA_031396695.1 of Deltaproteobacteria bacterium. Taxonomy (GTDB): domain Bacteria; phylum Myxococcota_A; class UBA9160; order SZUA-336; family SZUA-336; genus VGRW01. The sequence continues at coordinate 8,110 of JANNLG010000152.1, forward strand.
TGAACGACGAAGAGACCCTTGCGCTCATCGCGGGTGGGCACACCTTCGGTAAGGCGCACGGTGCCGGCGATCCGTCCAAGTGCGTGGGGCGCGAGCCCGCCGCTGCTGGCGTCGAAGAGCAAGGCCTCGGCTGGAAAAACAAGTGTGGCAGCGGCAAGGCCGGCGACGCGATCACCAGCGGTTTGGAAGGCGCCTGGAGCGCGAGCCCGGCGACTTGGACCACGCAGTATCTGACCAACCTGTTCGCGTACGAGTGGGTGCAGACGAAGAGCCCCGCCGGTGCGATTCAGTGGGTTCCCAAGAATGCGGACGCGGTGAAGATCGTGCCGGATGCGCATGACCCGTCGAAGCGGCATGCGCCGATCATGTTCACGACGGACCTCGCGCTGAAGGTCGACCCGGCCTACCGAAAGATCGCGGAGCGCTTCCTGCAGAATTCGAGCGAGTTCGAACTCGCCTTTGCCAAGGCATGGTTCAAGCTGACTCACCGCGACATGGGCCCGCGTGCTCGCTACATCGGCACGGAAGTTCCCACAGAGGCGCTGATCTGGCAGGATCCGGTCCCCGCCGTCGACCATCCGCTGATTGACGCAGCCGATGTCTCAAGCCTGAAGGCCAAGATCCTCGCATCGGGGTTGACCGTTCCCGAGCTGGTCCGAACTGCCTGGGCTTCCGCCGCTACGTTCCGCGATTCCGATCTGCGCGGTGGCGCAAACGGGGCGCGCATCCGCCTCGCGCCGCAGAAGGATTGGGAGGTCAACAACCCGCGTGAGCTGGCGAGCGTGCTGAAGCGCCTGGAGGGCATCCAGAAGGACTTCAACCGCGCGCAGTCGGGCGGGAAGAAAGTCTCGCTCGCCGATCTGGTCGTCTTGGGTGGCGACGCGGCGATCGAGCAGGCCGCGAAAAAGGCGGGGAAGGACGTGCAGATTCCCTTCACGCCGGGACGCACGGATGCAACGCAGGCGCAGACCGATGTGGCTTCATTTGCCGTGCTTGAACCGACCGCGGACGGCTTCCGGAACTACTTTGGCAACGGTAACGCGAGATCGCCGGCGGAGATGCTGGTGGATCGGGCGAGCCTGCTGACGTTGACGGTTCCTGAGATGACCGTTCTGGTCGGCGGCATGCGGGCGCTGAACGCCAATGCCGGACAGGCAAAGCACGGTGTATTCACCGACCGACCGGGGAGCTTGAGCAACGACTACTTCGTGAACCTGCTCGACATGTCGACCCAGTGGTCCAAGTCCGCCAAGTTCGACGGCATTTACGAGGGTTTCGATCGCGGAACCGGCAAGCCGAAATGGACGGCTACGCCCGTCGACCTCGTTTTCGGGTCGAATTCCGAGCTGCGCGCCGTCGCGGAAGTCTATGCAGCGACCGACGGACAAGAGAAGTTCACCGAGGACTTCGTCGTCGCATGGACCAAGGTGATGAACCTGGGGCGCGTCGACGTGCGCTGATGGAAGCGCGTAGGTAGTTCGAAGCCAGTTCACCGCGCCACCCGTTACGCGATTCGACCGTTCCCGGCCGAGTGGGTAGACGGGCCCGTGACCTACCTGCGCAACACCACCGTCAGTCTCCTGAACCTCCGGTACGCGGTTCACGCCCTGGCTTCGATGGCGGGGGTATGTACTTCGGAGTGTTCCTCTTGTGCGCTGGCATGTCGGCGCCCGGCGTGCTGCGCCCGCTCGTCCTGCCCCATGCATCCGCTTCAGAGGCCCGATCATCGCCTCGAGCGCCCGCTTCTCCACAAATGACGCACGCTTCGAAAGGCGCCCTACCGGGACTCCGCCGGCTGAATCGCTCTCGTTCTTCCGATCCTCCCTCTCGGTGGGCGAGTGGGACTCGCTCGTGATCAGCAATCTCTGAACGGCGTCTCCATCGCTGACGCAGGGGAGTGGACGCGGCTCGGTAGCCTCCAGGGAATCCAGACACTGGACTTCGGGCTCCTGCCGGGCGAGGTCGAATTCGCGGACACCGGTTGGACCGTCTGTATGGGGACCAGCTTTGCTTGACCGCGCCCGAGCCCGACGCCGCGAGCCTGACGCTGGCCGCATTCTCTGCAATCGCGCTCGCCGCGTCGGTCCGCGCGCGGCACTAGCGGGTCCGCGCGAGAACGGCAGAATTCGCGTGTGCGTCGGCTCTTCACTCTCGCTTGCGTCGCGCTGCTCTGCGGCTGCGGACAGATCCCCGACGGTGTGCAGGCGGTCGGCAGCTTCGACGCCGAGCGATACCTCGGAAAGTGGTACGAGATTGCGCGGCTCGATCACCGCTTCGAGCGCGGGCTCGAGGACATCTCGGCCACCTACACCGCGCGCGACCGCGGCGGACTCGACGTGCGCAACCGCGGCTTCGACGCCGCGAAGGGCGAGTGGCGCGAAGCACGCGGCCACGCCCGCTTCGCCGGGTCACCCGAGATCGCGAGCCTCGAGGTCTCGTTCTTCGGGCCGTTCTACGGCGGATACAACGTCGTGGAGCTCGATCCGGACTACCAGATCGCGCTCGTCGTCGGGCCGACGCGCTCCTACCTGTGGATCCTCGCCCGCCGTCCCGACCCGAGCCGAGAGGAGGTCGATCGTCTGGTGCGCCGGGCCAAAGAGCTCGGCTTCGACACCGACGCCCTCATCTACGTGTCACACCGCCGTTCGGACTGAGCTCGTCGCGGAATCGCGGCACGCGCTCGAGCAAGCCGGGGATACCCAAGCGCTCGCAGAACGCGGTTGGCTGGGCTCGATCGGCGCCGGTCCACTCGCTCGCCTACCCCGACACGAGCACCCGGTCGGCGATGAGCTCGTCGATGACCGGATCGAGCTCGGCGCGCGCGCTCGACGACGAGGCGGCGAGCGCATCGCGCGTGGTCGGCTCGAGCGCGGCGCGCAGCAGCGCAGTCAATGCGAGAGATGCATGCTCCACCTCGACCTCGCGCAGTCCCAGCAGACGCGACGCGGGCTTCGATCGCAGCAGCAGGGTCTCGTCGGGCGCGCTCGCGAGGACGAGGGCTGGGGGCGGCAGGCCCGCATCGAGCGCCTCGCGAATCCGCGCGGCGAGCGAGAGCGTTCCGGCCGGGAAGTCCTCGACGAATGCCCAGGGCGCGAGCGCGACTTCGCCGAGACCAGGAGCGCGACTCGAGCGGAGCTCGCGCCGGGCACGGGCCAGGGCGCTCTCGAGCGCGATCAGTGCGCGCAGGGCCGCTGGCTGTGCGCGGCTACACCGACTCGCGTAGCGCGCGAGCGCGAGGGGCAGGCTCCCGTCCTCGCACACCGCCCCGTGAAACTCCTCCGACGCCGGAAACCCGTCCACGCACAGGCCGGCGGCGAGCGAAAGCGGGAGCTCGCTCGCGACGTTGGCCAGGAGCTGCGCGCGCCGCTTGCCGTCGCGGTCCGCCGACACTGCGCTCGGAACCGCGCTCCGCAGCAGCCGAAGCTCGCCGGGCGCGAGCCCGCGCGACGCATCGACGTCGCCCGCGCGAAGGCGCGACGCGAACGCCGGATCGAGCTGCATGCGGAACAGCGCGCGCTGAACGCGGCGGTGATCCATCAGAGTGCTTCGTGCAGGCGCTCGAACACGGGCAGGACGTCTTCGGCGCGATTGCGCTCGCACTCGAACACGAGCGCGCGCAGGTTCGAGGCGCGCGGCAGCACCGCCTCGAGGATGCGCCACGTGTCCGCGTGCGGCGCGGGCGAGTGATCGTCGTCGACGAACGTGCGCCCCTCGTGCTCGAACTCCGATCCGCCCGCCACGTGGATCTCGACCACGCGCTCGAGCGGGAAGCCGTCGAGCCCGTCGAGCGGCGCGCGGCCTGTCGCGCGCTGGTAGATCGCCAGGTGCGCGACGTCGAGCAGGAAGCCGCAGTCCGCGCGCGTGGCCACGCGCGCGAAGTAGTCGAGCAGGTGCAGGTCGCCGAGATACACGTGCGCGGGCGGGTTCTCGGGCAGCACCTCGAAGCCGGTCGCCTCGCGCATGCGCCGCACGTTCTCGGCCATCTCGATCGCGGACTCCGCGCACAGGACCGGCGGCATCAGCACCCCGTGGCCGCGCTCGCGCGGGCCGATGTGCCACAGCCCCGCGTCGCCGCACAGCCAGGCGGCGCCGACGCTGCGCGCTTGCTCAAGCGTGGCTTCGAGAAACTCCGGCGACAGGCTCTCGCGCTCCTCGAGGTTCGCGTCGAGGAAGTGATACGTCGCGGGCCAGCCGGCCTCGACCCAGGCGCGCGCATCCGCGTCGATGCCGCGCTCCAGGTCGGCGCCGATCTCCAGGAATCCCACCAGATCCGGCCGCGCGCGGCGCAGCGCGAGCAGGTCGAGCCCGCCGTGCCGCGCGCCGAACTCCGTCGAGATCCCGAGCCCGAGCCGCGGCAGCCGCGCGACGCGCTCCGCGAACGACGCGCACATCAGGCCGGGACGAGCTCCAGCGGGATCTCCGTGAAGCTGCGAAACACCAGGCTGCGGTGCAGCGGCAGAGGCTTCTCGGTGGTGAGCGCGAAGCTCTTGGTGTGCGCGAGCAGCGCGCGCAACGAGATCTGCGCTTCGAGCCGCGCCAGGTTCGAGCCCAGGCAGTAGTGGGTGCCGAAGCCGAAAGCGACGTGGCGGTTCTCCTTGCGGCCGATGTCGAATCGATCGGGCTCGCGGAACACCGACTCGTCGCGGTTCGCGGAGCCGAGCCAGCAGATCACCATCTCGCCCTCGCGCAGCTTCTCGCCGCACAGCTCCACGTCGCGCGCGGCGCGGCGCGGATCGAGCTGCACCGGCGACGAGAAGCGCAGCACCTCTTCGACGGCGGAAGGCACGAGCTCCGGCTCGCGGCGCAGGCGCTCGAGCTCGGCGGGATGATCGAGCAGCGTCAGCACGGTGTTCCCGATCAGGGTCGTCGTGGTCTCGTTGCCCGCGACCAGCAGCAGGATCAGCATCTGCACCATTTCGTCGAACGCGAGCTTCGAGCCCTCGAGTTCCGCCTGCACCAGACCCGTCAGCAAGTCCTCGCGCGGGTCCGCGCGGCGCAGCTCGGCGAGCCGCCGGAAGTACTCGCTCAGCTCCTCGACGATCGCGCGGTTGCGCACGAGCGTGTCGCGGTTCGGCGGCGCGAACAGGCCCACGCCCAGATTCTCGACCAGCTTGTCCGACCAGTCCTTGAAGCGCGCGTTGTCCTCGGTCGGCACGCCGATGATCTCGGCGATCACCGTGACCGGCAGCGGATACGTGAGCGCCTGCACCAGATCGACGTTGCGCTTGGCGAGCGCGGCGTCGAGCAGCTGATCCGCGATCTCGACCATGCGCGGCTCGAGCCGGCGGATGATCTTGGGGGTGAAGGCCTGGTTCACCAGCCCGCGCAGCCGTTCGTGCTCGGGCGGATCGGTGCCGAGCATGCTCGGCGGCCGCGTGTTGAACTCGGCCAGCTCGGGGGGCGTCGGGAACCTGCTCGACCAGGTCCCGAAGTCGCGCAGCACGTCGACCGTGTCCGCGTAGCGGAAGACCGAGGACACCGGCAGTCCCGTGTGGCGATGGATGCCGAGCTCGCGGCCACGCGCGTAGAGCGGGAACGGATCGCGGCGGGTGGCGTCGTCGAACGGGTTGAACTCGAAGGGGGTGCTCATGGCCGGGGATTCTACTCCGGTCCCGCAGGTAGAATCCCGCGCATGCCCGCAGAGCCCCGCCGCGCGCCGAAACTCATGCAGCTCTCTTACGGCGTGGGCGATGTCGGCGTCGCGCTCGCGACCAGCGCGATCGGCAGCTACCTGATGTTCTTCTACACCGATCTCGCGGGCCTCGGCGTCGCGACGGCCGGTCTCGTGCTCGGCGCCGGCCGGGTCTGGGACGCGATCAACGATCCCGCCGTCGGCTACCTGTCGGACCGCACGCGCACGCGCTTCGGCCGGCGGCGGCCGTGGTTCGCGATCGCGGCGCTACCGCTCGGACTCTCGGTGTTCGCGCTGTTCGCGCCGCCGCGCGCGCTCGACGGCTTCGAGCTCGCAATCTGGATGCTGGTCGCGTACCTCGCGGCCGACACGTTCTTCACGCTGTTCCTCACGCCGTACTACGCGCTCGGCGCGGAGCTCTCGGAAGATCCCGACGAGCGCACGCGCATCGTCGCGATCCGCACCGGCTTCTGGTACCTGGGCGCGATCGCCGGCAGCACCATGCCGTTCCTGGCCTCGATCGCCGACGGCGAGGACCTGCGCGCCGGCTACGGCGAGGTCGCGTTCATGTTCGGCGCGATCGCGACGCTCGCGATCGGCGCCGCCTTCTTCGGCACGCGCGAGCCACCGACCCCGCCGCGCAGACCGGTGTCGTTCGGCGACTTCGGCCGCGGCGTGCGCGAGTCGCTGCGCAATCGCCCGTTCCGCATCCTGCTCGCCACCTTCGTGACCATGAGCATCGGCAGCGGGCTGAACGGCGCGGTGGCGATCTACGCGTTCGTGTACTGGCTCGGCTTCACGGGCGCGGAAGTCGGCTTGATCGTGCCGGTGTACCTGGGCGCGGCCGCACTGGCCCTGCCGGTCTGGTCGATGGTCGCCAAGCGCTTCGGCAAGGACCGCGCGCTGCGCGCGGTGTGTCTTTACGAGGCGGTGATCCTGTCGTCGATCTGGTTCCTCACGCCCGCGCGGCCGGCGGTGTTCGCGTTCCTGACGCTCGCCGGTGTGGGGCTCGCGGGCTTCCTGGTCGCGGGCTCGCTGCTCGCCGACGTGCTCGACCACGACGAGCTCGCGACCGGAGAAGCGCGCGGCGGCGCGTTCTTCGGCTTCTGGTCGTTCGCGCTCAAGTTGGCGGCCGGCGCGGGCCCGCCGATCGTGGGCGGGGTGCTCGGAGCGCTCGGCTACGTGCCGAACGTCGCGCAGTCGCCGCAGGTGATCCTGGCCATGCGCTTGCTGTACGGGCCGATCCCGGCGGTCTTCTTCATCGCCGCGGCGCTCGTGTTCTGGCGCTTCCCGCTGTCGCGCGCGGAGCACGCCGAGATCCAGCGCACCCTGCACGAGCGCCGCACGGGAGCGAGCGCGGCCTGATCAGCCGCGCGGCTCGGCGCGCGCCACGTGACCGGACGCCCTCACCGCGGCGACGACGTCTTTCAAGTGATCCGCGCCGCGCGTCTCGAGCACGAACTCGACCTCCGCCTCCGACGACGGCGCGCGTGCGAAGGCGCGCTCGTGCAGCACCTCGACCACGTTCGCGCCCGCGTTCGCGATCGCGCTGGTGACGTCGGCGAGCGCGCCGGGCACGTCGCGCACGCGCACCACCACGCGCGCGAGTCGAGCGGTGCGTGCGAGCCCGCGCTCGATCACGTGCGCGAGCACGAGCATGTCGATGTTCCCGCCCGAGATCACCACACCCACGCGGCGCTTGGCGAAGATCACGGGATGCGCGAGCACGACCGCGAGCGCAGCCGCTCCCGCGCCCTCGGCCACCGTCTTCTCGACCTCGAGCAAGAGCAGGATCGCGGCCTCGAGCGCCTCCTCGTCGGCCAGCAGCACTTCGCGCACGTGCTCGCGGATGATCGGCACGGTGAGCCGGCCGGGCGCCTTCACGCCGATGCCGCCAGCGATGGTCGCGTCGCCGCACTCGATCGGCAGTCCCGCGAGCGTCTGTTTCATGGACGGGAAGCGCGACGCCTGCGCGCCGAAGATCTCGAGCTCGGGACGCAGCCCGTGCGCGGCGATCGCCATGCCCGAGATCAGTCCGCCGCCGCCGACTGGCACTACCAGCGCGTCCAGGTTCGGCACCGAGCCGAGCATCTCGAGCGCGACGGTGCCCTGCCCCGCGATCACGCGCAGGTCGTCGTAGGGGTGCACGAACACCAGCCCCCGCTCGCGCTCGAGCGCGTGCGCGACCCGGCTCGCGTCTTCGAGCGTGTCACCCTCGAGCACCACCTCGGCGCCGAACGCGCGCGTGTGCTCGACCTTCACGGTCGGGCTGAAGCGCGGCATCACCACCACGCTGCGGATGCCGAGCCGACCCGCGTGATAGGCGACGCCCTGCGCGTGGTTGCCGGCCGACATCGCGATCACGCCAGCTTCGCGCTCGCCGGGCGAGAGTGAGCGCAGTTTGTTCAGCGCCCCCCGCTCCTTGAACGAGGCCGTGAACTGCTGGTTCTCGAACTTCAGGAACAGTTCGCAGCCCGCGATCTGCGACAGCGTGCGCGAGTGCAGGCAGGGCGTGCGCTCGACGGAGCCGTGAATCGCCGCAGCGGCCGCCCGCACCTCGCCGATGCCGATCTCGCTCATCGCAGCCGAGTGTATACTGCCCGTGGATCCGCACCGAGGAGTCGCTCTCGATGAAGCTCGCCACGTTCACCCAGGCCGGTTCGACGCGCATCGGCGTCGTGCGCGGAGAGGAGATCATCGATCTGTCGGCCGCCGCACCGGAGTTGCCGCGCGATCTGATCGGCTTCCTGTCCGCCGGGCCTCGCGCGCGCCAGCGCGCGGGCGAGGCAACGTCTGCGAGCGGCGCCACCATCCCCATGGTCGACGTGAAGCTCGAGTCGCCGATCCTGCGCCCGCCGAAGTTCCTTGCCGTGGGCCTGAACTACGCCGACCACGTGGCCGAGAGCGGCATGGAGAGGCCGAAGTTCCCCACCATCTTCAACAAGCAGTCGACCTGCGTGACCGGTCCCACCGATCCGATCCACCTGCCGCGCGTGTCGTCGGCGCTCGACTACGAGTGCGAGCTCGCGTTCGTGATCGGCAAGCGCTGCCGCCACGTGCCGCGCGCGCGCGCGCACGAGGTGATCGCCGGCTTCTGCGTGCACAACGACGTGTCGGTGCGCGACTGGCAGCTGCGCGTGCCGACCTGGACGATGGGCAAGTCGTTCGACACGCACGGCCCGCTCGGCCCGTGGCTCACCACGTCCGACGAGGTCGGCGATCCGCACGCGCTCTCGATCCGCACGCTCGTGAACGGAGAGGTGCGCCAGAGCTCGAACACCAAGGAGCTGATCTTCGACTGCTACGCGCTGGTCGAGCACATCACCACCGCGTTCACGCTCGAGGTCGGCGACGTGATCGCGACCGGTACACCGTCGGGTGTGGGGGTGAGCATGAAGCCACCGCGCTGGCTCGAAGCCGGCGACGTGGTGCGGATCGAGATCGAAGGCCTCGGCTTCCTGCAGAACGAGGTCGTCCCCGAGCCCGAAGAGACCGCGCGTTTCTGACGCGCGAAGGAGCCCCATGAAGTTCGGCGTCTCGCTGTTTCCCACCGACGCATCGATCTCTCCCGTAGAGCTCGCCACCGCCTGCGAAGCGCGCGGCTTCGAGTCGATCTGGTTCCCCGAGCACTCGCACATTCCCGCTTCGCGGCGCACGCCGTTCCCGGCCGGCGGCGATCTGCCCAAGCAGTACTACGACGTGTTCGAACCGTTCATCGCGCTGGCCGCCGCGGCCGCGGTGACGAAGACGCTGAAACTCGCGACGGGCGTGTGTCTGGTCGTCCAGCGCGATCCGATCCAGACCGCCAAGGACGTCGCCACGCTCGACCGCATCTCGAACGGCCGCTTCCTGTTCGGGATCGGCGGCGGCTGGAACGCCGAGGAGATGGAGAACCACGGCACGAACTACAAGACGCGCTTCTCGCTGATGCGCGAGCGGGTCGGCGCGATGAAGGCGATCTGGACCCAGACCAAGGCCGAGTACCACGGCAAGCACGTGAACTTCGATCCGATCATGACCTGGCCCAAACCGGTGCAGAAGCCGCACCCGCCGATCCTGGTCGGCGGCGGCTGGCCCGGCGCCGCGAAGCGCGCGATCGAGTACGGCGACGGCTGGATGCCGATCAACATTCCCGGCCGACTGATCCGTCGCATCCCGGAATTCTGGGACGCCGCGAAGGCCGCGGGCCGCGACCCGAGCAACCTCGAGCTCTCGATCTTCGGCATGGGCCCCGACGCCGACGAGATCGCAAAGTTCGCGGCCGCCGGCGCGAGCCGCGTGGTGTTCATGCTGGCGTCGGATCCGGCGGACAAGATCCTGCCGCGGCTCGACAAGCTCGCGGAGCTTTCGACGAAGTCGCGCTAGCGCCGCGCGATCCCGACCTCGGATGGAAGCGACGTTTTGCTTCGTGGACCTCGCTGGCTTCTCGGCGCTCACCGAGACGCATGGCGACGACGCCGGCGCGGATCTCGCGCGGAGTTTTTCGGCGCTGACCGACGCCGCTCTCGGCGGCGACGCGAAGATCGTCGACACCGTCGGCGATGCTGTCTTTCTCGTGTCGGAGACGCCCTCCCGGATGATTCACGTGGTCGCTCGGATCTGGGAAGCGGCCGACGCCACGCCCGAGTTTCCCGCTTTGCGCGCGGGCCTCCACCACGGCGAGGCGGTCCTCCGCGACGGCCGATGGTTCGGGACCTCGGTAAACGTTGCCGCGCGCGTCGCAGCCCTGGCGTCAGGCGGGCACGTGCTCGCGACAGCGCTCGTCGCGGCGACGGCCCGCGGCGAGGGAATCGCGGCCGACTCGCTTGGACCGATGGCTCTGAAGAACATCCGCGAGCGGATCGAGCTCTTCTCGCTCGCGATCGGCGCGCAGTCGAGCAGCGCGGTCGATCCCGTATGCCGCATGCGCATCCAGCCCGAGACTGCCGCTGGCCATCTTCGCTTCGGCGAGCGCGACTTCTGGTTCTGTTCGCTGCGGTGCGCCGCGGAGTTCGCGGCGCACCCAGAAGCGCACGCCGACCGCGAGTAAGTGGGGGCTGCTCAGACCTCTCGAAGCGACGCCGCCTTGTAAAACGACACGCTGCCGAATGGGGTGAACGCGCGGCCGACTTCGTCCGCGCGCGCGAAGCCGGCCTCGCGCATGAGCTCCGGCAGGCGGCCCTCCCAGTTGTCGCGCAGCCGTGTCGCGCCATCGAGCCAACCGACTCCCCGCGAGAGGAGCGCGAGGATCGCGCCTTCCTGTGGACCGAAGTCGAGCACGTGGAGCTCTCCGCCCGGCCGCAGCCAGCGGTACATCGCCGCGAGCGCCTCGCGCTTCTGTTCGGTCGTCAGGTGATGCAACACGAGACTCGTCAGGATCCGGTCGAACGACGCGGGTTGGAACGTCGGCTCGGAGTTCGCGAGACCCTCGCGGAGTTCCACGTCAAATCCCGCCCTCACTACCTTGGCGCGAGCGATCTCGAGCACGGCGCGGTCGCCGTCCAGGCCGACTACGCGAGCCTTCGGCTGCCGCGTCTTTATGAGGATCGCGAGTGTCCCCGTGCCACAGCCGACGTCGAGAACTTCGTGGCCCGCAGCAATGCCAGCCTGATCGATCAGGCGACCCTTGAGCGTTTTCTCGCGCAGAGTGAGCGCGATCAGTGGGTCGTAGAAGCGCGTGAGCCAGTCGAACCCCAGTGCCGGAACGTAGGAGCGGGCCACGTCACACCTCCAAACGCCGCAGGCGCAGCGCGTTCGCGATCACCGAGACGGAGCTCAAGCTCATCGCCGCGGCCGCGATCATCGGGTTGAGCAGCAGACCGAGCGGGAGATAGAGAGCACCCGCCGCGATCGGGACGCCGAGCCCGTTGTAGACGAACGCGAAGAAGAGGTTCTCGCGGATGTTCCGCATCGTCGCGCGGCTGACGTGCAGAGCCCGGAGAATGCCGCGGAGATCGCCGCGCACGAGCGTGATGCCGGCGCTCTCCATCGCGACATCGGTGCCGGTACCCATCGCGATGCCTACGTGCGCTTGCGCGAGCGCGGGCGCGTCGTTCACGCCATCGCCCGCCATCGCGACCACGCGGCCTTCCGCCTGAAGTTTCTGGACGATCTCGGCCTTCTGCTCCGGCAGCACGTCGGCCAGGACCTCGTCGAGCCCCAGTCGCTTTGCCACCGCTTCCGCTGTCGTCCGGTTGTCGCCGGTCAGCATGACGACACGAATCCCCTCTTCGCGCAGGCGGCGGATGGCATCGGGCGTCGAACTCTTGATCGGGTCGGCTACGCCGACCAAGCCCGCGAACTTCCCGTCGACGGCCAGGAACATCACCGTTTGCGCTTCGGCGCGCATACCGTTCGCGACTTCGGCGAACGAGCCCGCACTCAGGCCGAGCTCCTCGAGCAGTTTCGGATTGCCGAACGCGACCTGGCGGCCTTCGACTTCTCCGACGACGCCGCGGCCCGTTCGTGACTCGAACGCCCGCGCGTCGGTGAGTGTGAGCTTTTTGTCGTTTGCACCGCGCACGATCGCCGCCGCCAGCGGATGCTCGCTCGCGCGCTCGAGCGTAGCCGCGAGTCGGAGTACCTCGTCCTCGATCCAGCCTGGCGCTGCGGCGACGCGAACGAGCTTCGGCTTCCCCTCGGTCAGAGTCCCGGTCTTGTCGACCACGATCGTGTCGACGTCGCGCAGGAGCTCGATCGCCTCGGCGTTGCGGAACAGAACGCCGACGCTCGCGGCCTTCCCCATCGCGACCATGATCGACATCGGTGTCGCGAGCCCGAGCGCGCACGGGCAGGCGATGATCAAGACGGCGACCGCGTTGATGAGCGCGTACGCCATGCGGGGCTCCGGGCCGAGACTCGCCCAGAGCGCGAATGTGAGCACCGCGACGCCGATCACCGCCGGCACGAAGTAACCGGAGACCGTATCCGCCAGTCCCTGGATGGGCGCCCGACTGCGCTGTGCCTTCGCCACCATTTGCACGATCCGCGCGAGCAGCGTCTCCGATCCGACTCGCTCAGCGCGCATCACGAACGCTCCGGTTCCGTTGACCGTGGCGCCGGTAATGCGATCGCCCTGCCCTTTGCTCACCGGGATCGGCTCGCCGGTGAGCATGGATTCATCGACGCTGCTCTGGCCCTCGAGAACGACCCCGTCCACCGGCACCTTCTCGCCCGGCCGTACGCGCAAGCGGTCACCGACCTGGATCTGCTCGAGAGGTACGTCCTCGTCCCGTCCATCGAGAGTCACGAGGCGCGCAGTCTTCGCAGCCAAGCCGAGCAGTGCGCGGATGGCGGCGCCCGTCTGACTCCGTGCGCGCAGCTCGAGCACCTGGCCGAGCAGCACGAGCGTCACGATCACCGCCGCGGCCTCGAAGTAGACCGCGACACCTCCGCTCATGCCGCGAAACGACGCGGGGAAGATCTCGGGCGCGGCCGTGGCCGCCACGCTGTACACCCACGCGGCGCCGGTTCCGATCGCGATCAACGTGAACATGTTCAAGTGGCGCGTCCGGAGCGAGTTCCAGCCGCGCACGAAGAACGGCCACCCTCCCCAGAGGACGACCGGCGTGCCGAGTGCGAGCTGGAGCCATGCGAGTGTGCTCGGCGTGACATGCGCGCCGCCGAAGAAACTCGGGAACATCTCCGCCATCGCCATTCCGAAAACCGGGACCGTGAGCACGAGGCTGACCCAGAAGCGGCGGGTCATGTCGTCGAGCTCGGGGTTGCGTTCGTCGCCAGCCGCGTCGACCGGCTCGAGCGCCATGCCGCAGATCGGGCACGCGCCCGGCTCGTTGCGAACGATCTCCGGATGCATCGGACAGGTCCAACGCGCCGACGGAGCGACCCGCGCGTGCGCCTCCGGCGGCGCGGCGCCGAGGTACCGCTCAGGGCTCGCGCGGAACTTCGCGAGACAACCCGCGGAGCAGAAGCGGTACGTCACGCCGTCGTGCAGTACGTGATGCGGGCTCTCGGCGCGCACGGTCATGCCGCACACCGGATCGAGGCTGGTCTCGGGCTGCATGGCGCTAGCGACCTCCGACGTTCGAGAACTTCGAGAAGACGTCCATGATCTCGTCGATCTTCTCCGCGCGGTCCTTCGGGCGCCCGGAGATCAGCGCATCGGACACGCACGTTTCGACATGTGAGCGAAGAATCAGCTTGCCCACTCCGTCTAGCGCCGCGCGAACCGCCGCCACCTGGAGGAGGACGTCGACGCAGTAGCGATCCTCGTCGATCATGCGCTCGATGCCCGCGACCTGGCCGGAGATGCGGCGGATCCGCTTCTGTACCTGCTCTCGGAATTCGGTCTTCATGACGCTACACATATACCCTGTATAGGTATCTGGCAAGCCCGGGAGGGTTCGTGGCTGGGTGGCGGGCGACCACCCCGGTGGCGCCCGGCCGCCGAAGATTGGTCACTCGCGGGGAGGCGGCCCCGTAGAATGGAACGAGCCGAGTTATCAAGGGGATCTCGCATGGGTGCACGACGTGCCGCGCTCTCGCCCTAGAACCGCGTTGTACCTGCTTGGCGTGACGGTTGTCGCCAGCGGCGGCGCATTCGCATGGTGGTCGACGAGCCGGTCCGCCGTGCCCGAGGGCTTTGCGCTCGCAAACGGCCGGCTCGAGGGCACCCAGATCCACGTCGCTACGAAGCTACCCGGCAGGGTCGCGGAGCTACTCGTCCGCGAGGGGGACGAGGTGAAGGAAGGCCAGGCCCTCGCCCGGATGGACGCGGCGACGCTCGACGCCCAGCTTGCGCGCGCGGAAGCCGTCGTAGCGGAGACACAGGCGGGGCGCGACGCGGCGGAAGCCGGCCTCGCGCAGCGAATGAGCGAATGCACACTCGCCCACCAGGAGCTCGGCCGCACGGAGCAGCTCTTCGAGCGCGATGTCTCGAGCGCGCGCGCGCTCGATGTCGAGCGCTCTCGGGCCGAGACCGCCCACTCCGTCTGCAGCGCGGCCAGGGCGCAGGTTGCAAGTGCCGGCGCCGGGGTCGAAGGTGCGCGGGCCGATGTCGCGCGCATCCAGGCGGAGCTCTCTGACACGGTGCTGGTTGCGCCGCGGAGTGGACGGATCCAGTACCGCCTCGTCGAGCCCGGAGAGGTGCTGGCAGCCGGCGGCCGCGTCTTCACGCTCTTGGACCGGAGCGACATGTACATGACGGTCTTCCTGCCCGCGCAGGAGGCCGGACGTATTCGGATCGGCGCGGAGGCTCGCGTCGTGCTCGACGCGCTGCCCGGGAGTCCGTTGCCCGCGCGCGTGACCTACGTCTCGGAAGAAGCGCAGTTCACGCCGAAGCAAGTCGAGACGTCCTCGGAGCGTCAGAAGCTCTCGTTCCGCGTGAAGGCCCGGCTCGTCGATAGCTCCGCGGATGTGCTCAAGCCCGGCTCACCCGGGATCGTATGGCTACGCCTCGAAGATCGCGCCGCCTGGCCGGCGTCGCTGCGGTGACATCCGGAGCGAGCCCAAAGCGCTCGCCGGTAGTCCGGCTCGACGGCGTGTCCCATCGCTACGGCGCGACTACGGCGATATGTGACGTAAGCCTCGAGCTTCCGGTAGGCGGGATCGTTGGCTTCATCGGACCGGACGGAGTCGGGAAGTCGACGCTGCTCGGCCTCGTCGCAGGCGTGCGCCGGATTCAGACCGGGAAGATCTGGGTGCTCGGCGGCGACCAGCGTGAGGCTCGGCACCGCCGAAAGATCTCCCCTCGGATCTCCTACATGCCGCAAGGTCTCGGCGGGAATCTCTACCCGGACCTCACGGTGGTCGAGAACGTCGACTTCTTCGGCCGCCTGTTCAGCCTCTCCTCCGTCGAGCGCGGCGAGCGAATCGCCGCGCTCTTGGCGGCGACTGGGCTCGCAGCTTTTCCCGATCGACGCGAGCGTGATCTCTCCGGCGGGATGAAACAGAAGCTCGGGCTGTGCTGCGCGCTGATCCACGATCCTGACCTGTTGATCCTCGATGAGCCCACTACCGGTGTCGATCCTCTCTCGCGGAGACAATTCTGGGAGCTGATCGATCGCATGCGCGCGCAGCGACCCGGGATGAGCGTGGTGGTCGCGACCGCCTACATGGAAGAAGCCGAGCGCTTCGACCGGCTCGTGTTGCTCGACGCGGGCCGCGTTCTCGCGACCGGCTCGCCCGCGGAGCTCGAAGCACGAGCGGGAGCACGGAGCCTCGAGGGTGCCTACGTCGCGCTGTTGCCTGAGGAGCGCCGGCGCGGCCACCGCAGCTTCGCGATAGCGCCCCGCTTGCCAGCGACGGGTGAACCCGCGATCGAGGCGCGCGAGCTCACCCGGCGATTCGGCGACTTCACTGCGGTCGACCGCGTCAGCTTCCGGATCGAGCGTGGCGAGATCTTCGGGTTCCTGGGGCCGAACGGCTGCGGTAAGAGCACCACCATGAAGATCCTCACGGGGCTGCTGCCCGCGAGCGAAGGCACTCCGCTCCTCTTTGGCCGCGAAGTGAATGCCCATGACATCGAGGTGCGCCGCCGGATCGGGTACATGTCGCAGAGCTTCTCGCTCTACACCGAACTCACACTGCGGCAGAATCTCGAGCTCCACGGGCGGATCTTCGGCGCCAAGGAGCCCGAGCTCTCGCATCGCATCGCAGAGCTCGCGGAGCAATTCGAGCTCGGTGACTCGCTCGATCGGCTCGCGTCCGCGGTACCGCTGGGCGTCCGCCAGCGGCTCTCGCTCGCGGTGGCGGTGATTCATGCACCCGAAGTCCTGATCCTCGACGAGCCGACGTCCGGCGTGGACCCGGTTGCACGGGATCGCTTCTGGGAGCTGCTCGCCGACCTGTCGCGGCGTCTCGGTGTCACGATCTTCATCTCCACTCACTTCATGAACGAAGGCGCTCGCTGCGATCGCATCGCGCTCATGAGCGCCGGGCGTGTGCTCGCGTGCGATCGCCCGGCGGCGATCGTCGAGTCTCAACGCGCCGCCACCCTCGAGGATGCGTTCGTTGCGTTCATCGGTGCCGACGCAAAGCTCGGCGCGACGGCGCCCGCGCCGGACGCGCCGCCGACGTCCGCAAAGTCCCCCAAGTCCGTGGATCCCACGGGCTCGAGCCTCGGCAGGCTCCTCGCGTATTCGCGCCGAGAGGTCCTCGAGCTCAGGCGCGATCCGATCCGGCTGGCCATGTGCTTTCTGGCGCCGCTCGTCCTCCTGGTCGTGCTGGGTTACGGCATTTCCCTGGACGTTGAAGGTCTGTCGTACGCAGCCTTCGATCGCGACCAGACACCCGAGAGCCGCGCCTACCTCGAGCATTTCCAGGGTTCTCGGTACTTCGCCGCGCAAGAGCCGATTCTCTCGGACATGGATCTCGAGCGCCGACTGCGCGACGGCGACCTGCGCGTCGCGATCGAGATCCCCGCCGGGTTCGGCCGCGATTTGACAGCGGGTCACGTCCCCGAGGTGGGATTCTGGCTTGACGGTGCGTTCCCGTTCCGAGCGGAGACGGCACGCGGATACATTCTGGGCATCGAGAACGCCCACCTTCGCGGACTGGCGCTGACAGACGAGCGCATCGCGTCCGACACCCTCCCGGCAGAGATCGTGCCGCGCTTCCGATACAACCAGGACCTCGAAAGCGTCTACGCCATCGTTCCGGGCGTGATCCCGCTCGTGCTCGTGCTCGTCGCGACGATGCTAATGGCGGTCGCCGTGGTTCGCGAGATCGAGCTCGGCTCGATCATCAACTTTTACGCGACACCGGTGCGCCCGATCGAATACGTGCTGGGCAAGCAGCTGCCCTACATCGGCGTGAGCTTCATCTCCTTCCTCACGCTCGTCGCCCTGACGACTACACTGTTCGGCGTTCCCCTCAAGGGGAGCTTCCCGGCGCTGGCTGCAGGAGCGCTCCTCTACGCCTGGGCCGCTACTGGGCTCGGTCTCGTGATCTCCGCTTTCGCACGCTCGCAGATCGCAGCGATCCTCGCGGCGACGATCCTCACGCTCCTGCCCACGATCCAGTTCTCGGGCCTGATTGCTCCCGTATCGTCGCTCACGGGCGCGGCCGCCGTGATGGGGCGAGGCTTCCCGGCGTCGTGGTTCAACCGCGTGAGCGTGGGCGTATTCACGAAAGGACTCGGAGCGGAAGATCTGCTTTCGGCCTACGCGGCCTTGGCAACTTTCGCGGCGTCGTTCACCGTGGCCAGCCTTCTCCTCTTGAGAAAGCAACAGCCGTGACCTGGCGCCGGCTCGCCAACGTCTACCGGCTCGGACGCAAGGAGCTCGTGAGTCTCCGCCGCGACCCGGTGCTCGCTCTCTTCGTCGTCTACGCGTTCACCTACGCGATCTACGTTCCCGCCGCGTCGACCGGACTCGAGCTTCGCCATGCCTCCGTAGCCTTCGTCGACGAAGACCACTCGCAGCTCTCTGCGCGTCTGCAGGCGTCCGTGCTCCCGCCTCACTTCCACGAGCCCGACCAGATTCAGTTGCCCGAGGTCGACCCTGCGATGGACGCGAATCGCTACACGTTCGTAGTCGACGTGCCGCGCAACTTCGAGGCGGATGTCCTGGCCGGGCGCCGCCCGTCTCTCCAGCTGCTCGTCGATGCCACGGCAATGAGTCAGGCGGGCGTCGGTACCGGATACTTGCAGCGCATCCTCGGCAGTGAGATCCAGGAGTTCGTGACCGAGGGCGGACGTGCCAGAGCCCCGCCGATCCGCAGCTCGATCCGGGTCGCGTTCAATCCGAATCTCTACCAGTCCTGGTATCTGGGCATTGTCCAGCTGATCAACAACATCACCATGCTGGCGATCTTGCTCCCAGGCGCAGCGCTGCTGCGAGAGCGCGAGCATGGGACGATCGAACATCTGCTCGCGATGCCCGTCACGCCCGCGGAGATCGCCTTCGCGAAGGTATGGGCGAATGGACTCGTCATCGTCCTCGCCACGGCCCTTTCTCTTGGCGTCGTCATCCACGGGGCGCTCGGCGTTCCGATCCTCGGTTCCGTGTCGCTCTTTCTGGTCGGAACGGTGGCCTATCTCTTCTCCACGAGCGCGATCGGGATCTTTCTTTCGATCCAGGTGCGATCGATGCCCCAGTTCGGACTCCTCCTCGTGCCGGTGATCCTCCCGATGATCGCGCTTTCCGGCGGAATGACGCCCCTAGAGAGCATGCCAGCGGCTCTACAGTGGCTCATGCGTCTGCTACCGACGGCCCACTTCGTGAGTTTCACAACGGCGGTCCTGTACCGCGGCGCCGGACTCGAAGCGGTGTGGGGCTCGCTTGCAGCGATCGTCGCGATCGGCGCCGCGTTCTTTGGCGTTGCGCTGCTGCGATTCCGCGCAAGCATCGCGGTCACGCACCGCTGAGCAGTATGCGCACCCGAATCCCGGTCGCGACACCCGCGTAGGCACCCGCGGCCGTGCCGAGCAACCAGCTCCAGAACACCGCC
Organism: Deltaproteobacteria bacterium; assembly: GCA_031396695.1. Lineage (GTDB taxonomy): Bacteria > Myxococcota_A > UBA9160 > SZUA-336 > SZUA-336 > VGRW01. The sequence goes on from JANNLG010000152.1 coordinate 27,131, forward strand.
CACGAGGTGTCGAACGACTGCAGCGCGACGCCCGGCGAGAGCAAGAGCAGCAGCAGCGCAGCCGGAAGCAACGGACGAATGGGTCCGCGCCCCCAGCCCAAGCCGACGACCGTGGCAACCGCTCCGAGGAAGAGCGACGAGATCACGCCGAAGCACAGGGCACTCAGCACCAAGCCTCCGGCCGCGCCCAAGCGGGCACCCGCGGCGGTCGAGGACCACCAAGCCAGAAAGTGCTGGTCCGGGCAGACAGCACTGCAGAGGCCGGCCGCGCCGAGTCCGAGGATTCCGATGGCGGCCGAGCGGGCCAGCGGCAAGGTCGGCGTTCGCACCTGCAGGAATACGAGGGCGAGACTGACCACGAGCAGCCCCGACCACACCGCGGCGAAGACGGCGACGTGCCAGTGAGGGTGATGCCCGAAGGGATGATCCGCGATCATCAGCGTGATCCCGACGGCTCCCAAGACGCCGAGTGCGCCCGCAGCGACGAGGAGTCGTGCGGTCCTGCCTCCACGGAGCTCTACATCGCGCTCGATCGTGCCGACGATCCCGGAGCGCACGCCCTCGCGCAGCTCAGGCGGCGTGCTGTCACTTCCCATCGAAATTCCACGACCCCGTCGCGTGCTCAGCGAGCGCGTGACCCGATTCCGGCTGGTGACAGCGAGGCGGCACGTACGCGCTGCATCGCCCTCGAGGCCAGCTTCTTGACGGCATCGACCGACTTGTCGAGCTGCGCTGCGAGCTCCGGATACCCGATCCCTTCGGCCTTCGCGGAGATGAGGACGTAGCGCTCCTCCGACGAGAGCTGCTCGAGGATCTGACCGAGCTGCTCGCGGTCGGCCACCTCGTCACGGGCGCTGGCGCGATTCCAACGGGCCTCGCGATCTCCGATCGACACCTCGCGCGAGCGGTAGGCGCGCCGGCGATCGTCGATGAGCAGACGATGGGCGATCTGGAAGAACCAAGGCGTGAAGGCTCGCGCCGGATCATAGCTGTCGCGCGCGCGATGGATGCGGAGAAACAGTTCTTGATAGAGGTCCTGGGCGCGCTCGCGCGAAGCCGTCCGCCTGACGAAGAAGGCGAACGCGCGCGACTCGTAGCGTCGGAAGAGCTCGTCGAACGCCTCCGCGTCTCCGTCTGCGTAGTGCCGCATGAGGGCCTCATCCTGAACCTCTTCTAGCGCTGCTCGTCGCCGCGACGTACGCATACGGCCAACACCTCAGGAAAGTGACCGGCCGGTTCGACTGCACCCGACGTGCCAATGCGAAAGCGCTCGAACACGAGCTTCGCGAGCCGCCGCTGCTGCGTTTGGCACAAAGGGCCGTCAGATCGTGTCAGCTAGCCACAAGTCCGGAGGTGCATGTCGAGTCGGGAAGTCACGAATCCGCGGCTCGCACGTAGTCCCGCATCGACTTGCCCTGCGGCGCGTCGCCGCGGGGCCCTAGCTCTCAACGGAGGATGGAATGACGAACGCGATCGCAGGGGCACTTCTGATCGGGGCGCTCGCCCTCTCGCCGAACATCTCGTGGGCGCACGAAACCGACGCCGAGATCGAGCAGCTCATCACGAACTCGGCGCACTCCCCGGCGGACCACGTGGCGCTCGCGAAGTACTACCGCGGGAAGGCCGCGGATGCGCGCGCAGCGGCGAGCAGCCACAAGAAGATGGCCAGCTCGTACGGGGGCGTGAAGATGGCCCAGAAGACTCAGATGGCAGCCCACTGCAAGAAGATCGCGGAACAGAACACGGCGACGGCCGCCGAGTTCGACGCGCTCGCGAAACTCCACGACGAGGATGCGAAGAAGCCGTAGTCGTCGCCCGCGCGTCCTGCTGGGACCGCCGAACTATCGCTAGTGAAGTGGCGAGCGGACGAGGGTGGAAATTCGCCCGCTCGCCACGCTCGCAGCCTCCGCAAGCGCAGAATGGTCGAGGAACGCTCGGATGACGCGCATCAGCTTCCTTGGGGCGGCCGGCACAGTCACGGGCTCGAAGTACCTGGTCGAGACGGCTGCCGCGCGAGTCCTCGTCGACTGCGGTCTATTCCAAGGAGTGAAGGCGCTGCGCGAGCGAAACTGGTCGGCGCCGCACGTCGACGCCGCGCGCCTCGACGCGGTCATCCTCACTCACGCCCACATCGACCACACCGGCTACCTCCCGAGGCTCTGCAAAGACGGCTTCCGCGGGCACGTCTACTGCACGACGGGGACCCGGGAGCTGCTACGAATCCTCCTGCCGGACTCCGGTCACCTCCAAGAGGAGGCCGCTCGACACGCGGACGAGCGCGGGTACGCGCAGCATCGCCCGGCCCTGCCCCTCTACACCGAAGAGGACGCACGGGCCTGCCTCAAGCAGCTTGACGCTGTTGAGTTCGCCCGCGAGTTCGCGCCGACGCGAGACATCTCGGCGCGCTTCTCGCGGGCGGGCCACATCCTCGGCTCCGCGTGCCTCGCAATCCGAACCGCGACGGAAACGATCGCGTTCTCGGGAGACGTCGGGCGGCCCGAAGATCCGATCATGCGTCCGCCCGACCCGCTTCCACTCGCAGACTATGTCGTCGTCGAATCGACCTACGGAGATCGTCGCCATCCGGACGAAGACGTTTCCGATACGCTTGCACGCCTTGTATGCGAGACGGCGGAGCGAGGTGGAACGATCCTCGTCCCGGCCTTCGCCGTCGGGCGTGCTCAGCACCTCCTCCACCTGCTGGCCGAGCTTCGCCGCGAGAATCGGATCCCCGCACTTCCCGTATTCCTCGACAGCCCGATGGCGATCGACGCGACCGAGATCTTCTGCCGACACAAAGACGATCACCGCCTTGGCGAGGATCAGTGCCACGCGATGTGCAAGCTCGCGACCTATACGCGCAGCGCGGACGAGTCCAAAGCGATCGATCGGCGCTCGGGCCCGATGATCATCGTTTCCGCGAGCGGCATGGCCACCGGCGGCCGAATCCTGCACCACCTGCGCCGCTTCCTCCCGGATCCGCGCAATGCCGTCCTGCTGGTCGGGTTCCAGTCCGCCGGCACGCGGGGGCGGCAGCTCTCCGACGGCGTGGACGAGCTCAAGATCCACGGTCAGTACGTGGCCGTGCGCGCCCGCGTCGTGCAGATTCAAGGGCTCTCCGCTCACGCGGACTACGCGGAGCTGCTCGACTGGCTCAGGAAGAGCGGGGTCTCTCCACGCCGAGCCTTCGTCACACACGGAGAACCAGCGGCCGCGGATGCCTTTCGCCGGCGCTTGCGCGACGGCCTGGGCTGGAATGCGGTCGTCCCGGGTGATGGCTCGACGTGGACGCTCGAATAGGGGCCACCCATCGTCACCTCGGCGTGCGAACGTGCAGCGGGGGCTTGTGGAGTGTGGCGCACAGACTCTCGTGGCAGCGCCGCAGGATCGCGATCGCATCGTCCGCGTCCGAGACGGGCTGAATGCGCGAACGGTCGTCGGGGGAAATCGCGCCGTGCTCGACCATGTCGCCGAGCTGGCGCAGCAAGCCGGCCCAGTAGTCGCCACCGAAGAGAAGCACCGGGAAGTGCGGGATCTTGTGCGTCTGCACGAGCGTCAGCGCTTCGAAGGTCTCGTCGAGCGTCCCGAATCCGCCGGGGAAGATCAGGAACGCACACGAGTAGCGCACGAACATCAACTTGCGCGCGAAGAAGTGCCGGAAACGAACCTCGCGCTCGACGAACCGATTGGTGGCCTGCTCGTCCGGCAGCTCGATGGTCAAGCCGACACTGACGCCTTCGCCCTCTCGGCAGCCGCGGTTCGCGGCCTCCATCACTCCGGGCCCGCCGCCCGAGAGTACGTTGAAGCCGGTGCGCGCCACTTCTCGCGCGACGTTGCGAGCCGCAGCGTACACCGGATCGTCCGGGCGAGCGCGCGCCGAACCGAAGATCGACACGGCCGGCTCGATGCCGCGTAGCGACGCGAAGCCGCGCTCGAGCTCGGCTTCGATCAGCGAGATGCGCGTTCGGTCATCCCGCGAGAGATCCCACCCGATGCTCTCCAACGCCTCGCGAGAGGCAGTGGGTGGCTCCCTCATCGCCATGACTACGGCCCTGCCCGACACAAGGTGACGCATGCAATGCGAGCCGACTCTTCCGTCACCATTCACACTCTGTCGCCGTATCAGCGTCGAGGACGCGCAATGGACTACGCTCGCACCGACGAGGCGACCGCAGAGGTGCACGCTCCGCCGGACAAGCTCTTTGACCATCTAGACGCTCAGGCGCGCCTCGGAACGCATATGGAGAAACCGTCCATGATGATGATGGGCGGGCGGATGACGTACGAATTCGACGCTGCGCAGGGGCGCGCTGTCGGCTCCGTGATCAGGATGCGCGGTAGCTTTCTGGGCCTGATGCTGTTCGTCGAGGAAGTCGTGATCGAACGCGATCCGCCGCGTCGAAAAGTGTGGGAGACGCGCGGACGGCCGCGCCTCGCGATCATTGGCGACTATCGCATGGGATTCGAGATCGCACCCGCCGGCGAACGGTCGATGCTGCGCGTCTTCATCGAATACGACAGCCCACCCTCTCCCATCGGACGCGTTCTAGGCGCCGCCCTTGCGCCCTTCTATGCCCGGTGGTGCGTTGGCCGCATGGCCGGGGACGCCAAGCGGTACTTCGCGTAGCGCACGATCGCAGGGGAGCCGAGTTCATGGCTGGACACGTCGTATTTCTCCTCGAAGTGACGAGGGATAGGCTCGAGGCGACGAGTGAGCGCTGACAGTCCCGGCGCCGTTCAGCTTGTCATCTTCGGCGGGCGCGGCGAGCTTGCGCGGCGCAAGCTGATCCCAGCGCTCGCACACCTCGTCGCAGATCCAGAATTGCGATGCCAGGAGCTTTCAGTCGTCGCGGTCGCGCGTACAGCGGAGAGCGACGAGTCGTTTCGTAGCTCGATCGCTCGCGCGCTTCCAGCGGACGCGCGCGATGGCTTCGAATTGCTCGCCCCGCGCATTTCCTATCGCCGCGCCGACGTCCGTGAGCTCTCCTCCCTCCAGTCACTCGCGCGGGAACTGGACTCGCTCGCGCAGGGGCGATCCTCCGGGCGACTCTTCTACCTCGCGCTCGCTCCGGACCTGTTCTCCATCACGGTCGCCAACCTCTCGGCCGCGCGGCTTCTCGACATGCGCGAAGGAGAGCGCGTTGCGTGGCGGCGCCTTTTGATCGAGAAGCCCTTCGGGCGCGACCTGGCGAGCGCGCAGGTGCTGAATCGCGATCTCCACGAGAAGCTGCGCGAAGATCAGATCTTCCGCATCGACCACTACCTCGCGAAGGAGACAGTCCAGAATCTCCTCGGCTTCCGCTTCCACAACGCGATTTTCGAGCCGCTCTGGAACCGCCACCACGTGGAGCTGGTCCAAATCACCGTGGCGGAAACCGACGGCGTCGGCTCTGGTCGCGCCGGCTACTACGACGCGGCCGGCGCGCTGCGCGACGTGATTCAGAACCACATGCTGCAGATCCTCGCGCTCGTCGCGATGGAGCCGCCGGCGTCGCTGGACCCAGAGGCGATCCGCGATCAGAAGGTGCAGGTCCTTCGGTCGCTGCGACGCGTCGACCAGCACCGAGCCACGACCGACTGCGTGCGCGCGCGCTACGGCCCGGGCACTGTCGATGGAGCCAACGTCGGAGGCTATCTCGACGAGGAGGGAGTCAAACCCGACTCACTGACGGAAACGTACGTCGCGCTGCGGACAGAGCTCGACAGCTGGCGCTGGAGCGGCGTGCCCTTTCTCCTCCGCCACGGCAAGCGACTGCCCAAGCGCTTCACGGAGGTTCAGGTCCAATTCCGCACGCCACCGCTGCAGCTCTTCAATCGGCCCGACGGGTTGAGCGATGCGGAGCTTCGCCTTCGGCTGGCAGACGGCTCGCTCTGCTGCATTCGTCCGAACGTCCTAACGCTCCGGCTCCAGCCGAGCGAGCGAATCTCGTTGTCCTTCGGAGTGAAGGAGCCCGGTCCCGAAATGCGAATGGCCCCTGCGGCGCTCGACTTCGACTACGAGCACCATTTCGGCGCGACGTCTCCAGACGCCTATCAGCGCCTTCTGCTCGATGCTATGCGCGGCGACCAGAGTCTCTTCTTGCGGGCGGATGAGGTGGAGTTCGCGTGGCAGTGGACGGATTCGCTGCGCGCGAGCTGGGATCGCGGCGGATCGCCTCCGCTCCTCGACTACGAGGCAGGGAGCTGGGGGCCGCCTGCAGCCGAACTCCTGTTTCGCGATTGCTGCGAGGGGAGCTGGTCGCGTGGCTGACCTCCCGAGGCTCGTCCGCGCGCGCGACCCCACCGCGAGTGGGGCGCGGCTGGTGGTCGAGGCAATTGCCGCCGTCGATTGCGAGCGAGGAAATGCGCGCCGTGCGATCCGGGGCGGATCGGCACTCGGCGCGCTCGACGTCGCGCTGCTCGGCATGGGCGAAGACGCCCACGTGAGCTCGCTCTTCTCCGGCTTCCCCGAGTTAGGGAACGAGCGCGTCGCGTTCATCGGCACGAGCCCGAAGCCGCCAGCGCAGCGCTCGACGCTCACCCGACGCATGCTCGCACCCGCCCGACGCACCATCCTCGTCGCGACCGGAGAGGCAAAGCACGTCGCGGTCGAGCGCCTGCATCGCGACGACGCCACACTCCCAGCGACGGGCCTTCCGAATCTGATCGTCGTCACCGATCTCGGCCTTCCGCCGAGAGGAACTCGATGACCATCGATGCGTGCGACGTGGGCGTCATCGGCCTCGGTGTGATGGGTGGGGGCCTGGCGCGAAATCTCGCGAGCCGCGGGTACCGCGTCGCGGTCTACAACCGCTCGGTCGAGACGGCCCGCCGTCTCTCCGGACAGCACCCCGATTCGGGGTTTGTCGTACTCGAACGGTTCGAGGACTTCGCGCACGCACTCTCTCGGCCGCGCCTGATTCTCGTTCTCGTTTCGGCGGGTCGGCCGGTGGACGACGTGCTCGCGGCGCTGGCCCCGTTCCTCGAGAGCGGTGACGTCGTCGTCGACGCCGGGAACAGCCACTTCACCGACACAGAGCGCCGCATCGCGCTCGCCGCTGATCAGCCGTGGCACTTCGTCGGCATGGGCGTGTCCGGCGGGGCCGAGGGAGCGCTACTCGGACCCTCCCTCATGCCGGGGGGCGACGCGCGCGCGTGGCAGCGACTGCGCCCGGTCTGTGAGGCGATCGCCGCGGTGAGCGACGCTCGTCCCTGCGTCGCCTGGTGCGGGCGAGGCGCAGCCGGGCACTTCGTGAAGATGGTGCACAACGGCATCGAGTACGGAGACATGCAGCTCATTGCAGAGGCGGCGGTCCTGCTGCGGCGCGGTCTCGGGCTCGCGCCGACTGCGATCGCCGACGCCTTTGCGACTTGGAACGAGGGCGAGCTCGAGAGCTTCTTGCTCGAGATCGCGGCGGGGATCTTCCGAGTTCCGGACCCGATGAACCCGGGTTCCCTTCTTCTCGACGCGGTGCTCGACCGCGCCGGCCAGAAAGGAACCGGGCGCTGGACGGTGCAAGCCGCGCTCGAGCTCGGTATCGCCATTCCGACCCTCAGCGCCGCCGTCGACGCGCGCGCCCTGTCCGCCGACGTGGCGCTGCGCGAGCGCGGACAGGAGGTATTCGGCGAAGCACGACGCGGCCCGTTCGACGAAGTCAGTCTGGACGACGTGCGGGCCGCGCTCTATGCCTCGCGCATTGCGACCTACTCACAGGGCTTCTCGCTGCTTGCGGCCGCGAGCGCGGAGCACGAGTACGGCACCAGCCTCGCCGAGGTCGCGCGCATCTGGCGGGCGGGGTGCATCATCCGGGCGCGCCTGCTCGACGAGCTTCGACTTTCGCTCGCTGCTGGCAACGAGCCGTGCCTTGCCTTCGCACCGACCCTGTGCGCGGAGATCGTGCGTCGACTCCCTGCCTGGCGTCGAGTCGTCGCCGCGGCCACACGTGCAGGTCTGCCCGCGCCTGCGTTCTCGGTCTCGCTCGCGTGGCTCGACACGCTCACCACCGCGCGTGGCAGCGCTGACCTGATCCAGGCGCAGCGAGACTGGTTCGGTGCGCACGGCTACGAGCGGCGGGATCGCCCGGGTGAGCTCGTCCACTCCGCGTGGCAACCCGCGCCCAAGGAATGATCGGACGCACCTTCTCGGGCACTTGCCGTCAGAGGCGCGCGCTCGATTCGGAAGGCGAGGTCACCGCGCGCCGCAGCTTCCCGTAGTGCTGTCAGGGGGCAGCACACAGGGGCCCGGACAACGACGACCAACGTAGGAGAGGAGTCGATGGCGATCCGACTCGTGGGGGGACTGCTCTTCGCCGCGGTTTTCCTCGTGCCTGCCCTTGCCATCAGCAGCGAGGACGCGCGCGCGCCGGAACAGCTCGGAGCCGAGGGGGCCCACGAGTCGGCTGACCACGCTGCGCTGGCGGAGTACTTTCGAGCGAGGGCCGCGGCGGCGCGCGCTGAGATGCGCCTTCACAAGTCCATGGCGCGTTCGTTCCATTCAGGCAAGAAGCGAAGGCAGCTCGGGGCGCGTCACTGCGAGAAGCTCGTGGAGCAGTATCGCGCGATCGCCGACGAGTACGACGCGCTCGCGAAGCTCCACGACGAAGAGGCCAGGACGGTCCCATAGACCTTCGCCTACGCGATCGATCTCTCGGGTCGGAAAGTCGCTTCCGTGCGCGCGGCGAGAGCCTTGTAGCGCGTCCGCTCGAAGCGTCTACGGCAGCGGAGTGGTTTCAGGTCACGATCGCGCGCGAGGCTCGTATTCCTGAGAAGCCCCGGGCCCCGGTTGGAATCGATGCTGGAGGGAATGGGCGCTGTCCGCAGCGCACTACCGACATTGCTCCCGCTTGCCGCGATCTCACGGCAGTCGACGCGGTCCAGGCCGAGGGTCTCGTCAACGAGAGGAAGTCAGCGATGAAAGCTCTGGTTTATCTGGGCACGGCGAAGAAAGCCTTGGAAGATCGTCCCGAACCGAAGATCACGGCGCCCACGGACGCAATCTTCAAGATCGCTAGAACGACGATTTTCGGCACCGACCTGCACATCCTCAAGGGCGAGGTCCCGAGCTGCAAACCGGGCCGGATTCTCGGTCATGAGGACGTAGGCATCGTCGACCAGGCCGGACCGGCCGTCACGGCATTCGTCGCCCGTCATCTCTGGCCGGGCGCTTGAATCGACTTCGGCGGTCCCGATACCAAGGAGCGCAGCTCTCATGAGCAATGTCGACCAAGCCAATGCCTACATCGTCGGCGCAGGCATCGCGTCGCTGTCCGCGGCGGTGCTGCTGATCCGCGACGGCGGCTTTCGCGGCCACAACATCCGCATCATCGAGGAGTTGCCGGTCGCTGGCGGCGCACTCGACGGGTCAGGAGACCCTGCGAAGGGCTACGTCACGCGCGGCGGGCGCATGTTCACGGAAGAAACCTATGTCTGCCTCTGGGACGTGCTGCAGAGCGTGCCGTCCCTCGACGATCCCGCGAAGTCCGTCAAGGACCGAGTGTGGGCGTTCAACGACGAGTGGCGCGGAGACTCCCGCGCGCGTCTGATCCACAGGCACCGTCGAATCCTCGACGCCGAGGACCTCGGCTTCGACCTGCATGACCGGCTCGAACTCATGCGCCTGCTGGCGACCCCGGAACGCAGCCTGGGAACACGGCGCATCGAGGACTACTTCTCGCCGCATTTCTTCGAGACCAATTTCTGGGCGATGTGGCGCACGACGTTCGCCTTTCAGAATTGGCACAGTGCGATCGAGCTGAAGCGCTACATGCTGCGCTTCCTGCAGGAGTTCCCGCGCATCCACAGCCTGGCCGGGGTTCGCCGCACCGCGCTCAACCAGTATGACGCCGTGGTTCGGCCGATGGAGAAGCGGCTCGTAGCGCAGGGCGTGGTGTTCGAGTACGGCACCAAGGTGATCGACGTGGACTTCGTCGAGCAGGCCGATGGGCGCCGTGTCGAGACGCTTCACTGCGCGCGCGATGGGCGGTCGTTCACCTATTCTCTCGGACGGGACGACTACGCGTTCATCACGATCGGATCGATGACCGCCGACTCCCGCAACGGCGACGACGACCATGCTCCGTCGCTCGTGCGCGACAAGCGCGACGGTGCGTGGACCCTGTGGGAGAACATGGCGCGCAAGGCCCCCGGCCTCGGCCGCCCGTATGCCTTCAGCGGGAATGTGGACGAGAGCAAATGGGAGTCGTTCACTCTTACGATGCGAAGCCCGTTGCTCCTGGAGCGCATCGTGGCTTTCTCGGGCAACCAGCCGGGCACCGGTGGCTTGATGACGTTCAAAGACTCGAGCTGGCTGATGTCCATCGTTGTGCCGCACCCGCCACATTTCAGCGGGCAGCCAGAAGGTGTATCCACGCTCTGGGGCTACGGCCTGTTCATCGACAACAAGGGCGACTACATCGACAAGCCGATGGCGCTCGCGAGCGGCCAGGAGATCCTCACCGAGCTGATGCACCACCTTGGACTCGAGGAAATCCTCGACGAGGTGAGTCGGACATCGACGGTGATCCCGGTGTTGATGCCGTACATCACCAGCCAATTCCAACGGCGGGATGTGGCGGACCGTCCCCCGGTGATCCCGCAGGGCGCCAAGAGCTTCGCGCTCCTCGGCCAGTACGTGGAAATACCGGAAGACGTCGTCTTCACCGTGGAGTACTCGGTCCGTGGCGCCATGCACGGCGTGTACGGCCTGCTCGGTCTCGAGAACGAGATTCCACCGATCTACCACGGGATTGGTGACCCCAAGGTGGCGCTGGACGCTCTTCGCACGCTGATGGGCTGAGTGCACGCTGGATTCCAGCCTGAAGGGAGGAGGGACTCATGACACAAACGCTGGATGCCGCAGAAACCACCATCCACTCCGGGCGCGCGGAGAGGCCATGACCTCGATGCCAGAGCTCCTTGTGCGGACAAAGCGATGAGTCGTCGACTCACCGTTTCCCTCATCGGCGCGACGCTCGTGGCCGTCTTCGTTGCGAACGTGACGTCCGCGCCGGCGGCGTTCGCGCAACAGATGCCGTCCGGAGACCAGCAACATCCCACGGGAATGCCGGGGAAGATGGATGCAGCCGGATCGACCTCGACGACGGTACCGTCCGATCTGCCGGACGTTCCCGGCGCCCCGCGCATCTACCACGTCGGTGCGACCGGCTTCTTCCTCGACTACACCGGAATGATCACGTTGACCGCAGACCAACAGGCTGCGCTCAGCGAAATCAAGGAGAAGTCGATCGGAGACACGGGAGCCGCGCAGCGCAGGATCGATCAAGCCGAGCAGGAATTGTGGCTGCTCACAGGTTCCGACCAACCCGACGCGGTGGCGCTCGAGGCGAAGGTCCGCGAGATCGAAGGGCTGAAGGGCGATCAACGAATCGCATTCATCCGATCGGTCGGTGAGGCGGCTCGCGTGCTCAGCGATGATCAGCGCGCCGCACTGCTCGGCACCGGTGCGCTTGGAGCGATGCCGACGACCGATCCGCCAGGTCCCGCTGGCTCCGACGCTGGAGCGCCCGCAGGCCACCTCGGCCATCATCCCGGTGGGGGCGCCGCCGCCGTACCCGACGCACCGGGAATGACGCCCGGCGCAGCGATGACTGCACCCGTGCCCGCCGCCAGCGCGACCGGCCCGATGCGCACTGCCGGGGGCGGCATGGGCGAGATGATGGGCGGCATGATGGCGCCGGCTTCGTCGGGCGGCGGCTGCATGGGGGGAGGCTGCGGCTCGGGTGCGGCACAGACTCCGATCTACCCGTCGCTGATGACGCTGCCTGCGCTCACCTTGGAGAAGCGTGCCGAGATCGATGCGCTCGCGACTCAGCAGATCAGCGAAGGCATGGGAAGACTCACGACGGGCGTCGAGTCACTCCACCGCGCGTCTCAGGCAGGCGACAACGCGGCCGCGCAGAAATCCGTCGGCATGATGCGTGAGAGCCTCGATCAGCTCGGAGCGGGAATCGCGGCGCGGCGAGTCCTCACGGAAGGCAAAGCACCGCGCAACCTCGCGCTCGACTGGTTCAAGCGCCAGATGAACCTCGCGTCTCCCGTTGCGGTCGACGAGCCACGCGCCTTCCTCGGCGTCGCCTCGTTTCACCTCTTCACGATGGTGCTGCTCGTCGCGTTCGCGCTGGCGATGATCGCCATGTACTTCTTCAAGATGCGCCGCGCGGCGGCCCTGTTTGGACGAATCGAGGCCGACTCGGGAACGCCACCGCCGGGGTCGTCACCACCGCTCGCCGGAGCACCCAGCCCTTCCTCGCCGGCGCCTCCGCCAGCCGGAGCGGCGACGGCGTCGACGGCACCGCCCCCCCCCGGTGGGTCGTCCGCGCCCATGATTTCGGAGGCGACTTCGGCGCCGCCTGTGACTGCGAACTGGCGCGGACAGCTTCGGCTCGGGAGCATCGTCACGGAAACGCCAAGCGTAAAAACGTTTCGCCTACTGCCCACCTCCGCCGACCAGCGCATGCCTTTTTCGTTCGTGCCCGGCCAGTTCATGAACGTCGCGTTCGCGATTGGCGGCGCCAGAATGAATCGCTCCTACTCGATCTCATCCTCGCCCGCGCAACGCGAATACGTCGAGCTGACCGTTCGACGTGAGCCACGGGGCGCGGTCTCGCGTCACGTCAACGATCTGCTCAAGGTGGGGGACCAGCTCGAAGCAGGTGGCCCCGTCGGTAGATTCACGTTTACCGGAGCAGAGGCGGACAGCATCGTACTCATCTCCGGCGGCGTGGGGATCACGCCCATGATGAGCATCGCCCGCTACCTCACCGAGCGGTCATGGGCCGGAGACATCTTCTTCGTCCACGCGTGCCGTGCTCCGGACGACTTCATCTTCGCGAACGAGCTCGCCGCACTTCAGCGTCTCAATCCGAGATTGCGCGTTGCGGTCACGATGTCTCGGCCAGAGGGGACCGACTGGAAGGGGCCACGCGGACATGTCACCAGGGAATTGCTCACGGAGACGATTCCCGATCTTGCTTCGCGGAGGATCCACCTGTGCGGACCACCCGCGATGATGGACGCGATCAAGGCCATCCTCAGCGAGCTAGGAGTTCCTGCCGACCGCTTGAAGACCGAGGCGTTCGGCGCGACCAAGCCCCTCCCGGCCACCGCCGGGACGACCTCCAAACCGACCGTCCCCGCGACTGGGCCGCTGGTCATGTTCTCGAAGAACGACAAGTCGGCCAGGATTCGCATCGATCAGACTGTTCTGGAGCTATCCGAGGAGCTCGGCATCGGAATCGAGTTCTCGTGCCGCGTCGGAACCTGCGGCGTGTGCAAGGTGAAGATGACGTCCGGCGATGTCGAGATGGCGGTCGAGGACGCTCTCGATCCTGACGACAAGAGCAACGGAATCATTCTCGCCTGCCAGGCAAAGCCGAAAGGCGACATCGCGGTCGAAGCGTAGCGATGAAGGAGCGTGAGCGCGTCGTCGTTAGCGGTGTCTTCAGCGTCCTACTGCTTGGCTGGCTCGGCTTTCTCGTCCACCGCTCGCCGCGGTTTCCGGGCGGTGACGTTGGCGTGGTCTTCGGGATCGGGATCGCGGGGGCCGTGCTCATGCTCTTGCCACTCGTGTACCCGGTCGTGAAGCGGGTCCCATTCGTGCAGTCTCGAGTGACGCCACATGTGTCGATGCAGTCGTTGCTTACCTTGCACGTCTATTCGGGAATCCTCGGACCTTTGCTCGCGATCGTTCACACCGGGCACAAGTTCGATAGCGGGCTCGGAATCACGCTGACGGCGGTGATGCTGCTCGTGGTCGTGAGTGGGTTCGCGGTCCGCTACCTGCTCGCCTTCGTCGGCCATGAGATCACCGACAAGCTCCTGCTGCTGCAGACCGCCCGGGGCGATCTTGACAGTGCGTGGGGAGTGCTCGAGCAATCCCCGGCTGAAATGGAAGCGCTTCCGACGGCGCCCCTCCTCGCGGCCGGCCTGGCATCGTTGGGGCTCGGGCTGCCATCCGGCGGCCCTGCCGGTGACGTCACCCGCATCGCCGAATCCGTGGCCGACCTGGAGTACGCGGTCCGCACGCACGAGCTGTTCAAACGCTGGTTCGGCCGATCGCTCAAGCTGCATATCGCACTCTCCGTGATCCTGTACCTTCTGCTCGCGCTGCACATCGGCTCCGGGATCTACTTCGGACTGCGCTGGCTGCGATGAAACCGCTCGCGTTGTGGCTCGCGCTGATCGTTGCCGTCGCCGCTGCGGCGTCGCTCGCTTTGCTGCACTCCGGGTCGACGGTATCGGCGCTGCAACAGTTCGTCAGGCCGGGTCCGCTGTCGCCTCGGCACGCCTACCTCGGCGATCGATGCGCCGCGTGCCACGAGCCAAGCGTCGGCGTGACGGTCGCGAACTGCACGGCCTGCCATGCGAATGCCGAGCGGCTGCTCGGTCGTCAGCCGACCGCCTTTCACGCGAGTATCGAAGAGTGTGCGGCATGTCACGTGGAGCATCAGTCCACGAGCATCCGACCTAGCGTGATGGACCACGTCGAGCTCGCCAGGGTCGGCGCGCGGACGCTCGCGAGCGCGTCTCGAAGTGATGCGGAGAGCGCCGTCACACTCGAATCGCTGCAGACATGGTTCCGAATTCGAAACCCCGATCAGTTCGACGCGAGCTCCGCGCGCGAGGCCCTCAACTGCGCCGGCTGCCACGATCGCCGGGACCCGCATTTCAAGCGCTTCGGCGATGACTGCGCGCAGTGCCACGCGCTCGAGGCCTGGATCGTGCCCGGTTACAAACACCCGTCATCCCGGTCCAAGGAGTGCGTGCAATGTCATCAGCCGCCTCCGAGTCACTTCATGGAACATTTCTCGATGATCTCACGGACGTACGCACGCAAGGAGCATGCGAGCGTGGATCAGTGCTTCGAGTGCCACAACACGACGAGTTGGAACGACATCGTGGACGTCGGATTCTACAAGCATCACTGAGGAAGGCGAGGAATGGACCTACGGCGGCGAGCCTTTCCCAGGGCGGGTGTACGCAGGAAGCGAAACAAAAGGGAGGCATCTGGATGAATCATATGGACGGATGGGTGGGCGGAGGGATGTGGATATGGACGGTGATCGGCGTGTTGGTAGTGGTCCTGCTGATCGTGGTGATCAGCAAACAGTCAAACAAATAGCCGTGCGCTCGCGAGCCGATTGTTGAGGACAATGACCGACCCTGAGCAGGTCCGCCCACGGGTCGTCTTTCTCTTCGACGTCGACAACACTCCTCTCGACAACGATCGAGTTGCCGCTGATCTGAAGGACCACCTGACACGAGAGGTCGGGCCCGAGCGTCAGAGCCGGTATTGGGCAATCTTCGAAGCGCTGCGCGTCGAGTTGGGCTACGCGGACTACCTGGGTGCCTTGCAGCGCTATCGGGTCGAGCATCTGCACGATCCGCATCTGCTCTCGGTGTCGTCGTATCTCGTGAACTACCCGTTCGCGAACCGGCTGCTTCCGGGCTCACTCGACGCGATCGAGCATGTTGCGCAGTGGGGGCCGACCGTCATCTTCTCCGACGGCGACGTGGTGTTCCAGCCGCGCAAGATCGAGCGCTCGGGGCTTTTCGAGGCAGTCGAGGGGCGCGTTCTCCTCTATGTCCACAAAGAGCGAGAGCTCGACGATGTCGCGCGGCGCTACCCGGCGGATCACTATGTGCTCGTCGACGACAAGATCCGCATCTTGACGGCCTTCAAAGAAGTATGGGGCGAGCGCCTCACGACCGTGTTTCCGCTACAGGGTCACTACGCGCACGCTGCGGACGTGGCGACCTATCCGGCGGCGGACGTTACGATCGAGCGCATCGGCGAGCTGACCGAGTACGACCTGCCCGCGTTGATCGCTGCTGCGCATGAAAAGGGGAAGTCATAGAGGCAACTCGAAAGCTCCTCGACGGAAGCGACCGCGCGCGCCTTCGGCTCGCCGATGAGAGACGAGCATGACGAGTCACCTGCCGGAGAATTCGCATCAGCCAGGTGGTGGCGACGAGATGCTGGACGCGCTTCAGCGAGACGCCTTCGGATACTTTCAGCACGAGACCAACCCTACGAACGGCCTGGTGGTGGATAGAACCCAAACGGGCGCTCCCTCGAGTATCGCCGCCTGTGGGTTTGCGCTGGCAGCCTACTTGGTGGGCGTCGAGCGCTCGTGGATGACGCGTGACCAAGCGGCCCGGCGAACGCTGGCGCTATTGAGATTCTTCTGGGCAAGTCCGCAGGGGACGTCCTCGGACGCGACCGGCTACAAGGGGTTCTACTACCATTTTCTCGACATGCAGAGCGGGCGGCGCGCCGGAAAGTGCGAGCTCTCCACGGTCGACACCACGTTCCTGTTGGCGGGAATGCTCGTCGCCGCAACCTATTTCGACCGGGATTGTAAGCAGGAGCGGGAGATCGGCACGCTGGCCGATGCCCTCTATCGGCGAGTCGATTGGCAATGGGCGCGGAACGGTGGAGCGACGGTCACTCACGGGTGGATGCCAGAGAGCGGCTTCTTGCGCTACCGCTGGGAAGGCTACGACGAGGCACTCCTTCTATACGTGCTGGGCCTTGGTTCGCCGACCTACCCGCTGCCGCGGGAAAGCTATTCGGCGTGGGCCTCCACGTACGAGTGGAAGGAAATCTATGGTCACGCGTTCCTCTATGGCAGCTCACTCTTCATCCATCAGTACTCGCATGTGTGGATCGACTTTCGCGGGATCCAGGACGTCTTCATGCTCGGCAAAGGCATCGACTACTTCGAGAACAGCCGGCGAGCGACCTACGTCCAGCAACAGTACGCCGTTCACAACCCCCTGGAATTCGCAGGCTACGGCCAGAACTTCTGGGGGCTGACGGCGAGCGATGGACCGGGCCGGACGACGCGAAAGCTTGCAGGCGTCGACCGCTACTTCTTCGACTACGTGGCGCGCGGTGTGCCGTATGGCCCCGATGACGGGACCGTCGCGCCGTGGGCGGTCGTCGCCTCGCTGCCCTTTGCTCCAGAGATCGTGGTGCCGACGATTCAGCATTTCAAAGACGTGTATCCGGAGCTCACGGGAAAATACTGTTTCAAGTGCAGCTTCAACCTGACCTTTCGGAACGAGTCGCAGGATGAGCCCGGTTGGACCTCGCGGTACCACTACGGGATCAACTTGGGTCCAGTCGTCGTGATGTGCGAGAACCACCGCTCGGGCTTGCTCTGGCGACTCATGCGCCGTTGCCCCTACCTTGTAACTGGACTCCGGCGGGCGGGATTTTCGAATGGCTGGCTATGAGGAGACGAACTCAAGCGTTTCATTCACCGGTGTGTGAACAAGAGATCCTATACGTGTTCGCGGACAGGCTCGCGGAGCGGCTGCACGCCCCCATCGCCAGGCGCCGCAACCCGTGACAACAAGACTTGACCTGCCGGCTTTCTTCGTCCCACGGATTCCTAGAAAATGGCGTGCTCCGGGTTCCTAGTTGACGTTCTCTTCGCGAACTCCGCCGGCGTCAGGTTGTTCAGGCTGGAATGCGGCCTGACCGCGTTGTACTCCCGACGCCAGTCCTCGATCACGATCCTCGCATCGATTCGGTTCTTGAACCACTGCATGCTGAGGCACTCGTCGCGCAGCTTTCCGTTGAACGATTCGTTCGAGCCGTTTTGCCACGGCTTGCCTGGATCGATCGCCGCAGTCTCGATGTTCGCGCCGTGCAGCCAGCGCAGGACCGCTCTCGATACAAACTCGGGCCCGTTTTCCGATCGCAGGTGCCTCGGCGCGCCGCGCACGCTCACCAGCTTCGCGAGCACCTCGATCACTCGACCCGAGCGAATCCCTCCGGCTACGTCGATCGCCAAACACTCGCGCGTGTACTCGTCGATCACCGTCAAGCACTTCAGCTGCTGTCCGTTCGCGCACGCGTCGAACACGACGTCGTACGCCCACACATGGTTCGCGCCGCTCGCAGGAAGCGGACGCGGTCGGTGCGACGCGACACGCCGCCTTGGTCGTCGTCGCGGAACCTGCAGTCCCGCTCGTCGCCAGATCCGATGCGCGCGATCCGCGCTCATCCGCATTCCACGCCGCTCGAGGAACACCTGGATGCGCCGATATCCGAACCTCGGGTACTGCGCAGCGAGCTCGCGCATCGCTGCGACGACCGGCGCATCGCGCTTCGCGAGCGTCGACTCGTACCCGATCGTCGACCTGGCCACCGACAACAGCGCGCACGTCCTGCGAAGCGAAACGCCGCGACCTCGAACGTACGCGACCTGCTCCCGGCGAACGTACGCGCTCACCATTTTTTTGCGGCGACCTCGCGCAGCACGTCGATCTCGAGATCGCGCTCCGCGAC
>JANNLG010000154.1:0-6265 GCA_031396695.1 Deltaproteobacteria bacterium
GGCGCAGATCGCCCCGGCACCCCGCGGCTTGCCCGCGTCGTCGAGCGCCTTCACGTAGGCGTCGTGGCCAATGCCGCCCGTCGAGAGGAAGCCGTCGCCGAGGCGCGCGGCGCGCGCGATCGCGGGCTCCGCCATGCCGCCCATGAAGATGCGCGGCGGCGTCAGCGGGCGCGGCGAGACGCGCAGTCCGTCGATCGCAAAGCGCTTTCCGCGAATCCGGATCGGCTCGCCAGACCAGGCTTGTCTCAGGATCGCGATCCCTTCTTCCATCAGGCTCGGCCGATGCGCGAGCTTGCGTCCGAAGTAGTCGAACTCGAGCTGCCGGTAGCCGAGACCCACGCCAAGATCGAAGCGCCCGCCGGTCAGAATCGAGAGCGTCGCGGCGTCCTCCGCGAGTCGCACCGGATCGGTCAGCGGCAGCAGCAGCAGGTTCGTGCCGATGCGCATGCGCTTCGTGCGCTCGCCGATCGCTGCCGCAATCACCAGCGGCGACGGTGAGTAACCGTCCGCACAGAAGTGGTGCTCCGTAAGCCACACCGAATCGAAGCCGAGCGTCTCGGCCCAGCCGATCTGTTCGAGCGACGCGCGGTACAACGACTCGAACGACACCGCGCTCGGAGGCGGGTTCCGGAAGTCGTACCAGAGCCCGAAGTTGACGTGGCGGCCCGTCATGCGTCGTTCCTCGTTTCCACTGGCGAATAACCTACCGAGGGTAGATAATGGCAGAGGCACCGACGCAAGGGAAGCACTGACAGCAAGCGGGGAGATGGCCGCTCATGATCACGAGGTCGTGTCGATCTACGGATTCCGCAAAGAGCAGATCCGCCGTCTACCCGAGGACGCGAGCGAGTGCGAGCCGATGTGGGCCACGAAAGACGGCTGGCCGGTCGGCGTCGTGCACGCGTTCGTGTGGCGGCGATCCGGCGCGATCCGCGGGTCTCGGTGACCGTGAGCGGAACCGCCGGCGTGTCCGACGATTGCCCGAGCGGCGCGGTGACGGTCAAGGGCCGCGCGATCTTCCACGAGGACCCGGAGACCAAGGATTGGTTTTGTCGCGCGCTCTCGAAGAAGGTGAGCCTCAACAACCAGGTCGGCGAGGACCGATTCGTCGCGGTCCTCGATTCGCCACTGCGCGTGATCCTCGAGATCGTGCCCGAGAAATGGATCACGTTCGACGGAGTGAAGTCGGCCAAGGACATGGTCGGCAAGCTTGCGGAGAACGAGAAGACGCCTCCGCTGAGCGCCGACGTCGAGCGCATGAACGAGGAGAGCCGCCGCCGCGGACTCGCGCCACGCGGCTTCTGACCGCAGGGGGAACTCGCCCGAGACGCCCGCAGACTAGAGCCCGGCGCGAGTCACGCCGGGTCGAGGGGGCTCCTCACGCCGCGCCCGCCGCGATTCAGAGCGTGCGTGTAGATCATGGTGGTCCTCACGTCGCGGTGGCCGAGCAGCTCCTGCACTGTGCGGATGTCGTAGCCCGAGGCCAGCAGGTGCGTCGCGAAACCGTGTCGGAGGGTGTGGCAGCTCGCAGGCTTGGCGATGCCCGCCGCGCGAACCGCGCGCTTCACCGCGCGCTGTACGACCGTCTCGTGCAGGGGGTGACGCCGTTCGGTGCCGGCCTCCACCTCGCGAAAGCGCCGACTCGCGGGAAACACCCACTGCCAGCCCCATTCGCGCGCGGCACGCGGGTACTTGCGCGCGAGCGCGTCGGGAAGCGCGACCGCGCCGAAGCCGGCTTCGAGATCACTCGCGTGCAGTGCACGCGCACGCGCGAGCTGAGCGCGCAGGTCCCCCGCGAGCGAGCGCGGCAGCATCGTCACGCGATCCTTCCGCCCTTTGCCGTCGCGCACGACGATCTCGCCGCGCTCGAGGTCGAGGTCCTTCACGCGCAGTCGCAGCCCCTCGAGCAGGCGCATCCCCGCGCCATAGAGCAGCGCGGCGACTAGCCGCGATTCGCCATCGACGTTCGCGAGCAGCGCGCGCGTCTCGTCCTGGCTCAAGACCACAGGCAGGCGCGTCGGAACGCGTGCACGAACGAGATCGTCGAGCTCGAGCAACGGCGCTCGCGCGTCGAGCACCTGGCGATAGAGAAAGACGAGCGCCGCGAGCGCCTGATTCTGCGTCGACGCGGAAACGCGGCCGGCCACCGCGAGGTGCGAGAGGAACGCGCTCATGTCCTTCGCGCTCATCTCTCGTGGGTGTCGCTTCCCGTGAAAGAGCACGAAGCGCTTCACCCACTGCGCGTACGCGCGCTCCGCTCGCCGGCTGTAGTGTCGAACGCGGCACGCCTCGCGCACCTGGTCCAATAGGCGAACCGGCTGCCTTGATCCCGTCGTCCCGCCCACCGAGTCTCTCCGACGCGAATCCGCGACACCGTCGAGAACGCGCGCACTTCTTGGGGCGAGGAAGCGATGCGTGTTGCGAGCGACACCCGAGTGGACCCGGCGCCTCCGCTCCATCCGAGTATTGCGGTGTCGCCAGCTCTCGCGCACCGCCTCGATCGCGCGCTGCGATAACAGTTACCGGAGCTTCACGTCGCGTCAGAACCGAGCGGTAGCAGGAACTTGCGTTGACTCGGCAACAGCCGCGCGAAATGATACCGAGGCGTTCGGCTAGGGGGAGTGCAGGACATTACTAGTTAGGCCGCGCTGGCGGGAGGATGACGTGACGTGCGGTTGGGAATCAAGCTGGACGCAGGCTCTGCGCGTTGGTCGGATCTGGTTCTTGCGTCGTCCGGTTTGACCTGATGGAGGCGCCATGACAACGCCGCGTACCTTCGCCACCACTTCGGGGGTTACCGTCTGCAGTGCCGTCCTCTTCGCCCTGACACTGCTCGCGATGGCTTGCACGCCTTCAGGCCAGCAGGCCGAGCGGACGTTGGGTAGCGACGCGCGTCGATTCCCAGGCACGCAGTCGGCTGATGCCGCTGCTCCTGCGGCGCGACAGCGCTTCCTGGAGATGTTCGCTCGGGCGTACTTTCCCGGACGAACCGGGCAACTCCTGATCGTGCCGCGTGAAGGCGACTTCATCACGCGACCCGACCCGGACGTGGCGTACATGCACGGCTCCCCGTGGGCCTATGACGTCGAGATTCCCCTGATGTTCGCGGGTCCTGCAGTGAGAACGGGAGTCTATTCGATGCCGGCCGTGCAGCAGGACGTTGCGCCCACGCTTGCGGCGGCGCTGGGCGTGTCGATGCCCCCGACTGCGACAGGCCATGTATTGCCGGTCTTGCGCCCTGGTCTTGCTCAACCGCGCGTTGTGTTCCTCCTCGTTCTGGATGGCATGCGGCGCGACTACTTCGATCGGTACGCCGACGTGATGCCGACGCTTTTCGCGCTACGCGGGCGCGCCGCGTGGTTCATCCAGGCGCACATGAACGTTCTGCCTACGAACACTGCCGTCGGACACTCGACGATCTCAACTGGCACCGATCCGGGTATCCACGGCGTCACAGGCAACAACACTTATGACCGCATCCACCGGCGGCGCCAGGACTTCTTCGTCGGGATGGCGCCGCAGGCTCTGATGGCATTGACGCTTGCGGACGTATGGCAACTGGCGACGTCAGGCCGCGCGATCGTCCTGGCGCAGGGAAGCATCGACCGCGCGGCGACGCCGCTCGCCGGACATGGCGCGTGTCAGCCGAAAGGCGCGCTGGTCGTGCTCGTCAGTTACGACGAGGCGACGGGCGCCTGGCACTCGAACCCCGACTGTTTCCGGCTGCCTGACTATTTGAAGGATCGCAATGCAAGTACACTGTGGTCCGCAGGGAGCGAGTGGCTGCATCACAGAATCGATTCGCCTGCGGCGGTGCGTCGTTCAGCGCTCTTCCCAGCATTTGAGGCCGATGCGATGATCGCCATGATCGAGTACGAGCCGCTGGGCGAAGACAGTGTCTCAGACCTGCTTCTGATGAACTACAAGGGCGCTGATTTCGTGGGGCATCCCTACGGACCGGATTCGGACGAGCTACGACTGACACTTGGCGAGATGGACCGCAACCTGGCGCGGATCATCGCCGCGCTCGAGGCCAAGGTTGGAAAGGACTATCTCCTGGCGGTGACCGCTGATCATGGCATGCCCTCCGCACCGCCGGAGCGCCGGCACCTGGCGCCCGCAGTGGTTGACCTGCTGCACCAGCGGTTTGATCCAGAGGCGAAGCAGCTCGTAACAGGCTACGAACCTGAAAACGGCCAGATGTTCGTCGATGAGGACCGGCTGTCGCAGCTTGGCCTGACCCTGGGTGACCTGGCGCGTTTCCTCGAAGCGCAGCCGTTCGTTTTTTCGGTTTTCACCGATGAGAAGGTGCGTGGCGCAGCTGACGCACCAAGACAGTGACGCCGACGTGTAGGCAAGCGGCGCACAACTGGGGCCGGCCTAACAACCGGTTGCAGCGGACGGCGCTGCGCGCCGCCGCTGAACCGGAGCGTTGGGCGTCATGCAAACCACCAAGGGGGAGGAATGTATGCAAGACTCCGTTGAGAATCTTGTCACGCTGTTCGAGAACGGCACGCTGAACCGACAGCAATTGATTCAAGGGCTGCTCGCTGCTATGGCACCACTTAGCATGGTGGCTCATGCGCAGGCCGACACGTCAACCCCTTCCGCCTTTCGCGGTCGATCGCTGAATCACGTGACGCTCAGCGTGACCGACGTTGATAGATCGCAGGCGTTTTATTCCCGGCTGCTCGGTGGCACGCTCTCCTGTGGATCGATTGCAACGGAACAGAGGGGGAAAGTCGCAAGTGCCACTCTGGACCTCCCGGACGGCTACATCTCATTCTACGAGCGCGGGGAGCCGCGGGTGCACCACTTTTGCGTCGGTGTGGAGCACTTCGCCATCGACGCGGCTCTCGAGAAACTGCGGAGCGATTTCCCGGAATCCACGCCAACCGTCTATCGGGGCGAGGAACTCTACTTTCGCGATCCCGACGGGATTCTGGGGCAGATTTCGGGGATGGATTATCGTGGGCAGCGGAAGACACCATGAGTGGCGCCCAACAAGGGCGTGGAGCTGACGGCTTACAGCGTCCGCTCGTCCCTCGCGCCCGCTTCCAGCCGCAGCTCACGCCTGGCGTTGGGCGGTCGAGAAGAGGGACGGCTAGGCCGCTTCCCATTTCATCGACAATCGCTTCTTGCCGCGAGCGCAGTCGCGGAGGAAGAGGTTGATCAACGTCTGGTAGGGGACCTCGGCTTCCTCCGCGAGGCGCTTGAAGTACTCGAGCGTGTCCTCGTCCAGCCGAATCGTGATCTGCTTCTTCAGCCGGCGCGCGTACGGGTTCTTGCGGCCCTTCGAGAAATCGTAGTTCTTCCTCATCGCTTCCACCTCGTCTCGTAGTCCCGGAGCTCGCTGCGGCTGGCCCTCCGTGCGGAGATCAGTCGGATCACCTGGTCCCTTGCGCGGTAGCAATGGCAGACGACCAGTAGCCGAAGGGTCGTGCTCAATCCGAGCAGCAGGAACCGCTCCTCATTGTCTTCGTTCTCCATCTCGTCCTCGATCAGGATGGCGCGGTCGTCGTAGAAGACGGTCTGCGCTTCCTCGAACGAGACGCGGTGCTTCCGCTTGTTCTCCGTGTTCTTGGCGTTATCCCACTCGAAGCGGAGCACAGGGTGCAGTGTACCTACGCTGTATGGCTCCGCCACTCGTCGCCCAACCAGGCGCTGCAACACACGCGGCGCCGCTTCGGGTCGTGGGCGGGCGTGGTACTTTGCAGCAACACAATTGTGGCGTGGCTGACGTCGGCGGCGGGAGCCGCGCAGCTGAGCGCCTAGACGTTAGGCGTTTTAGGAAATTCCGATGAAGCTAACCGTCGCCCCACTAACCCAAGAGCGCTGGGCCGATCTTGAAGCCGTGTTTGCGGGTAAAGGATGCTCATTTGCCCGCGCTTGCTGGTGCATGGAATTTCGGTATAGCGGGACGCGACCCGAACTTGGCCGAGGCCAGGCTCGCGCGAAAGCAAATCGACTCGCTCTGAAGGGGCTGGTTGAAGACGGAAGTGTTCCCGGCCTCATTGGATATAGCGGGAAGACCCCCGTCGGCTGGATTTCGCTGGCGCCTTGACCTGAGTGGCGATTCTCGGACCGTTTGAATCCTGAGAAAATGGCTTCCTGGGGAAGGAGAGGAAGCCATGAAGAAGAGTCGGTTCAGCGAAGAGCAGATGGTGAAGATCCTGCGCGAGGCGGATCGGAACCCGATCGGCGAGGTCGCCAAGAAGCACGGCGTCAGCGACCAGACGATCTACGCTTGGCGTAAGCGCTTCGG
>JANNLG010000160.1:0-16054 GCA_031396695.1 Deltaproteobacteria bacterium
TGGTCGACGCGCTCGCGCTGAAGGACGTCTACGGCTTCGAGGCGCTGCGCTACTTCATGCTGCGCGAGATGTCGTTCGGCGTCGACGCGGAGTTCTCGGAAGAAGCGCTGGTCGCGCGGCTGAACGCCGACCTCGCGAACGATCTCGGCAATCTCGTGTCGCGCTCGCTCGGCATGCTCGGCAAGTACCACGCGGGCCGGGTGCCCGAGGGCGCGGGCGAGAGCGAGCTGCGCGCGATCGCCGCGCGCGTCGCGGTCGACGTCGACCGGCACGTGCGCGCGTTCTCGACCCAGCGCGCGCTGGCGTCCCTCTGGGAGCTGGTCGGCGCAGCGAACAAGTACGTCGACAGCTCCTCGCCCTGGGTGCTCGCGAAGGATCCCGCGCGCGCAGGAGAGCTCGCGACCGTGATGTACGAGCTGTTCGAGTGCATTCGCGTGATCGCCTGCCTGCTCGCGGCGTTCATGCCCGAGACCAGCGCGAAGATCCTGGCCGCGCTCGGCGCCGACGCTGCAGCGGGCACGCTCGCGCAGCAGCTCGTCTGGGGCGGGCTCGCTCCCGGCGCGCAGACCCGTAAGGGCGACGCGCTCTTCCCGCGCATCGAGGCTTCGTGAAGCTGTTCGACAGCCACGCGCACATCGGCGCGCCCGAGCTGCTCGCCGACGCGGCCGCGCTGATCGCGCGCGCGCGCGAGGCGGGCGTGCACGGCATGCTCGCCGTCGGCGCGGGCTACGGCGTGGGCGCGAACGCGGGCGCGGTCATGCTCGCCGACGAGAACGCCGGCGTCTGGGCCAGCGTCGGCGTGCACCCGCACGACGCCGCGGAGTGGAGCGTGATCGCCGAGACCGCGCTCGACGGCTGGCTCGGTCACTCGCGCGTGGTCGCGGTCGGTGAGTGCGGCCTCGACTATTGGTACGAGCACTCGCCGCGCGAGGAGCAGAGACAGGCGCTGCGCGCGCAGATCCGTCTCGCGCGCGCGGTCGACAAGCCGCTCGTGATCCACGTGCGGCCGAGCCGCGGCACGCGCGACGCGTTCGACGAGATCGTCGCGATCTTCGACGACGGTGGCGCGGAGCGCGTCGGCGGCGTGATCCACTGCTTCACCGGCGACCTGCCTTTCGCGAACGAGTGTCTCGCGCGCGGCTTCGACATCTCCTTCTCCGGAATCCTCACCTTCAACAACGCCGCCGATCTGCGCGCGGTCGCGAAGGCGCTGCCGCTCGAGCGGCTGCTGGTCGAGACCGATTCGCCGCTGCTCGCGCCGGTTCCGCACCGCGGGCGACGCAACGAGCCAGCCTGGGTCGCGCACGTGGTCGAGTGTCTGGCCGGGCTGCACGAGACGTCCGCCGACACGATCGCCTCGTGCACCGACGAGCGAGCGCGCGCGCTGTTCCGGATCGGGAACGCTTCGTGAACGAGCTGCTCGCGCTCGCGACTTCGCTCGCGCGCGAGGCCGGTGCGATCGCGCGCGAGCGCTTCCACGACCCCCGCACGATCGCCACCAAGTCGAGCGAGATCGATCTGGTCACCGACGTCGACCACGCGCTCGACGCGCTGCTGCGCGGCCGCATCCTCGACGCGCGCCCGAACGACGGTCTGCTCACGGAGGAAAACTCCGCGCACGCGGGCACGAGCGGCGTACGCTGGGTCGTCGACCCGCTCGACGGCACCACCAACTACGCGCACGCCTACCCGCACTTCTCGATCTCGATCGGCGTCGAGGTCGACGGTGTGCGCCACGCGGGCGTGGTCTACGACCCGATGCGCGACGAGCTGTTCGCGGCCGAGCTCGGCCGCGGCGCCACGCTCAACGGCCGCGCGATCGCGGTGTCGAAGATCGCCGAGCTGCGCCGCGCGCTGCTCGCGACCGGCTTCGCCTACGACGTGCACACGCGGCGCACGCCGAACCTGAACTACTTCGAGCGCTTCGTCGCGCGCGCGCAGGCGATCCGGCGCGCGGGCTCCGCCGCGCTCGACTTCGCCTACGTCGCCTGCGGCCGCTTCGAGGGCTACTGGGAGCTGCACCTCGCGCCTTGGGACGTGGCCGCCGGTCTTCTGCTCGTCGACGAGGCTGGCGGACGCACGAGCGACTTCGACGGCGCGCCGCCGCCGGCGACCGGCGCGCGCATCGTCGCGAGCAACGGCGCGGCGCATGAAGCGATGCTCGAGGTGCTCAGGGACTAACGGGCTCGGTGACCGGTTCCGCCGCGGGCTCGATCACCGCGGCCGGGGTCGGCGCGGCTTTCACGAGCAAGTTCGCGAAGGCCTCGGGCGAGAGAGGCATCTCGCGACCGATGTCGTTCGTCACGCGCCACACCCCTGGACTCTGCGAGGACAGCGCGGGCAGGCCTTTCTCGGGGTGCGGATCGCCGAAGCGGAGCTCCCCGAGCAGCGCGCCCTTGTCGTCGAACGCGCGCACGATCGCGAGCGCCGGCTCGAGGCCGATCTGCGCGCGGTCGAGGCTGGCTTCCTCGAGGCCGGTCGCGTCGACCGCTTCGAGCGCGTAGACCAGCTCCTCGACCTTCTGCGCTTGCAGCTCGACGCCCGCGTCTTCCGACTTCCAGACGTCGCCGTCGCGCTTAAGGCGATGCGAGGCGCCGCCGCGCGGAAACGCGAACTCGAGCGCGCGCACCTGCTCGACGTCGAGCGTCAGCACTCGCTTCGCGCGGTAGTCGAAGTACGCGCGCGGCACGCTGGTCAGCACGCGCTCGTTCAGCTCGAGGATCACCGGGTCGCCCGCGCGCTCGAGCCAGGTCCTGGAGTCCGCGGCGCCGAGCTCTATGCGCTCTTCGACAGCGCCCGCGCGCGCGACGATCTCGACCTCCGGACTCTCGAGTCCGTACTCCTTCGCCGGCTTCGGCGCATCCTCGAACGCGCTCGCGCGGCCGAGCGCGAGATCGTCGAGCACGCGCCGGATCCGCTCGTCGTCAGCCGGCGCGTTCTCGGGCTCGACTAGCGTCCAGCCTGCCTCGGTCCTTTTCGCATGCACGACCAGGGCGCCGCCCGCGCGCACCGTGAGCTCGTCGACGGCATCGGGCGCGAGCCGGAGCAGCCGCTTGTCGCGCAGCTCGACGAGCGACGGTGTCAGTCCGCCGAGTGAGCCTTCCGACACCACGAAGAGTCGGTTCGGGTCGTTCGCGAGCTCGACGTAGCGCCCGCCGCCCACGGGCGTGCTGCCGCCGAGGTAGAGCGTGCGCGGCTCGCCCTCGCCTGCCTTCACCGCAAGACGTTTGCGCGCCGCGCCCAGCCCGAACGGCTCGAGGTCCGCGGGGTGTGCGTCGATCGTGGCCGTTGACGCGAGCTTCTCGAGCGCGCGCAGCGCGCGCTCGACCGCGTCGGCGTCGGCCGGATAGCTCACGGGCGCAGTCAGCTTCCAGCGCGCCGCGTCCTCGCGCACAAGGACAGCTTCTACACCGTCCGATGTCACCAGCTCGAGCGCGCTAACGGTCGCAGGCTCGAGCGCGAAGATCACGCGCGCAGCCGCCTCCGCTTCGGCTTTCTGCTCGCCGCCGCGGATCTCGACGAACCACACGTAGGCGCCGAGCGCGAGCGCGGCGACGACGAGTGCGAGCGTGCCGCGCAGCTTCACGTCAGGTCCGCCGGCGCCACCAGCTCACGACCCCGAGCAGGAGAATCGCCTCGGGTAGCGCGAAGAGCGCCAGGAAGCGGAAGTTGGCGAACTGCTCCAGCGTCATGTTCACCGAGGCCACGCGCGGCCGCTTGCGATCGATGGTGGCGAATTCCTCGGAGCCGGTGAGCCAGCTCGCGGTGTTCAGGAACAGATCTCCGTTGTAGAACTGCGTCACGTAGCGGTTGCGCATGAAGTCGGAGTCGCCGAACACGACCAGCCGCGCGCCGCGCGTCTTGCCCTCTGGCGGCGTGAACTCACGCGCGACCGCGATCGCGATCGGCCCGGGCGTGTCGACGCCGGCGTCCAGCCCGACGGGCTGCGACGCCAGCAGGCCCGCGGTGTCGGTCTCGCCCCAGCTCGTGTCGGTGGTGGTCGCGAGATCGACCAGCGTCACGTCGGAGCCCGGCGCCTTGCGAACCGGCCGCGCCAGTCGGAACACGGTCGGGTTTCCGACCAGCTTCTCCGTGATCGGGTGCGCGCCGTAGGTTTGAACCACCGGCTGTACACCGAGCTGTGGACCCGCGAAGAGCTGGAGTTGCTGCTCGACCACGATCTCGCTGCCGAGCTCGATGCCCCACTTGGCGAGCTGCCCCTCGAGGTTCGTGTTCATGGTCGGATCCGCGGCCACCATGACCGAGCCGCCCTTCTGCAGGTACTGATCGAGCAGCTCGAGCTCGCGGTCCTGCAGCGCGTGGTCGGGACCGGCGACGATCACTGCGTCCGCGTCGTCTGGCACCGCGGCCTCGTTCGCGAGCAGGAGCTCCGCGACGGTGACGTTCTCGTCCTCGAGCCCGCCGCGCACGGCCGACGCGCCCGGACCCTTCTCGTCGTTGGGACCGGCCTCGCCGTGGCCCTTCAGGAAGTAGATCTTCTTCTTCGTCGACACCGCTTGGCGTATGGCGCGCGTGAGCGACTGCTCACTCACGTCCACCGCCTTCACGGTTCCCTTGGCGGTCTCGCACGGACCGTCGCACACGACCACCACGCCTTCCTTGCTCGCAATCTGGAACTTGTGCGCGAGATCGGGGCGCTCGTTTGGATCGAAGTACTGCACCTTCACGCGCGGGCTCACGTACTCGTACTTGTCGAGCTCCTGCTTCGCGGGCCGCTCGCCGCCGCGCGTGTAGAAGGCGTAGATCTCCACCAAGCCGTCGTCGGGGATCGCGGCCAGCACGTCCACCGTGCCTTGCGTGAGCGAGTGCGACTGCGACTCGGTCCAGTCCCAGTGCACTGGATGACGGGTCGAGAGCCACGCCAGCACGCCGCACATGCCGAGCACGAGCGCCGTCTGCACCAGCACGTTCGCGCCGCCTCGCGCGGTCGACGAGCCGACCAGCTCGCCGAGGCGTCCCGCGCTTCGTACGGCCGCGTAGACGAGCAGGCCGAGCCCGAGCAGAAGATGCACGCCGACGATCGCCGGCGAGGCCGCGGCGAACAGGCCGAACAGTCCGAAGACCGAGAGGATGGTGCCGAGGATCGCGAGCAGCGTCTCCATCGCCGACCTACCTCCAGCGCAGCGAGTCGACCGCCGCGCGGGCCAGCGCGAGCGACGCGAAGATGATCAGTCCAAAATACGCGAGGTCCTCGGAGCGGACGTTGCCCGCGAGCCCGGCTTCGTAGTGCGTGCTCGTGCCGAGCCAGCGCAGCACGGACTTCATGGTGTCGCTCTGCGAGCTCTCGGCCGCGAACGGAATCAGGAGCAGCACTAGCGCCACCGCCACGCCCACCAGGCCCGCCACGATCTGGCTGCGCGTCAGCGCGGAGATGAAACAGCACAGCGCCGCGAGCGTGAGCGAATAGAGCAGGAGCGTCTGCAGCCCCGCGAGCGTCTGCCACGGCTCCGGGTCGCCGTACAAGAACAGCAGCAGCGGATACAGCCCCGTCAGGACCGTGACCAGCGCGAGCAGGCCCGCGATCGCCAGGAACTTTCCGAGCACGATCTCGGTGCTCGAGACGGGGCTCGTGAGCAGAAGCTCGATCGAGCCGGTGGCGCGCTCTTCGGCGAACGCGCGCATCGCCAGCAGCGGCACCACGAAGGCCAGGAAGATCGCGAAGGTCGAGAACGACTGCGCGATTACGATCGACTGCAGGTTCCACTGCTCGAGCAGCTGCGTCATGCCGAGCGCCTGGATCTGTTCGAGCTGCACCAGGAACATGCCCAGGCTCGCGAAGAACACGAAGCCCGCGAACAGCATGTAGACCGCGATCAGCACGTAGGCGACCGGCGTCGCGAAGATCGAGCTCAGCTCGCGGCCGGCGATGGCCAGTGCGTGACTCATGGCTCTGCCTCCACGACCGCGCTGACCGCGGCCTTCGCGGCCGCCGCAGATTCGGCGTCGCGGCTCGCGGCCGCCTGCACCTCGCGCACGAATACCTGTTCGAGCGAGCCCTGCTCGCGCAGCGCGTCGAGCCGCGCGTCCACGCGCAGCTGACCGTACGCGATCAGCAGCACGCGCTGACAGATCGCTTCGACCTCGGCCAGGATGTGAGTCGACAGGATGACCGTGCGCCCCTCCTCGGCCGACAGTCTCCGGATCAGCTCGCGGATCTCCGCGATCTGGATCGGGTCGAGGCCCGAGGTCGGCTCATCGAGGATCAGCACCGCGGGCTCGTGCACGATCGCCTGCGCCAGACCGACGCGCTGGCGATAGCCCTTCGAGAGCGTGCGGATCACGCGGTTGCCGACCGACTCGAGCCCGCACGCGTGGATCGCCCGTTCCACCTTCGCAGAGCGCTGCGCGCGCGGCACGTCGTGCAGCGTCGCGACGTAGCGCACGTAGTCGCACACGCGCATCTCCGGGTACAGCGGCGGCGTCTCGGGCAGGTAGCCGGTGACGCGTTTCGCTGCGCTCGGCTCGAGCGCGAGATCGAATCCGCCGACGATTGCGCGGCCCTCGCTCGGCGGCAGGTAGCCGGTCAGGATGCGCATGGTGGTCGTCTTACCGGCGCCGTTCGGCCCGAGGAATCCGACGACCTCGGACTTCGCGATCTCGAAGGAGACGTCGCGAATCGCGGTGAGACCTCCGTAGCGCTTGGTCAGTGCATCCGCCTTGATCAAGTGCCGACCCCCCTCCCGAGCATCGCGAGCGGCCTCGCGACGAGCGGCGGGAGTTTAACCCGCGCGATCGGTTGGGCAAGCGTGTGCCGACGTGATCTAAAGCCGCCGGCGCGGGTCGAGCACCGCGCGCAGCGTCTCGCCGAGCAAGTGGAAGCCGACCAGCGCGAGCAGGATCGCGAGACACGGGAAGATGATCAGATGGGGATAGGAGCGCATCGCTTCGAAGCCGTCGCTGGCCAGTGTTCCCCAGCTCGAGAACGGCGGCTGGATGCCGAGTCCGATGAACGAGAGCGTCGATTCGGCCAGGATCGCGGCCGGAATCTGGAACGCGGCCGCGACCAGGATCGGCCCCGCGATGTTGGGCAGCACGTGGCGCAGCAGGATGCGGCGATCGCGCAGGCCGAGCGCGCGTGCGGCCTCGACCCAGGTCTCCTCGCGCGCCTGCAACACCAGCGCGCGCACCAGCCGCGCCACCCCGACCCAGCCCACGAAGCCGAGCGCCACGACCAGCGCCGCGACGCGGCGCGCGATGTCGGGAACACCGGCGAGCGTCACCTGCAGCACCTCGATCAGGAGCACGATCACGAGCACGTCGGGCAGCGCGTAGACCACGTCGACCACGCGCATCATCGCGCCGTCGACGCGGCCGCCGAGCCATCCGGCCAGCAGCCCGTAGCCGAGCCCGATCGCGAGCGCGAGCGCGGTCGCGCCGACCGCGACCAAGAGCGATACACGAGCGCCCTCCGCTACGCGCGCGAGCTGATCGCGGCCGAGCGCGTCCGTGCCCAGCCAGTGCGCGCGCGAGGGTGGCTCGAGCGCGTGCGCCGCGTCCTGCGCGTCGTAGCGATGCCCCGCCAGGCGGTCGCCCGAGAGCGCGACGACGACCAGCGCCGCGATCAGCAGCGCGCCGAGCGCGCCCGCGAGCTTCGAACCCGTCACCGCTCGTCTCCCGAGATGCGGATGCGCGGATCGAGCCAGGCGTAGAGCAGATCGACGAGCAGGTTCGACGCCAGCACGAGCGCCGCGTAGACGAGCGTCACGCCGAGCACGAGCGGGTAGTCGCGGTTCGTGACCGCCGTGACGAAGAAGCGGCCCATGCCGGGAATCGCGTAGATCTTCTCGACCACGAACGAGCCCGTCAGCAGCATCGCGAGCAGCGGACCGAAGTAGGTCAGCACCGCGAGCAGCGCGTTGCGCAGCACGTGGTGCCGGCGCACGCGGCCCTCCGACACGCCCTTGGCGCGCGCCGTGCGCACGTAGTCCTGGTCCATCACCGTCACGACCTGCGCGCGCGTGAGCTGCGCGATGTAGGCGAGCGGCAGAGCGGCGAGCGTGAGCGCGGGCAGGATCGCGTAGAGCGGCCCCTCCCAGAGCCCCGCGGGCAGCCAGTCGAGCCCGAGCGCGACGCCGAGAATCAGGCCCGCGCCGATCACGAAGCTCGGCGCCGAGACACCGAGCAGCGTCAGGACGCCGATCGAGCGGTCGAGCGCGGAGCCGTTCCGCGCGCCCGCCGCGAGGCCGAGCGAGATCCCGCCTGCGAGCGCAATAAGAAGCGCGAGCAACCCGAGCTCGATCGAGACCGGCAGCGCATCGGCCAGGATGTCGCTCACGTCGCGGCCCACATACTTGTACGACGGTCCCAGATCGAGGCGCGCGAGCCGGCCGAGGTAGTCGACGTACTGCTCCGTGAGCGTGCCGTCGAGCGCGTAGCGGCGCTCCAGGTTGCGCAGGATCTCCGGCGGCAGCGTCTTCTCCTTGTCGAACGGTCCACCAGGCAGGAATCGCAGCAGCGCGAAGGTGAGCGTGGCGACCACCCAGAGCACGGGCACGAACGCGAGCAGGCGACCGGCGACGTAACGGATCAATCCGCCGAGACCTCGTCGAAGAAGTACTGGTCCATGGCGCGCGGCACGAACCCGTGCAGCCTTTTCGCGACCGCGAAGTTCGAGGCCGTGACGAAGAGCGGCACGATCGGCACGTCCTCTTCGCACAGGATCGTCTGTGCCTCGTCGTAAAGGCGCTGGCGCTCGGCCGGCTCCGGCGCGCGCGCGGCCCGCTCGACCAGCGCGTCGTAGCGCGGATTCGCCCAACCCGTCTTGTTGTTCTCGCTGTACGACGTGAACAGGTTCATGAAGTTGTCCGGGTCGGGGAAATCCGCGCCCCACCCCAGTCGGAAGACCGGCGGCGGATCGGACGCGAGCTCCTTCAGGAACACTTTCCACTCGCGATTCTCGAGCTCGACGCGCACGCCCAAGTGTTCGCGCCAGAGCGCCTGCACCTTCTCGGCGACGAGCTTGTGCGTCTGATCGCTGTTGAACACGATGCGTACCGGCGCGAGCTTGGCGGGATCGACGCCGGCCTCGCGCAGCAGCGCACGCGCTCGCTCGGGATCGAAGCCCAAGCCGAGCGAAGCGTTCGCGTGCGGCATGCCCGGCGGAATCCACGACGACGATGGCTGCTCGCCGCCGCGCAGCAGGCCAGGGAACACGGAACGATCGATCGCCAGCGCGAACGCGCGGCGCACGCGCGCGTCGTCGAACGGCGGCTCGCGCACGTCGAACCCGTAGTAGTAGCCGCGCAGGAGCGGCTGGCGCAGATACTCGGGCCGCGTCTCGTAGCGCCGGATCTCGAGCGGCGGCAGCTTCACCAGATCGAGCAAGCCCTGCTCCCAAAGCACCAGCGCCGTGCTGTCCTCTTCGATCATGTAGGCGACGATCCGGTCGAGCGCGGGTCGCCCGGCCCAGTAGCGCTCGTTCGCGCGCATCACGAGCCGGTACTCGTGACGCCACTCCTCGAGCACGAACGGGCCGAGCGAGACCAGATTCGGCGGCTCGGTCCAGCGCTCGCCGTGGCGCTCGATCAGATCGCGCCGCTGAGGAAACGTGACCATGAAGTTCACCAGTGACGGGAAGTAGACGAGCGGCGCCTCCAGCTCGACCTCGAGCGTCGCGTCGTCGCGCGCGCGCACGCCCACGGCTTCGGGGTCGTGGATCTCGCCGGCGTTGAACGCGCGCGCGTTCTTCACCGGGAACAGGAAGTAGGCGTACTCCGCGGCGGTCTCGGGCGCGAGCAGGCGCAGCCAGCCGTCGACGAAGTGCTGCGCGCGCAGCGGAACGCCGTCGCTCCAGACCACCCCCGGACGAAGCGAAAATGTGTAGGTCCGGCCGTCGGGCGAGACCGACCAGCGCTCGGCCAGATCGGGCTCGGCGCGCAGGTCGCGGCCCAGGCGCGTGAGCCCGCGCATGAGCTGTTGGATCGCGATGATCGAGATACCGTCGGTCGCCAGGCTCCAATCGAGCGACGGCGGCTCGGTCTCGAGATTGATGCGCAGCTCGCGCGGAACCGGCTGCATCGACGCTCGGTCGCAGCCGAGCGCGAACAACGCGCAGACCCCGAACGCGACGGCCCTGCGCACGCGTGTCGCCTTCAACCGCCGAGACGCCGGATCAGATCGCTCGACGAGTGCGCTTTCGGATCGCCGCAGATCAGCACGCGCCCGCCGCAGGCCGCGAGCGTGTCGCGCTCCGGCACGTTCTCGGGTGTGCGATCGGTGCCCTTCACCAGCAGGTCCGGACGCAGCGCGCGGATCAGCGCGTCCGCCGTCGGCTCGCCGAAGCTGGTCACGTAGTCCACGCCCGCGAGCGCCGCGACGATCTCGAGCCGCTCGACCAGTGGCACGAGCGGACGCGTGGGCCCCTTGCTCGCACGCGTGCTCTCGTCGCTGTTCAGGGCCACGACCAGCACGTCGCAGTGCGCTCGGGCCTCTGTGAGCAGCCGCACGTGACCGACGTGGAGCACGTCGAAGCAGCCGTTCGCGAGCGCCACGCAGCGGCCCGCCGCGCGCTCGCGCAGGACGAGCGGCGCCAGCTCGCGATAGTTGGCGACCACGCGCGCGCTCAGGCGAGCAGCTCCGCGGCCGCGTCCAGCACGCGCTCGGGCGCCAGCCGCTGCATGCAGCGGTGATCGATCGGGCAGACCTTCAGGTGACACGGGCTGCACTCGACCCGCTCGCGCAGCACGCGCTGCCGCTCGAGCAGGTGCGCGGTGTGGCGTGGGTCGGTCGGTCCGAGCAGCGAAATCACCGGCGTGCCGAGCGCCACCGCCATCTGACGCGGACCGGTGTCGTTGGTCAGCACGAGCTTCGCGCGCGCGATCAGTGCCGCGAGCTCCGCCAGCGTGGTCACCGGAGCGTCGAGCACGAGCGCGGACGCGCCGACGCGCGCCGCGATCGCCTGCGCAACGGCCTCTTCACCCGGCCCCGGGGCCAGCAGCGTGCGCAGTCCGCGCTCTTTCCGCAGTCCGATGCAGGCCGCTGCGAAGTGCTCCGGTGGCCAGAGCTTGCTCGCGCCGAAGCTCGCTCCGGGCGTGACCACGACCAGCGGCTCGGCCTCGACGACGCCCGCCAGTGCGAGTCGCTTCGCGACGCGCTCGCTCGCCAGCGCGTCGACCGGAAGCTCCAGATCGAGGCCGGCATCGGCGCAGCCGAGCGCGCGCGTGATGCGCAGGTAGCGCTCGATCATCGAGATCGGCACACGTTTGCCGTCGATCTGCGGGGGCGCGAGCGCGACCGTGAGCAGCGCGCGCCGCAGCGAATCGCGCGCATATCCCGCACGCACCGGCACGCGCGCGAGCCACGGCGCGAGCGCGACGTGCACCGAATCGGGCAGCAGCACCGCCCATTCGAACTCGAGCGACGACAGCGCGCGCGCTTGCCGAAAGAGTGCGCGCGCGCCGCGTCCCTCCTTGGCAAGCCAGCGATCGACGGAGCCGAGACCAGCGAGCAACGCCGCGATCGGCGCGCCCGCCGCGACGGAGATCTCGGCCTCCGGGTGCGCGCGGCGCAACGCGCGCAGCGCCGGCGTCGCCATCAGGGCATCGCCGACCCAGTTCGGCAGCCGCACCAGGATGCGGCGCGGGGCGGACCGCTCGCGCGGCACGCCAGCCGCCTCTACAGAAACCAATCGAGCCGCTCTTCACCGATCTCCGACTTGAAGGGCTGGTCGGGATTCGCGACGAGCTTCTCGATCCACCAGTTCACGCCGTTGTAGAGACAGGTCACTTCGCGGCACTCGTGACTCGCGTCGAACTGATCGAGGATTACGAGCAGGTTCTGGCCGGTCTGCTGAGCGGTCGCCTCGTCCTTGTAGGCGCTGGGGCCGGCGATGCGGGCCTTGGCCACTCCGCGGTGCGCGGGACAGTTGAACAGGCCGAGCGGCGAGACCACCTGTCGAAGCGCCTGCATGTGGCAGGTGCGCGGCTGTCGCGTCATCTCGCGCCAGCTCCCGGATTCGAGCATGCGCAGGTTGATGCTCTCGTAGACCTCGAACTTGTCGTCGGCGAACGCGCGCGCGCGCTCGATCGAGCCGCGGATGCGCACCAGCATCGCGGCCAGGTCCGCATTCGCGCGATCCGGATCCATCACCTCCGCGCCGTCGGGCTGGCGTTCGAGCACGGGCTTGTAGGCGATGTAGTCGAAGCCCGAGCGGCGCGCGCGCTCGGCCGCCAGCTCGATCTCGTGCACGTTCTCGAGTATCTCGTTGCCGTCGCGCGATGCGCCGCTCCAGGTGATGATGAAGGAGAAGCCGATGCGCACGCGCGGATTGGCGCGCTTGATTTCGGGGATCCTGGCGCAGATCGCGTCCAGGTCGATCTTGGGATCGGCCGGCCGGTGCATCTTCACGAACAGCTCGTTCGAGCCCGCGTCGAGCGAGAGCCGGATCCAGTCGTGCTCGTCCAGCGGCGGAACCGCCTCGAGCAGAACGTGGCCACGGCTGCCGTTCGAGACGATCGCGACCTGCAGCTGCAGATCCTTGAGGAAGCGCACGAAGTCGGCGAAGCGCGGATAGAGCGTCGGCTCGCCGCCACCGATCAGGATCACCGAGCGCAGCCCGCGCGACTGCATCAGCTTCAAGCCGTCCTTGAGCTCCTGCTCCTGGTACTTGTCCTTCGTGTTCAACATGTCCCAGTCGACGCAGTGCGTGCACTTGAAGTTGCAGGCCGTGGTCAGGTCCAGGTTGATCGACAGGGGCGCCAGGTCGGGCGGCGCGGGGTCGGGCTCTCCGCGTCCACGGGCCGCCTGCAGCGCGCGGCGCCACTCCAGGTAGGCCTCGAACTGCGGCGCCAGCGAGGGTTGCCGCAGCTTGGCGGTGAAATCGTGGATTGCGTGCATGAGCTCGAACCTCTCCCGGTCAGATCGGGCAATGCTTGCGTGCGTCCGGGAAGGCGTCAACCAGGCTTGAGAGCAATTCGAGCCGGCGCGCGATCGGCGCGGGGTCCGGAGGCCTGGCCCCGGCGAGCACCGCGCGCAGGCTCGCAGCGAACACCGCCAGGTGTTGCGTCAGCGGATCGGGCAGCGGGACCGCGCGCGCTCCGTCCGCGAGCTCCATGCGGTACTCGGGGAGCCGGATCCTGCGCTCGGCGCGCAAGCCGTCGATCGCGAGCGAGGCCGGCCGCGGCAGAGGTGCGTCGGCGAGCAGATCGACACTGCACGAAACTCGCGCATGGCTCGTGCAGTAGCGAAAGCGGACGCGCAGCGTCGCGGGCGTGTCGCTCACGCGCTCGAAGCCGATCGCTTCGAGCCGCGGATCCGCGTCGGGACAGAGCGCCTGCAAGAGCGAGAGCGGATGCGAGAGCGAATCGCGCAACGCGTCGACGCCCTGGCCGACCGGCGCGAGCAGCATCGAGAAACTCGCGCGCGCGCGTCCGTCCCAAGCCGGATGCAGGGCGCGAAACGCGCCCAGCACCCGCGGCCACTGGCAGTTCTCTTCGAGCAGGAGCGCGCGCGCGCGAAATGCGTCGGCGAGCTCGCCTCCGGTTCGCGCGAGATCGCCGTTCCCAAACAGCAGTGGCTTCTCGCACAGCACGTGCAGCCGGGCGTCGAGCGCCGCGCGCAGGAAGCGCTCGTGCGTCTCGGCCGGCGACAGAATCACCAGCGCGTCGATCGACTCGTTCGCGAGCAGCGCGTCGAGACTCGCGTGCGGGCGCGCGCGAATCGCGAAGCGTTCCGCGAGCTCGAGCGCGGCGCTCGACGCGCTCGCGGCGCTGGTGCCGATCACGGCGCGAATCTCGATTCCGGCAGCGTCGAGGTCGCGCGCGACGAACGGACCGAGTCCCTGCCGCGCGCGGCGCGCACCGACCAGCGCGACGCGCGGCGCGCTCAAGGCTCGGCGCGGGGACCGCCCGCCGGCGCGACGCCCAACCGGCGGTAGCGCGCACGCAGTTCGGACGGCAGCTCGGACGCGAACATCCGCAGCTCCGGCAGCCAACCCAGGTGATCGGCGAGCCGCAGCAGCGCGACCTCGCTCTTCATGTCCGGGATAGCGCCGCTGCGGCAGGCTTCGATCGCCGCCGCGAGATCCATCACGACCAGGCGCCCCGCCTCTTCCATCACGCTGCCGTCACCGGGCGCCTCGCGCGCGGCGCCGAGGTCGGCCTCGCTCGCACAGAAGTACAGCTTCTCGTCGCTCGTGCCGGGGCTCGCGAAGGTCTCGCCGCCGATCTCGACGAAACGCTCCGCGGAAATCTCGCAGCCCGCCTCCTCGTGCGCTTCGCGCGCGGCTCGAAGCCGCCGGCCGGCCGGGCCCGGCCCGTCTGCCTCTTCGACGATTCCGGCGACGACCTCGGTGATCGACAGATACTCGCGCGGGTCGGGGTGCACGAAGCGCTTGTGCCTGCGCAAGTACACCGGGGCGCGCGGCGCCTCGCGCAGCAGCACGCGCACCCCGCCGTGCTCGCTCCGCTCGTACAGCACCGCCACCACGGCGTCGCTGCCGGGCCGCGAGACGATGTCACATGGGTAGGGTGCGGAGCGCGATCCGTCCGCGTAGCGGTTGCGCAGCTCGAGCCGCGACACGCGCAGAAAGCCGCTGTCACACGTGCTCTGTCCGGTCTTGTCCGCGACGATCTCGATCTCGATGAGCTCCACGGTCCGGTCACGATAGCGGGGATCGGCGGAATCGGCGCGAGCCGGCGGGGATTGCGCGCGGCAGCCAGGCTAGTCTCTGCCTGTGCGCGCGGCGATCACGATCGAGAATTTCCGTCCCGGCCCGGGTGGCGTCGAGAGCGTGGCCTGGCAGCTCGCCCGCGAGCTCGGCGCGCTCGGCGTCGATCTCACCGTGCTGTGTCGCCAGGCCTCCAAGCCAGCGCCCCCAGGCGTGCGCGTCGAGACGCTAGGCGGCGTCAGCTTCTGGCAGCCGCTGCGCGTGCTCGACTTCTCGCGCCGGGCCGCGCGCGCGACCTCGAGCGGCGGCTTCGACGTGGTGCAGGCCTTCTCGCGCACCCGTCACCAGGACGTGTACCGCGCGGGCGGTGGCAGCCACGCGGCCTACATGGACAGCGTCTACGCGCATCCCCGTCTGCTGCGCCGGCTTTCGCCGCGTCACCGAGCGCTGCTCGCGATCGAGGAGGCGGTGTTTCGCGACGAACGCCAGACGATCCTGTGCAACTCCCGGCTCGTCGCCGGCGAGCTCACCGAGCGCTACGGCGTTTCCCGAGCGCGGCTCGCGGTGATCTACAACGGCGTCGACCTCGAGCGCTTCCACCCCCGCCTGCGCGAACAGAGCGGCGCACGCGTGCGCGCTGAGCTCGGACTCGACGGTCCGATCGCACTTTTCGTCGGCAGCGGCTTCGCGCGCAAGGGACTCGACCGCGCGATCGCGGGTCTCGCCGCGGCCGGCGCGAAAGCCGATCTCTTGGTCGCGGGCGCGGGCGACCCGAGCGAGTACCGCCGTCAGGCCGACGCGCTCGGAATCGGCGGGCGGGTGCACTTCCTGGGCGTGCGCAGCGACGTCGACGAGCTGTACGCGGCTGCGGATCTGTTCGTGCTGCCGACGCGCTACGACCCGTTCGCGAACGTCTGCCTGGAGGCGATGGCCGCGGGCGTCGCCGTCGCGACCACTCGGCGCAACGGCGCGGCCGACCTGATCGAGACCGGCGTGAACGGCTTCGTCTGCGAGCAAGACTTCGCGCCCGCGTTCCGCGCGCTCGAGGATCCCGCGCGGCTGCGCGCGATCGCCGCACGCGCGCGTGAGCTGGCCGAGCGTTTCGGCTGGCGCGAGCACGCGAGCGCCGTGCTCGCACTCTGGCAGCGCGTTCATGCGCAGCGCGGTGCGCAGCGCCAGGGGGTCGCCGCGCTTCGCTCCGGCTCGACACCGTCCAGCGTCACCGTGCTGAAACGCAATCGCGCGCGCGTGGTCGCGCGCGCGGGCGACCCGAGCGAGTACCGCCGTCAGGCCGACGCGCTCGGAATCGGCGGGCGGGTGCACTTCCTGGGCGTGCGCAGCGACGTCGACGAGCTGTACGCGGCTGCCAGAGTGCGAGCACGGCGCTCGCGTGCTCGCGCCAGCCGAAACGCTCGGCCAGCTCACGCG
>JANNLG010000169.1:0-12080 GCA_031396695.1 Deltaproteobacteria bacterium
AGAGCCGGCTTCCGGCAGCAGACGAACCGGCGCGTGACGTCGATCGAGGTGCGCGCGAACTCGAGCGCGCTCGTGACTCGCTATGACCTGACCTACAGCCAGGATCCCGATTCGCTGCGCAGTCAGCTCGCGAGCGTTGCGCGCAAGGGCAGTGACGGCGTCGCGTCGCTTCCGCCGTACACCTTCGACTACTCCTTCCGGCCCGCATCGCGCGGTCTCTTCGCCAGCGCGGAGTCGAGCTTCAACGCGAGCGCGACGAGCTGCTGGCCGGACGGCGGCCTCGTCGGGTCGCTCTCGCCCAATGGCGTGTTGAGGACCATCGCCGACCTGAACCGCGACGGGCTCGGCGATCTCTACGAGGTCACGAACACCGGCAGCACGTCGGCCGGGATCGTCTCGGTCGCGCTCGGAACCGGCACGCGCTACCGCCCCGGACCCGGCCAGAGCTGCAGCTCGTGGTCAGCGTACGGACTCGGAACGCCGTGGTCGTCGTACAAGCTGCTCTTCTCGGAGAGCACGGTGGGCTCGTACAGCTCGATCGCGGGCAGCACGGTCCAGGACTTCGACGGCGACGGCTACCTCGACCACCTCTTCGTGTACGGGTACCCGAACAGCCCGGTGCCGTACTACCTGCGTCGCGGCAGCGCGAGTGGCTTTCTCGAGCCGCCGATGAACACCGCGTTCGAGCTCCCTCGTGCCTGGGAGTTCAACAACACCGCGTGGACGAAGGTGTTCGACTGGCCGTACATCCGCTTCACCAAGACCGCCACCAACGGCGACGTCAACGTGACCATCGGGATGGTCGATGTCACGGGCGACGGCCGGCCGGATCTGGTCGCGACGCAGCTCGAAGGCCCGTACATGTACTGGGACGGCTCGAGTGAGGACGAAGCCTGGCCGTCGTGGACGGGCTGGGCTGTGTTCGCGAATCGGGGGCTGAAGACCGGCGCGAGCGGACCGTACCTCGACTTCGGCACCGAGCCGCTGCGTTGGCCGGCGCCGCTCTCCGCGCCGATCCAGAACGACACCTCGAGCGGGATGATTTCGACGGTCATCCTCGCGGATCAGAACGGCGATGGCCTCGCGGATCGTGTCACGAGCAACGGCGTCCAGTACGGCTACGGCGCAGGCTTCTACGCGCAGGAGACCGTGCCTTTCGTCAACGCCTCACTCGGCGCCAACACGACCTGCACGGTGATCGGCACGTACGACCTGAACGGCGACGGGTTCCTCGACTGGATCAACGCGGGCGGGGCGAATCCCTCGAACCCGAACTGGAGCGTCCAGTTCGGCACCGGCCACGGCTTCAGCAGCCAGGTGAAGGTCTTTCCGTCCGACGGCGGCTCGATCTCTCCGGGCTGCGTCGAGGGGAACACCGTCAACGCGGTCTCCGCGTCGCTCCGCGACGTGAACGGCGACGGCGTGCTCGACCGGCTCCGCTACCAGGTCGGAGTGATCTTGAACGCGGGCGCGCTCGATCCGAACGCTTTGAGCGATCCGAATCTGCCGAGCGCGGCGTTGCCGGGGCTGCTGCTGCGCGCGACCGATCCGCTCGGTGGCGTGGTCGAGTTCACCTATCAGGGCGCCGCACAGATGAAGGACGCCGCGGGTCTGCCTGCGAATCCCGGCTTCTCGCTCACCAAACCCGTCGTCACGCGCGTGCGCTACCGAGATGGCCGAGCCGGAACGCAGGCCGTGGTCACGAAGTTCGCCTACGCGAACGGCGCATTCGACTACG
The DNA here is from genome assembly GCA_031396695.1 of Deltaproteobacteria bacterium. Lineage (GTDB taxonomy): Bacteria > Myxococcota_A > UBA9160 > SZUA-336 > SZUA-336 > VGRW01. Next base: position 1,739 of record JANNLG010000169.1, read on the forward strand.
CAGAGAAGGAGTTCCGCGGCTTCGGCACCGTGATCACGACGCAGGTCGAGAACGGCGTGGACGCGACGAAGACGACGTCGACGTACCTGACCGATCGCATCTGTGCGATGAACCCAGCATCAGCGCAGACCGCGCTCGGGGCGACGGTGCTCGCGCGCGAATCAATGACCTACCAGACGGTCACGGGCGGCGGCGCTGTGCCCGCGCAGTGGACGAAGTGCCTGCCCGCGACGCAGGTCGTCGAGAACGTCGAGGGCAGCGAGGCGACCAAGAAGGTGCGCCGCACTTCGTGGGACTTCGGCACGCCGATCGACGCCAACTACAACCTGGCGAAGCTCCAGGAGTGGGGCGAGTGGAATCTCGCGACGGGTCAGAACGTCGTGGGCGACGAACGCATCACCGAGTACACCTACGCGACCGCCGCGAGCAGTTGGCCCTCGATCGTCTCACGCGTGAACTTCGAGACGGTCAAGGACAACGCGGGCAACGTCTACTCCAAGCGCCGCCATTGCTACGTCGCTTCGTGCGCCGATTCGAACAAGGGCCTGGTCGTCTCGGTGCGCGACTTCCTGACCGACTACACCGCGAACCCGCTCGTGATCGACGTCGAGAAGACGGTCGCGACGATCGTGTACGACGCCTACGGAAATCCCACGCAGTCGACCGGCGCCGTCACGGCCGACGACGCGAACGGTCTGCGCACGACGATCACCTACGACTCCACGTACCAGACCTTCCCGGTCTCGGTGAGCCGCGGCTCGGACGTGTCGCTGCCGCTGCGGCCGCTCACGACCACGCTCGCGTACACCGGCTGCTCGGGCGGATTCTCGCCGCCGCCCGCGCTCGGCCTGCCGTGCAGCGTCACGGCTCCGCAGGGCCAAGCGGATCTGCTCGGCTACGACGCACTCGGGCGCGTGATCCGCGTCGAGCGGCCGACCAGCGCCTACCTCGAGACGCGGTCGTACACACTCCCGGGGTCAGGATCTCCGGGCCAGAACGTGCTCGAGACGCGGGTCATTCGGTCGGGCTTCTCCGACCTCGTCGAGCGCCAGTCCATGGATGGCCTGTCGCGGATCTATCGAAACGAGTCGCCGGGCAAGCAGTCGCAGACCGCGATCGTCGATCGCACCTTCGACTCGCGCGGGCGCTTGCGCACGGAGTCGCTGCCGTACTTCACCGGCGGCGGACAGATCCGCACGTTCTCGTACGACGCGCTGGGTCGACCGACGATCGCGCTCGATCCCGACGCCGTCACGCAGAGAGTGCAGACCTACGCGCCTTGGACCGTGATCGACGAGACCTACTTCGGCGCAGTGACGCCGGGCAATCGGAAGGAACGCACCGAGCGCTCGGTCGACGGGCTCGGGCGGTTGATTCGCGTGGCGCAGTACGAAGACGCGGTCAGCGCGACGACGCCGTACCTGGTCACGGCCAAGTACGACGCGGCCGACCGCCTCTACGAAGTGCGCGACCCGATCGCGAACAACGCCGCGCTCTGCACACAGCTCAACATGGGCGCGCAGTGCGCGACGCAGGATCACGTCACCGAGATCCAGTGGGATACGTTCGGCCGGCGCGTGAAGATCGACGATCCCGACTCGGGCGCGTGGATCTACAAGTACGACGACGCGGGGCTCGTGAAGGAGCGGACGCAACACCCGGGCACGGGCTCGGCGCGCACGCAAGCCCACACCTACGACGCGCTCGAGCGACCCACGGCGAAGAGCTTCACGCCGACCGGCAACGGCGTCGCGAACGCGACGTTCGTGTACGAGAACAACAACGCGAACGTCGACTTCGCGCAGTTGATCCATTTGAACGCGACCGGCGGCACGACGTACACCTACGGCTACGACGCCGCGGGCCGGCGCGACGCCGTCATCCAGCGCACGGCGGGGAAGGAGTTCGGTCAGGTCTTCGTCTACGACGAGCTCGACCGGGTGAAGCAGCGGCTCTTCCCCGACGGCGAGACGTTCAACTACAGCTACGACGGGCTTCGCCTCACCACGATCCTCGCGGATGCGGCGAACCCGGCCTTCAAAGGGACGGTGCTCAAGTCCGCCGACTACGACGCGCTCGGCCGCATGAAGACGATCGAGGTGGGCGAGGGCGCAGGTAGCGCCCCACTCGTCACGAACACCTACAGCTACGACGCGACGCACGCGCGGCTGACGCGCGTGCTCGGCGCCGTCCCGTCGAGCACGCCGCTCGACCTGACCGTCGCCTTCGACGGCCTCGGCCGGCTCACCTCGCAGACCGGGACGCTCGGCGCCGAAGCCGTGAGCCGGAGCTACAGCTACGACGGCCTCTCGCGGTTGAAGACCGCGGTCGGTCCCTGGGAGAAGGCGACCGGCGCGACGGGCAACATCACCTGGACCTACAGCTACGACGCGCTTGGGAACCTGCGCGGTCAGGCGAGCACGCGCTCACCCGCGAACCTGGCCGACACGCGCACCTGGTGGTACGGCCACGCGACCAAGCCGCATTTCCTGTCGTCGTTCGCGCAAGCGAACCAGCCGACCGAGACGCTCGCGGCGACGCTGGGCGGCGAGGTGAACACGATCAGCCGGCCGTCGCTCCCGACGGAGACGCTGATCTGGAACGCGCTCGGGAAGCTCTCGCAACACAAGAGCTCGACGTACAGCTACGACGTGTTCGGGGAGCTCGTGCTGACGGTGACGGGACCGAGCGGGAGCACGTCGTCGATCGTGTCCGTCGGCGACGACTTCGAGTACGACATCACGGCGCTGCGCTCGAACAAGTACTTCTCGATCCAAGGGGTGCGGATCGCGAGCCTGGCGACGAGCTACACCGCGCCGACGGCGTTGGTGCCGCCGGCGCTGCGGATCGTGATCCGGTACGCGAAGCCGCTCGCGGCGCCGGCTGCAATGGCGCTGCTCGCGCTCGGGCTTGTCGGTCTCGTGAGCATGACGCTGCGGCGCCGTGCTCCAGTGTGGCTCTCCGTCCCCGGCGTCGGCGTGCTCTCGTTCACGCTCGTCGCGTTGCCGTACACCGCGCACGCCGCCACGCTGACGTCGGGCCCGGGGACCTACGGCCGCCACGGCGAGCCGATCCTCGCCTACCTCGTCGATCACCTCGGCACGATCCGCGGCGCCGTGAATCAAAGCGGCGTCGTGGTCGAGACGCGCGACTACGCGCCGTTCGGAGAGTCGATCGCGCACACCGGCACGTTCGCGGTCCAGCACCGCTTCACGGGACAGCCGCAAGATGACCAAGCGGGCGGCCTCTACAACTACGGCGCGCGCTTCTACAACGCGAAGTGGGGACGCTTCGCCTCGCCCGACGAAGTGGTGCAAGGCTTCGATTCGCAAGGACTGAATCCGTTCACGTATGTGCTGAACGCGCCGACCTTCTTCACCGACCCCGACGGAGGACAGGCTGTCGACCCTGGATTCTCTACTGGAGTTCCAGCAACTGAACCAGGCACGTCGTCCGACAATCCATCAGATCAGAGGACTAGGGAGCTTCTCGGCGAGTTGAAGTTCGCGCGAGCGCGCCTAGCAGGGCTTGAGAAGGCGGCACAACAAGCGGTCGACAATTCGGTTGTAGCCGGCGAGGACGCAGCCACTGACACAGGAGCTGATGGAACGAATATGCTGATCGCCGCATTCTGGTTTGCTGGGCAGGCGCTCTTCATTGAACTCGAGATGCTTCGATTGGAGTTGAGGATCGAGGCGATCGAGGGCGAACTAAGATCGCGGGAACCCGGAAACGGACCGAGTCAGCCGCGACCCGCTTCGCCACGACCACCGAGTCAGAGGCCACCGAGCTTCAAGAAGGAGCTAACGATCGAACCCGAAGGTGCTTCTCGCAGCTCGAATCCCGACCCCGGGCAAGTCCCCACTGGATCCGGTGCGCCGTTTTCCTTTTCCTTCCAATCTGCGTTCGGTCCCGTTTGGTAGCCACGACCAATTGGACCCCCGCCCGTAGCGACGCAGGCAGCCTCGTCGCCGCCCTCCGGAGTGGATGGAGACCATGAGATCGCAGTCCGAGGCCGGCTCCGGAGTAGGGGAACCAACTCTCGCGGTGTCGAGTCAGACGCTGCTTGTGTTGATTGCCGGCGATGTGGCATTCGGCATCATGATGGCACTGTTTCTTCCGTCGCCGGTTGATCACGGCGATGTATGGATCGTTGCCAAGCGCCTGTCAGCTCTTGGAGCCCAGGTGGCTGCGATCGCCTTCGCTGTCTCTCATGGGGTCCGGGTCTTCGGGGCGATGGAGCCACCGCGACGAGACGTCGGGTTCGGAATAGCTAAGGCAACGATGAGTTGCTTCCTTTTCGCATTCGCCACCTCCATCCTTCTAGGCCTAGTCGGATTCGACGCCGGTGGGGGATTAGAGGCAGTCTCGCTCGCCGCGCGGGTCACCGACTATGTTTCAGTAGTCCTTCTGACTCCGCTTCTGGAGGAAGCGATATTTCGTTCAATTCTATTGCGGTCCCTGATGCATCGAGCTGCGCATCCAGCTGCCGTTGTAGCGGCGTCGCTTCTCTTCGGCGCATTTCATCTATCGGTAGTTGGCGCGAGCTCCGCTGTCGTGCTCGGGTTGGTGCTTGGAACTTTGTTCGTCCGTACGCGGTCCATCTGGGCGTGTGTTGCCGGGCACTCGGCGTGGAATCTCACAAAGGTGACTCTGGCAAGTGCGGACGGTCTGCGGGGCGAGAGTGTCACAGGGCATGTTGCGGGATTCGCGCCGCTGCTGATCTCCGCAGCACTAGCTCTCGGTCTCTTGTGTCTCGCTTGGCCCCAGCCGCGGCATGAAGCTCGACGACCATGACTCAGGCGCGTGAGTCCAAAAGTGCGACGACGCGGGGCTCGTGAAGGAGCGGACGCAACACCCGGGCACGGGCTCGGCACGCACGCAGCTCTACACCTACGATGCGCTCGAGCGGCCGACCGCGAAGAGCTTCACGCCGACCGGGAACGGCGTCGCGAACGCGACGTTCGTGTACGAGAACAACAACGCGAACGCAGACTTCGCGCAGTTGATCCAAGTGAACGCGACCGGCGGCACGACGTATCTGTACGGGTACGACGCCGCCGGCCGGCGCGACGCCGTCATCCAGCGCACGGCGGGGAAGGAGTTCGGTCAGGTCTTCGTCTACGACGAGCTCGACCGCGTGAAGGAGCGTCTCTTCCCAGACGGCGAGACGTTCGACTACAGCTACGACGGGCTTCGGCTCACGACGATCCTCGCGGATGCGGCGAACCCGGCCTTCAAAGGAACTGTGCTCAAGGCCGCGGACTACGACGCGCTCGGCCGGATGAAGACGATCGAGGTCGGCGCGGCCGCGGGCGGCGCCACACTCGTCACGAACACCTACAGCTACGACGCTACAAATGCGCGGCTCACGCGCGTGCAGGGCGTCGTCCCATCGAGCACGCCGCTTGACCTGACCGTCGCCTTCGATGGCCTTGGCCGGCTCACCTCGCAGACCGGCACGCTCGGCGCCGAGGCCGTGAGCCGGAGCTACACGTACGATGGCCTCTCGCGGCTGAAGACCGCGGTCGGTCCGTGGGAGAAGCCAACCGGCGCGACGAGCGCGGTGACCTGAACCTACAGCTACGACGCGCTCGGCAACCTGCGCGGGCAGGCGAGCACGCGCTCGCCCGCGAACCTGGCGCGACGGTGACCTTGTGCACCTCCGTCGGTCCGTCGGCGAGGCCCATGTGGAACGACTCGATCAGCATCTCCGCGAACGGCATCTCGTTCGACACGCCGAGCGACCCGTGAACCTGCAGCGCACGCGCGGCCGCGTCGTGGAACACGCGCGGCATGAGCGCCTTGATCGCGGAGATGTCCTTCCGCACCCGCTTGTAGTCGCGGTACTTGTCGATCTTCCAGGCGGTCTGCAGCACGAACAGGCGGAACTGCTGCAGGTCCATCCAGGTGTCGGCGATCTTCTCCTGCACCATCTGCTTCTGCGCGAGCATCTCCCCTTGCGTGCTGCGCGAGAGTGCGCGCTCGCACATCAGGTCGAGCGCCTTCTGCACGTGCCCGATCGTGCGCATGGCGTGGTGGATGCGACCGCCGCCGAGCCGCGTCTGCGCCACCACGAACGCGCCGCCGCGCTCGCCGAGCAGGTTCTCCTTGGGCACGCGCACGTTCTCGTAGCGGATGTACGCGTGCGCGCCGCGGTCGCTGCGCTCGCCGCCGAGCCCGACGTTGCGCAGGATGTTGATCCCCGGCGTGTCCGACGGCACGAGCAGCATCGACATGCTCCGGTACGGCGGCGCCTGCGGATCGGTCACCACCATCACGATCAGGAACGACGCCCAGCGCGCGTTCGACGAGAACCACTTCTCGCCGTTGATCACCCACTCGTCGCCCTCGAGCTCGGCGCGGCAGGTGAACACCTTCGGGTCCGCGCCGCCCTGCGGCTCGGTCATCGAGAAGCACGACACGATCTCGTTCCGAAGGAGCGGCTCGAGGAAGCGCTTCTTTTGGGCCGCGTTCCCGTAGTGCGCGAGGATCTCGGAGTTGCCTGAGTCGGGCGCCTGACAGCCGAACGTGGTCGGTGCGCAGCGAGCGCGGCCGAGGATCTCGTTCATCAGCCCGAGCTTCACCTGGCCGTAGCCGGGACCGCCGAGGTCGGGGCCCAGATGACAGGCCCACAGTCCGCGCTTCTGCACCTTCTTCTGCAGCGGCGGGATCAGCTCGGCGCGGATCGGGTTCGCGATCTCGTGGGGGTTCGCGACCACGAAGTCGAGCGGCTCGAGCTCCTCGCGCACGAACGCGTCCATCCAGTCGAGCTCGCGCTGGAACTCGGGATCGGTGTCGAACTCCCAGGCCATGTCTGTCCTCCTCGCGCGGCGTGACCGCGCCCGATGTTGGCCTGAACTCCGCGCAAGAATCCAGCTACGATGCCGCCGTGGGCACCATCTTGCAGAGCCTTCCGGTCGGCGAGCGCGTCGGCATCGCCTTCTCGGGCGGCCTCGACACCAGCGCCGCGCTGCACTGGATGCGCCAGAAGGGCGCGATCCCGTACGCATACACCGCGAATCTCGGTCAGCCGGACGAGCCGGACTACGACGAGATCCCGCGCCGCGCGAAGCAGTACGGCGCCGAGCAGGCGCGCCTGATCGACTGCCGCCGCGCGCTCGTGCAGGAGGGCATCGCGGCGCTGCAGTGCGGCGCGTTCCACATCTCCACCGCGGGCGTGCCGTACTTCAACACCACGCCGCTCGGCCGCGCGGTGACCGGCACGCTGCTCGTGTCCGCGATGAGGGAAGACGACGTCAACATCTGGGGCGACGGCAGCACCTACAAGGGCAACGACATCGAGCGCTTCTACCGCTACGGGCTGCTCGTGAACCCGGGCCTGCGCATCTACAAGCCGTGGCTCGACCAGGCGTTCATCGACGAGCTCGGCGGCCGCAAGGAGATGTCCGAGTACATGGAGCGCGCGGGCTTCGGCTACCGCATGAGCGTCGAGAAGGCGTACTCGACCGACTCGAACCTGCTCGGCGCCACGCACGAGGCAAAGGATCTGGAGCGGCTGAACTCGGGCGTGAAAATCGTCACGCCGATCATGGGCGTCGCCTCGTTCCGCGACGACGTGGTCGTGAAAGCCGAGACCGTCAGCGTGCGCTTCGAAGAGGGCATGCCGGTCGCGCTGAACGGCGTGGCCTACACCGATCCGATTCGGCTTCTGCTCGACGCGAACGCGATCGGCGGTCGCCACGGGCTGGGCATGAGCGACCAGATCGAGAACCGCATCATCGAGGCAAAAAGTCGTGGCGTCTACGAGGCGCCCGGCATGGCGCTGCTCTTCATCGGCTACGAGCGGCTGGTGACCGGTATCCACAACGAGGACACGATCGAGCAGTACCGCGAGAACGGCCGCCGCCTCGGCCGGCTGCTCTACCAGGGCCGCTGGTTCGATCCGCAGGCGATGATGCTGCGCGAATCCTCGCAGCGCTGGATCGCGCGCGCGATCACCGGCGAGGTCACGCTGGAGCTGCGGCGCGGGAACGACTACTCGCTGCTCGATACCGTGAGTCCCAACCTCACCTACCAGCCCGAACGACTCACGATGGAGAAGGGCGACTCGGTGTTCTCGCCGCAGGACCGGATCGGCCAGCTCACCATGCGCAACCTCGACATCAGCGACACGCGCGCGAAGCTCGAGATCTACACCAAGGCCGGCTTGCTCGCGGAGCCGACCAAGGGCGAACTGCCGCTGCTGCCCGCCGCCAAGACCCCCCGCGACGACGAACACACCTAGGAGGCGGACCCCCGATGGATTCCGATCAGCTCGCCAGCTACCTGCCCGCGATCGCCCTGTGGTTGACTCAGTTCGCGCTGAAGGCGGCCGGCGCGCTCGCGCTCTGGATCATCGGGCGCCGCCTGATCCAGTTCAGTGTCGGCCTGGTGCAGAGCGGACTGCGCCGGCAGCCGATCGATCCTACGGTGGTCGGGTTCCTCGGGTCGGCGCTGTCGATCACGCTCACCGTCGTGCTGGTCGTCGCGCTGCTCGGATTCTTCGGCATCGAGACCACGAGCTTCGCCGCGCTGCTGGCGGGCGCGGGCCTCGCGATCGGCGCCGCCTGGAGCGGGCTGCTCGGGAACTTCGCGGCGGGCGTATTCCTGATGGTGCTGAAGCCGTTCAAGGCCGGCGACTTCGTGACCGTCGGCGGAGTCACGGGCACGGTCGACGAGGTCGGCCTGTTCTCGACCACCCTCTTCACGCCCGACAACATCAAGACCTTCGTCGGCAACAGCGCGATCTCATCGGCCACGATTCAGAACTACTCCGCGACGCCGTATCGGCGCGTCGACCTGCTGGCGCAGATCGCCGGCAGCGTCGAGCCGAGGGCGGCCATGCAGCTCCTGCAGGAGCGCCTCGCGCGCATCCCGAACGTGCTGCGCGATCCAACGCCTGTGGTCGAGATCCTCGAGTTCAGCGCTTACGGCCCGGTGCTCGCGGTGCGCCCATCTTGCTCGCAGGACAACTACTGGCAGGTGTACTTCGACACCAATCGCACGATCCGCGAGTCGTTCGGCGAAGCGGGCTTCCCGGCGCCGGAGCTGCGCTACCACGTCTCGGGAAAGGAGTGAGTCGACGCCATGCTGCAGATGAGACCCGGCTGTGAGTGCTGCGATCGCGACCTGCCGCCCGATTCGGGCGACGCGCGCATCTGCTCGTTCGAGTGCACGTTCTGCGTGCGCTGCGCGGAGGACAAGCTCAGCGGTCGTTGCCCGAACTGCGGGGGTGAGCTGATCGTGCGGCCGCGCCGCGCTGCGGGTCTGCTGGCGCGCTTCCCCGCGGCCACGGAGCGCACCTTCAAGCCGAGCGGGTGCGAGGCCGGAGCGCGCTGAACGTGGAGCGCGCGCTCCTGGTTCGTCACTGCGAGTCGTCGGGGCAGGCGCACGATGCACCGCTGACGCCTCGTGGAAGCGAGCAAGCCGAGGCGCTCGCGGACTTCCTGTCGCCACGCCCGATCGCGCGGATCGTGTCGAGCCCGTACCTGCGCGCGCGCCAGTCGGTCGAGCCGCTCGCGCGCAAGCTCGGACTCGAGATCGAGCTCGACGCGCGGCTCGCCGAGCGCACGCTCTCGCCAAGGCCGATCGACGGCTGGCAGGAGGTGGTGGCGCGGTCGTTCGTGGATCCAAAGTTCGGCGTGCCCGGCGGCGAGTCGGGCGCCGAGACACTCGCGCGCGGCCTCGAAGCGATCCGGCCGCTGCTCGAGTCCGCGGCGCGCGATCGGCTGGTGGTGATCGCCAGCCACGGACAGCTCCTCAGCCTGGTGCTCCACTCGATCGATTCGGGCTTCGGCTTCGCGGGCTGGCAGGCGCTGAGCAATCCCGACGTTCATCTGCTCGAAGCGAACGCGACGACCGGACTCGCGTTCCGCCGCGTGTGGAGTTGACGTGAAGAGCAGCACGGCGCGACGGATCCTGCTCGCGCTGGTCGCGCTCGTGTTCGCGGCGATCGCGGTCGGCTCGCTCGTCGTGCCGCACGAAATGGCAAAGGGGCTCGGCTACACGCTCGCGAACACCGATGCGCTGAACGAGTTCCGCGCGATCTACGTCGGGCTGTGGCTCGCGACGGCCGCGATCTTCGCGCTCGCCGCGCGGAGGGTCGAGAACGCGCTGCTCGGTGACGTGTGTGCGCTCTTGCTGCTCGGCCAGGTCGCGGGCCGAGTCGCGAGCCTTTTGATCGACGGTGCGCCGAGCGAACGCATCTGGCCGATCTTCGCCGTCGAGCTGATCGGCGGGCTCGCGCTGCTCGCGGTCCGGCCGTCCGCGCGCTCGGTCGGCATGCTGCGCTAGCAGGCGCCGGCGCTCTCGTCGACGGGCGCGGGCTCGAGCACGCCGC
>JANNLG010000229.1:0-16911 GCA_031396695.1 Deltaproteobacteria bacterium
CTGGCTGCCGATGATTCCACGGCTCGTGCCCGCCGCGACCGCGACCAGCGGCGCGTAGGCACGAGGTGAAGCGGATCGCGATCGCCGGCGCGTCCGGCCTGGTGGGCAAGCGACTCTGCGCCGCGCTCGGCGCCGACGGCCATCGGCTCGTGCGGCTGGTGCGGCGCGCGCCTGCGGGCCCCGACGAGGTGCTCTGGGATCCGGCGCGCAGCCTGCTCGATCCCGCGGCGCTCGAGGGGATCGACGCGTTCGTCCACCTCTCGGGCGCGAGCATCGCGGCGGGGCGCTGGACGCCTGCGCGCAAGTCCGAAATCCTGCAGAGCCGCACCGTGAGCACGCGGCTCGTCGCCGCGACGCTCGCGCGCCTGTCGTCCAAGCCCGCGCTCGTGGCCGCCTCGGCGATCGGCTACTACGGCGATCGCGGCGGGGAGTGGCTGGACGAGACGAGCCGCCCCGGCCGCGGCTTCCTGGCCGAGGTCTGCGTCGAGTGGGAGCGCGCTTGCGACGCCGCGCGCGAGGCCGGGCTACGCGTCGTGAACGTGCGCATCGGCGTCGTGCTCGATCCCGCCGGCGGCGCGCTGCCGGCCATGCTCATGCCGTTCCGGCTCGGGCTCGGCGGAAAAATGGGCACCGGCGCGCAGTACGTCTCGTGGATCACGCTCGACGATCTGGTAGGCGCGCTCCGACACTGTCTCGTGTCGACCACTCTGACTGGCCCGGTGAACGCGGTCGCGCCGGCGCCGGTCACGAACGCGGAGCTCACGCACACGCTGTCGCGCGTGCTCGGGCGGCCGGCGTTCCTGCGCGTGCCGGCTTCGCTGTTGCGGCTCGCGCTCGGCCAAGCGGCCGACGAGCTTCTGCTCGGCGGCGCGCGCGTCTCGTCCGGCAAGCTCGAGCGCAGCGGCTTTGCGTTCCGCGATCCCGAAATCGAGGCCGCGCTGCGGCGGATCCTGTCTTGATCAGTGAACCCCGACGCCGGGCACAAGCGCCCCCGGCTCCACGCCGAGCGAGCGCAGCGCCGATTCCCACATGCGCTCGTGCGGCGTGTCGAAGATCAGCGTGGGCGTGACGTCGGCCGTGAGCCACGCGCCCTGCGCGAGCTCGCTCTCGAGTTGGTGCGCGCCCCAACCGGCGTAGCCGGCGAAGAAGCGCAGCCGGGTCGGCGGCTTCTCGACCAACGTCCGGAAATGCTCGGGCGACGTGGAGAGCGCGATGCCGTCCGCCACGTCGACCGTGCCCTCGCCGGCGATCGCGCGGGTCGGCTCGTGCAGGAGCCAGCCCGACTCGGGCGCGACCGGACCGCCGACCCACAACACCGCCGACGGGTCGCCGCGCCAGCGCATGCCGAGCGGCGACATTACTTCGATCACGGGCGTCTCACTCGGCCGATTCACGACGATCCCGAACGAACCCTGATCGTTGTGCTGGATCATCAGCACCACCGCTCGCGCGAAGTTCGGGTCCTCGAGCTGGGGCATGGCGAGCAGAAGTCCGGGCGCGATCTCGCTCGTGCGCATGCGTGAAGTCTAGCCGCGTGACACGCCCGTCGCCCGGTCCACCGCGTCGTGGATCGCGTCGGAAAGCGCGCACACCGCGCGCATGCCCGCGACCGGCTCGGCGAGGCCATTCGAGAGGATCGCCGCCGCCACGTTTCGCCCGGGATCGCCCCAGCCGGTGTTCACCATGAAGTGCCCGCCGTGGCCGAACGTGCCCGGCGTCGCGCGCTTTCCGCAGTCGTCGACCGCGGGCAGCACGTGCTTCAGGTGCATGCCCAGCCCCCACGGCATGTCGCGCAGCATGGTGCGATCGCGCATGCCGACCACGTGCGGGAAGGTGGCCGTGCGCACCATTTCGGCCGACAGGATGCGCCCGTGCTTCGCCCGTCCGCCGTCGAGCAGCGCGCGGTAGAACGCCGCGAGCGTGCGCGCGCGCGCGATGCCGAGCGCCCCGGGAATGCAGGCCGCGTGGGTCTGCGGGTCGTTCCAAAACTCCGCCTCGCGTTGCGTGGGCGCGTTCTTCACGTCGCGCGTGCGCACCGTCATGGGCGGTGCGGCGAGATCCTGCGGCCGACCCAGGCAGAAGCCGTCGCGCGGCACGCCGAGCGGCTCGAGCACGCGCGCGTTCAGAGCGTCCGCGAGCGACCGGCCGTCGAGTCTTTGGACCAGCTCGCCGACCACGAACCAGCCGGAGAGCGGGTGGTAGCCGCGGTCGGTGCCCGGCTCCCAAGCCGCCTCCATGTTGCAGATGAACGCGAGGCTCGCGCTCCAATCGCGCGAGATGCGGAGCAGCTCCGCGCGCGTCGCAGGCTTCGAGTCCGGAAAGCCGCCGCGGTGCGTGAGCAGGTGCAGCAGCGTGCAGCGCTCCTTGCCCAGCTTTCCGAACTCGGGGAAGTGCTTCGAGACGCGGTCGTCGAGCGCGGCGCGCCCCTCTTCGACCAGCTGCAGCAGCGCGACCGCGACGAGCGGCTTGGTCGAGCTCCACAGCAGGTACGCGGAATCGACCGTCGCGCGTTCGCCGAGCGCGCGCTCGAACACGAGCTCGCCGCGGAAGTCGACGGCGATCTGAAGCGACGGACGCAGACCGGATTCGATCTGCTGCGCCATCTCGCGCTCGAGCTCCGCGAAGTCGAGTTGCATGCGCGGCGCATGATACGCTGCGCGCCATGCAGCTACCTCTCTACTTCGACTACGCGTGTCCGTGGGCCTATCTCGGCAGCTGCCGTGCGGAGGCGTATTTCCGCGACCTCGGCGTCGAGATCGAGTTCCGGCCCGTGCACCTGCGCCGGCTGGTCGAGGCCGGGGTCGGCAAGCCGCTCGAGCTCGGCCCGCGCAAGCAGGCCAACGCCACGAACGACATCCGCCACTGGGCCGAGGCGATCGGCGCCGAGATCTCGCCCGACGCGCGCGCGCTGTACAAGTCCGACAGCTCGCTCGCGCTGCGCTGCGCGCTGGTCGCGAAGGACCTGGGCAAGTTCCGCGAGTTCCACTATCCGGCGTATCGCGCGCGCTGGGCCCGTGCGCGCGACCTGTCGAAGGAGTCGGTGCTCGAGGAGCTGATCGCGAGCGCGGGCCTCGACGCCGACACCGTGCTCGCGCGCGCGCGCACGCCCGAGCTCGAGAAGCGCCTCACGCGCGAGACGGAGACCGCCATCGAGCGGGGCGTGTTCGGCGTGCCGACGATCTTCGTCGGCGACGAGATGTTCTGGGGCAACGACCGCTTCGAGCTGGTGCGCTTCTACGTCGAGAAAGCCGCCGAGCGCAGCTAGTCCGCGAACGAGTCAACGAGGGAGAGACCGCATGTACAAGCTCTACGCAATGTGGTCCGCGCCGAAGCCGGCCGACCAGCCCGCCTTCGAGAAGCACTACGTCGGCATTCACGCACCGCTGGCCGCGGCGGTGCCGGAGATCCGCCGCCTGGTCACGTCGCTGACCGCGGACGGTCTCGAGGGCGGCGCGCCCGCGGTGTACCGCGTGGCCGAGATGATCTTCGACAACAAGGAGTCGCTCGAGCGCAGCACACACTCGCCGGAGTGGAAGAAGGTGCGCGAGGACGCGGGCGTGCTGATCGAGAAATTCGGCGTGACGCTCTCGGTCGCGATGGGCGACGACACGCTCGGGCCCGGCGCGTTCGAGCTCGCGACCGTCGATCGCCTGCTCACCACCACGCGCGCGGTGCGCAAGCGCCTCGACCTGGCCAAGCCCGTCCCGCGCGACGTGCTGCTCGAGTGCGTGCGCCTGTCTCAGCAAGCGCCGACCGGCTCGAACCGCCAGGGCTGGCGCTGGGTGATCGTGACCGACGCCGCCAAGCGCGCGAAGCTCGCCGACATCTACCGCCGCGGCGGCGCCGAGTACCTGGAGCAGGCGCTCAAGGCGACACCGGCAGGTGACGCGCAGACCCGCCGCGTCTACGAGTCCGCGCTCTGGCTGGTCGACAACCTGGCCAATGTCCCCGTCCACGTGATCCCGTGCATCGCCGGGCGGCTGCCCGACAGCGGCGTGCCCGAAGGCATGCGCGGCGGATTCTACGGCTCGATCTTCCCGGCGGTGTGGAGCTTCCAGCTCGCGCTGCGCAGCCGCGGGCTCGGCTCGGTGCTGACGACGCTGCACGCGAACCGCGAGAAGGAAGCCGCCGAGCTGCTCGGCATTCCCTTCGATCAGTTCACGCAGGTCGCGCTGCTGCCGGTCGCGTACACGAAGGGCATGGACTTCAAGCCCGCTACGCGTCCGCCAGCGGAGTCGATCGTGAGCTTCGATCGCTGGAGCTGAGGGCGAAGCTCAGCTCGCTCGTTTGAAGACAGCGACTTCCTTCCGCAGGCGAGGCCCTAGTCGATCGCGCTCGACTTCGAGGTCGTAGTGCATCTGCAGGTTCAGCCAGAATTCCTCGCTCGTCCCGAAGTAGCGGGCGAGCCGCAGCGCGGTGTCCGCCGAGATCGCGCGCGTTCCGTGGACGATCTCGTTGATTCTGCGCGCGGGAACTTTGATGTCCTTCGCGACTCTGTACTGCGTCAGCTCGAGAGGCTCGAGAAACTCCTTCTCGAGGATCTCGCCGGGGTGAACCGGCGCGTGGGCTCGTCGGGGCATCGGGGTCTCACCTAGTGGTAGTCGCAGATCTCGACGTTCTGTGGACCCTTGCGATCTCCCGCGAGCGACTCAATCGCTTGCCCGAGTGAGACTCGGAGCGCGTTCAGCCGACGAGCGGCGTGGAGCAGAAGCAGCTTGCGATGCGCGCTGCATTGCAGTTCCGGCCCGAGTCCGGGGGATAATAACGTCAAACGTTACTATTCGTCCACATCCGCCGTCCCGCTCGGCGCCGGCGGCCGTGGTAACGTCGCGCTCGTGATCGCCACCTCGTTCACGCGCCTCGTCGGAACGTCGCTCCCGATTCAGGTGGCGGCGATGCCGGGCATCACGACGCCGGAGCTGGTGGCAGCGGTCGCGGACGCGGGTGCGCTCGGGATGGTCGGGGCGACGCTTCAGACGGCGGCGATGCTCGAAGCGACGCTCGAGCAGTTGGCGAAGCGATCGAAGGGCGTGTTCGGGGTCAACTTCCTGATTCCGTTTCTCGATGCCGACAGCCTCGCGGTCGCCGCGCGCCGCGCGCGTGTGGTGGAGTTCTTCTACGGCGAGCCGGACGCGAAGCTGGTCGAGCGCGCGCGCGCATCGGGCGCGTTGGTGAGCTGGCAGATCGGGTCGCTGCCCGAGGCGGTGGCCGCCGAGCGCGCGGGCTGCAGCTTCATCGTCGTGCAAGGAACCGAGGCGGGCGGACACGTGCGCGGCGAATCGAGCCTGCTTCCGCTCCTGTCTCAGGTTCTCGACGTCGTGCGAATTCCCGTCGTTGCGGCGGGAGGCATCGCGACGGCGCGCAGCCTGGCCGCGGTTCTCGCCTGCGGCGCGAGCGCGGCACGCATCGGCACGCGCTTCATCGCCTCGGCCGAGTCGGGCGCGCATCCCTCGTACGTGAGGTCGATCCTCGCGGCGTCGGCGGCGGACACGGTTCTCACGGAGGCGTACTCGGGCATGTGGCCCGACGCTCCGCATCGCGTTCTACGCTCCGCGATCGCCGCCGCTGAGAAGCTGCAAGACGGCGTCGTCGGCGAAATCCGCGACGGCGAACAGGTGCTACCGATCGGCCGCTTCTCGGTAATCCCGCCGACGCGCACGACCACCGGGCACATCGACGCGATGGCGCTCTATTGCGGCGAGTCGGTCAGCAACGTGAGCTCGATCGAGCCCGCGGGCGCGATTCTTGCCGAGCTCGCGACCGGAGCCGAGCGGCTGCTGCACGGCAGCACTGGCTGACGCCGCTCTTAGGCGCTCGCGAACGGCGCCATCTGATCGCGCAGCGCGCGCTGAAACGCGGGACGCGCCTCGCAGCGCGCTTGGTACGCCTTCAAGCGCGGGTCGGCGTCGACCAGATTCGTGTGGCGAAGGATGCGCAGCACGGTGGTCATCATCAGATCGCCGGCGCTGAATCGGTCCTCGAGGTAGTCGCGCGATCCGAGCGCGTTCGACAACTCGGCCAGACGCCGCTGAACGTCGCGCTCGACCTCCGGCCGATGCAGCTTCGCCCACTCCTGGTCCGCCGCGAACAGATCGATACTGGCGAGCTCCTGCACGACGACCTCGAGCGAGTTGAGCGCCGCGAACACCCACATGGCCGCGCGCGCGCGTGCGATCGGATCCGCCGGTAGCAGCACTTCGCTCCGCGCTCCCACGTGCAGCACGATCGCGCCCGACTCGAACAGGACCAGGCCGTCCTCTTCGTAGACCGGGACCTGACCGAACGGCTGCATCGCTCGGTGCTCTGGCGAAGTCTGCTCGCCCTGTCCGAGCAGGCGAACCTGATAGGGAAGGCCCGCCTCCTCGAGCGCCCAGCGCACGCGCAGGTCGCGCACGAGCCCCTGCGCGAACGGGGGAACCCACTTGAACGCGGTGACGGTGATCATCTCTGTCTCCTCGACTCGATGACGCGCGAGGCGCCGACAAACAGACAGGCGAGGCGCGGGCGCTACACCAACCGACTCGACTTCCCCGCCCAGTACTTCTCGCGGAGCTTGCGCTTGGCCATCTTGCCGGTCTCGGTGCGCGGCACTTCGCTCGCGAAGTCGATCGTGCGCGGGCACTTGTAGTGCGCGATGTGATCGCGGCAGAACGCGATCAGCTCGCGCTCGAGGTCGGGGCCTGGTGTGACTCCGGCGGCGGGCACGACGACGGCCTTCACTTCCTCGCCGAGATCTTCGTTCGGCACGCCGATCACGGCGACGTCCTGCACCTTGGGGTGCATGACGAGGTGGCTCTCGGTTTCCTGCGGGTAGATGTTCACGCCGCCCGAGATGATCATGTTCGACTGGCGGTCGGTCAGGAACACGTAGCCGTCGGCGTCCTTGTAGCCGATGTCGCCGATCGTGAAGAGGTTGCCGCGGTACGTGGACGCGGTCTTCGCCTCGTCCTTGTGGTACGAGAAGCGCGCGGCGACGTCGGCGGGCGCTTCGAAGTAGATCGCGCCCTCCTTGTCGGGCGCGGTGATCTCGGCGCCGTCCTCGTCGAGGATGTGCACCACCCCGCCGGCCCAGTGGCGGCCGACGGATCCCTTCTTCGCCAGCCACTCCTGCGCGCGGATCAGTGTGCCGCCGCCCTCGGTGCCGGCGTAGTACTCGACGATCGCATCGCCCCACCACGCGATCATCTGCTCCTTCAGCGGAATCGGGCAGGGCGCGGCGGCGTGCACCGCAACGCGCAGGCTCGACACGTCGTATTTCGCGCGCGTCGCCTCGGGCAGCGACGTGAGTCGGCGAAAGTGCGTCGGCACCCACTGCGACGCGGTAATCTTCTGGCTCTGGATGATGCGCAGTGCGTCCTCCGCGTCGAAGCGGCGCATCACGATCGCGGTGGCGCCGATGCGCTGCATCGACGACGTGAAGCCGATCGGCGCGGCGTGATAGAGCGGCGCGGGCGTCAGGTAGCGGTCGTGCTCGTTGATGCCGAACAGCGACACCAGCCCGACCACGCCCGCGAGCACCGAAGGGTGCCCCGCGGGCACGTGCGGCAGCGGCCGGCGCACGCCCTTCGGCTTGCCGGTCGTGCCGGACGAGTACAGCATCACGGAGCCCTCGAGCTCGTCCGCGAGCGGCGCGTCGACCGGCACGTCCTCGATCAGGTCTTCGAGCGCGACGAAGCCGGGAATCTCGCCGCCGATCGAGACGCGCGACGCGAGCTTCGGCGCGCGCGACGCCACGCGTGCGGCGATCTCGGCGAAGCGCGCGTGCGCGACGATCAGCTTCGCGTCGCAGTTGTCGACGATGTACTGGATCTCGTCTTCCGCGAGGTGCCAGTTCACCGGCGTGAAGTAGAGGCCGGTGCGGTGACATGCCCAGTACACGTCGAAGAACTGGTCGTCGTTGGCCAGGTACACCGCGATGCTGTCGCCGAACTCGAGCCCGAGCCGGCGCAGCACGTGCGCGATCCGCCGCGAGCGCTGCTCGAGCTGGCCGTAGGTCTCGATGTGCTCGCCGTCTCCGTAGATCAGCGCCGGCTTGTCCGGGTTCTTCTGGGCAAAGGTGGCCACGGTGGACACGGCTTTCACGCCTCCCTGGCCGGACGATTGCGGCCTCGCGGCATTCTACCTGATAGGCCGCTACC
The DNA here is from genome assembly GCA_031396695.1 of Deltaproteobacteria bacterium. Lineage (GTDB taxonomy): Bacteria > Myxococcota_A > UBA9160 > SZUA-336 > SZUA-336 > VGRW01. The sequence goes on from JANNLG010000229.1 coordinate 8,139, forward strand.
CTCGCGCCGATGTCGGATGCCGCGCGCGATCTGGTCGCGTTCATCGACGCCTCGCCGACGCCGTACCACGCGGTCGCCGAGGCCGTGCATCGGCTCGCGCGCACGGGCTTTCGCGAGTGCGCCGAGACGGAGCTGTGGACGCTCGATCCGGGCGATCGCCGCTACGTCGTGCGGCACGGCGGCAGCCTGGTGGCGTTCCAGATCGGCAGCGAGTCGCCGGTGGACGGCGGCTTCCGGATCGTCGGCGCGCACACGGACTCGCCGAACCTGCGGCTGAAGCCGAACGCGGACAAGAGCTCCGAGGGCTACCGCCAGCTCGCGGTCGAGCCGTACGGCGGAGTGCTCCTGCACACCTGGCTCGATCGCGATCTCTCGATCGCCGGCCGCGTGACGCTGCGCGAGGGCGACGCGCTGCGCAGCGTGCTGCTCGATTTCAGCCGGCCGCTCGCGCGCGTGCCGAGCCTTGCGATCCACCTGAACCGGGATCTCAAGGAGAAGGGTCTGCACCTGAATCCGCAGACGCAGGCGCTGCCGCTCGTGGGTCTCGAGGACTCCCCGCCGCTCGCGCAGCTGATCGCGACGGAGCTCCGCGCGCAAAGGCTTGCGGACGTGAAGCCGGATCAGATCCTGGCCTTCGACCTGATGCTCTATGACGCCCAGCCTTCCGCGATCATCGGCAGTGACGGCGCGTTCATCGCCGCGCCGCGACTCGACAATCTGGCCTCGTGTCACGCGTCGGTGTCGGCTCTGCTCGGCGCCGCGGCCGCGAGCACGGTCGGCCGCGCGACGCGCGCGGTCGTGCTGTACGACCACGAAGAGGTCGGCAGCGAGAGCGCGCAGGGCGCTGGCGGCAACCTGCTCGTCGAAACCCTCGAGCGCATCGTCGCCGCGTACAAGGGCGGCGCCGCGCAGGGGCTGGCGCGGGCGCGCGCGCGTTCGCGCGTGGTGTCGGCCGACATGGCGCACGCCGTGCACCCGAACTTCGCCGACAAGCACGAGCCCGGACACAAGCCGGTGCTCGGCCGCGGTCCGGTGATCAAGTCGAACGTGAACCAGTCCTACGCGACCGACGGCGTCACGGCCGGCGAATTCGCGACGCTGTGCGCGGGGCAGGGCGTGACACCGCAGCACTTCACGTCGCGCAATGACCAGCCGTGCGGCTCGACGATCGGCCCGATCACCGCCGCGCGCACCGGCATTCCCACCGTCGACGTCGGCAACCCCATGCTCTCCATGCACTCGTGCCGCGAGCTGGCGGGCAGCGCCGACGTGGCACCCATGATTCGCGTGCTCCAGGCGTTCTTCGCCGGAGCCTGACCCTCACGAGGAGCCCCGCATGTTTCGAGTCCCGGTCGTCCTGCTCGCTGCCCTGATCTTCGTCGCCGGTTGCGGCGGCACGTCGCAGTACGCGGTCGACAACGACATCAAGACCGGCAACCTGGAGGGCGCGGCGCAGAAGCTCGAGCAGCGCCGCGACGCCGATCCCGAGGACTTCGACACGCGGCTGATGCTCGCCGACGTCTACTACCAGCTCGCGCGCAAGGAGCTCGACGCCGGCAACCAGTCCGCCTACGTGAGCTACCTGTCGAAGGCGCAGACGGAGATCCTCGAGGCCGTTCGCATCGATCCCACCTCGCCGCGGCCGCACACCTGGCTCGGCATCATCACCGCATATCAGGGCGACCTGGACGCGTCCGAGACGAGCTTCAAGAACGCGCTGCGGCTCAACCTGCGCGAGCGCATGGAGCTGCGCGGCGGAACCTACTACTCGAACATCGCACACATCTCGGTGTACCAGGGCAAGCTCGCCGACGCGCGGCGCTACCTGGACAAGGGCGCGAAGATGGGCGCTCCGCAGGACGAGCTCGACCGCATCCTCGTGCTGGCGGCGTGGAAGAGCAACGACATGGTCGAGGCGCGCGACATCTTCAATGGCGCCGTCACCCTGAACCCCGCGTTCGCGGCCACCTGGGACGGTGCGCCGCTGCCCAAGCCCATGGCGAGCTTCGACGACTTCGCGGCGGTCTGTTGCTCGAACCCGACCTGCGGCCCGTACATGGAGGGCGCGTGCAAGCGCTCCAAGCAAGCCGTGGCGAAGCGCTCGCTCGATCTCGACACGCTCTCGGAAGAGCGGAAGCTCGAGGTGCAGCGCCAGCAGAAGCTGCGCGAGATCTACAAGCGCCGGAAGGACGTCGAGATCACCGTCGAGGACGCGCCCGCGCCCGCGACGCCGGCGCCCGCGCCGAAGAAGTCAGCCCCGTAGCGCCGCGGCGACGGACGCGTGCACGATCTCGCCGTCGCGCGTGACGAGCGAGCCGCTCGTGATCTCGTCGGCCAGGTCGAGCTGCAGCTCTCCCTTCTTCAGCAGGTGCAGAAGGAAGTTCTGAAAGTTCCTCGCCAGCATCTGGCTCGCGTGTAGCGGCACGGTCGCGGGCACGTTCAGCGGGCCGAGCACTTGCACGCCCCGGTGGTCGACGGTCTCGCCGGGCTTGGTGAGCGCGCAGTTGCCGCCCTGATCCGCCGCGAGATCGACCACCACCGAGCCGGGGCGCATGGCGGTGACCTGCGCTTCCGTGAGCAGGATCGGCGCGCGCCGGCCGGGCACGAGCGCGGAGCAGATGACCGCGTCGGCGTCGGCGATGTGCTTGCCGAGCACCTCGCGCTGGCGCTCCTGCTGTTCGGGCGTGAGCTCGGACGCGTAGCCGCCCTTCGCCTCGCCGCCGGACTGGATCGCCTCGTGCGCGACGAAGCGCGCGCCCAGGCTCTCGACCTGCTCCTTCACTGCGGGCCGGATGTCGAACGCCTCGACCACGGCGCCGAGACGTCGCGCAGTCGCGATCGCCTGCAGGCCCGCGACGCCGACGCCCAGGATCAGGAAGCGCGCGGGCTTCAGGGTGCCCGCGGCGGTCATCAGCAGCGGCACCATTTTGGGCAGCGCGGCAGCCGCGATCAGCACGCCCTTGTAGCCGGCGATCGTGCTCATCGACGAGAGCACGTCCATCGCCTGCGCGCGCGTGATGCGCGGCAAGAGGTCGAGCGAGAAGCTGGTGATCGACTTCGCGGCCAGACGCCGAACGGTGTCGGCGTGCTGGTAGGGCTGCAGGATCGCGACCAGCACCGCGCCCGAGCGCATGCGCTCGATCTCGCTCGCGCTGGGCGGCTGGATCTTCAGGACGAGCTCGCTGTTCGCAAGGATCTCGTCCGCGCTTCCGACGACCCGAGCGCCGGCCGCGGTGTATGCGTCGTCCGCGAAGTCGACGGACGCGCCGCGCGCGCCTTCGATCGCGACCTCGTTGCCCTGCTCGACGAGCTTCTTCGCCGCGTCGGGCACGAGCGCGATGCGCCGTTCCCCGGCCGCGGTCTCGCGAAGCACGCCGATCTTCACGGGCCTCTCCTCCAAACCCGCGAGCCCCGGCTCGCGCGGCGGGTTGCACCCTAGCCGGATTCAATAATACGGGCAACGAGTTCGGTGACGGGGCCGCGCCTTGTACTGCGCTCGGCCGCCGCGCCGCCAGAGCCAGTCGTCGAGATCGCGCGCGCTTGCCGAAGCGCCGCGCGCGCGCAGCAGCCCGACCATCTGTTCGACCGCGTCGACCGCGCAGGCGCGGATCTCGACCTCCTCGGGGGAGCCCCACGCGATCGTCTCGCCCGCGTCGATGCGTGCGATGAGCGCCGGCTCGAAGGTCAAAACGCCATCGAGTCGGAGGACATGCGGCACCAGGTTGTCGGCGAAGATCGTGAGCTCGTTCAGGTCGCGGAAGCGGCCGAGGCTCTCGGGCAGCGCGTGCGCGAGATCGGAGACCGTGATCTGCGCGCGTTTGAAGAATGGCACGGGGATGCCGTCGTGCGTGGCCACGTCGCGGTAGAGCGGCATGGCGAGGAGGCTCGCGACCAGCGCGGCCCCCGAACCGCCGGCCTCTTCGACGAAGCCCGCGAACGATCCGCCCGTGCGCGTGGCGACCAGCTCGCCCAGGTCCCGAAGACCGGTCGCGAAGAGCTCCATCAGCTCGGTGATCGGCGCGCCGAGGGGCGGCGTCTGGCCGAGCAGCTCGGCGACCGCGCGCGCGTCGATGCCGCGCAGCTCGCGCGCGCGAAACGGACCCGCCTGCTCGAAGTGCTCGCGCAGCGACGCCTCGATCGTGCGGTAGCCCGAATGCCCGGGACGCTTCGCGAGCTCGGGAAACCAGCCCGAGCCGAAGTTGATCGCGTCCAGACACAGCGTGTAGGCGGCGAGCGCCTCGACGTCGCCGCCGAGCGCCGGAAAGCTCATCGGGCTCGTGCCGAGCTCATCGAGCGGTAGCTCGGCCGCGAAGCGCGCGAGCGCGCTTGCGTCGATTGCGACGTGTCGCGCCGCCGCGGCCACTTCCGCGCAGGCCTCGCGCACGGCCGAGAACGGCCGGGCGAGCAGTTCCTCGGACAGAACCAACGCGCCGCTCAATCGCCGCGCAGGTAGCTGCGAAGATCGGGCACGAGGCGAGCGCGCAGGTCGGCGTCGAGCTCGAAGCGCTCGATCGCTTGCTTCAGCGCGCGCGACGCGGTCGGCAGCGGGTGGGTCGCGAAGAAGCTCGCGACTTGCCGGCGGTAGAGCGGCTTCTGCAGCGCGGGCAGAGCCGACACCAGCCGCGACGCGAGCCCCGGCGACACGCGCGGCGAAAGCACGGTCCAGCGCTCGCGGATGAACTCCCAGGTGCGCTCGCGCGCGGCGGGATTCGCGAGCATGCGACACAAGAGCGGCACGACGTCCTGCGTCGGCACCTTGTTCGAGAGCGAGAGCGTGAGCGCGCGCTCGACGAGCGGAGGCTCGCGGAACGCGCCGAGCGCCATCTCGAAGCGCGTGCGCTCCTGCGGCGTGCGCGCGGCTTCCATGGTGCGCAGGTAGGCGTCGAAGCGCGAAGCGTCGCCGCTGCGCGCGGCCAGATCGACGACCGGACCCGCCAGGTTCGGCTCGAGCGTGCGGCGGTCCTTCAAGTACGGACCGATCTGCGCCTCCACGCCCGCGAGCACGTCGGGCGCGTCGGCCAGGTTCCCCAACATCGAGATCAAGGCGGCGCGGCGCTGGCGCTTCTCGTCGGACTCGCCCTTCGCCGCCGTCCAGCCGAGCTTCGCAAACGCGGGCGAGAACACCGCCGCGATGTTCGCTCTGAATCGTGAAGCGTGTTCGGCCGGCAGCGCCGGAACCGCCTGATCCACGATCCACGCCAGCGGCCCGTGCGCCGCGGCGAGCACGTCCGGCTCCGGCTCGTCACCGAGCCGTGTCACCAGGTCGAGCCAATCCGCGAGCGGCGCGCGGTCGGCGCGCACGCCCGCCCACTGGTGGCCGAGCAGGCCCATGCGTTCGGCGGGCGCGAGCCGCCCGAGCTCGTCGCCGAGCGCGCGCAGGATCGCGCCGTCGTGCAGCGCGCGCACGAAGCTCGCCTCGTCCGCGTTCGCGTACACCCAGCGCACGTCGGCCGACGGTCCGAGTGGGATCCGCTCGCGCTTCTTCTCGACCAGCGCGCGCACGATCCGATCGCGTCCGCGCTGCGGCCGCACGCGCAGCACGAGTGGAATCGGCCGCGTCTCGGCGCGCGCCTCGGCGCCCAGGCTCGGGCTCGCGAAGAAGCGCTCCTGCTCGACCAGCAGGTACGCCTGGCCTTCGCTGTCGACTCGCTGCGCGGCGATCAGCGGGAAGCCAGGCCGCTCGACCCACGGCGACACGATCGGCTCGACCGCGCGCTTGGCCGCGTGCTCGAGCGCGCGCCACAGGTCGGCTGCGCGCGCGTTGCCCTCGCGGTGCTTGCGGATGTAGCGCCGCACGCCGCTGCGGAACACGTTGGCGCCGAGCCAGCTCTCCAGCATGCGCACCACCGACGCGCCCTTCTCGTACGTGATCACGTCGAAGTTCTCGGTCGCCTCGCTCGCGCTCGCGACCGGCCCGTAGATCGGGTGCGTGCTCTCGAGCGCGTCGAGCGCGAAGGCCGGCGCGCGGTGCGACTCGAAGTCGAGCCACATCTTCCACTCGGGCTTCCAGCCGTCGACGATCTTGAACGCCATCCAAGTGGCGAACGCCTCGTTCAGCCACAGATCGTCCCACCAGGCCATCGTGACCAGGTCGCCGTACCACATGTGCGCGAGCTCGTGCGTGATCACTTCCGCGACGCGCTTCTTCTCGGCCAGCGTGACGGTCTTCGGATCGACCAGGAGCAGCGTCTCGCGAAACGTGACTGCGCCCGCGTTCTCCATCGCGCCGAACTCGAAGTCGGGCACGGCCAGCAGGTCGAGCTTGCCGTACGGGTAGGGCAGGCCGAAGTACACCTCGAGTCTTTTGAGCGCTTCCGAGGCGACTTCGAGCGCGAAGCCGGCGAGCGCCTTCTTGCCCGGCACGCACCAGACGCGGATCGGTGTAGGGCCGACGTGAACGGCCTTCGATGCCTCGAGCTCGCCCACCACCAGCGCCACGAGATAGGTCGAGAGCTTGGGCGTCTCCGCGAAGTGCACGGTCTTCTGCGCGCCGCGCTTCTCGGTCTTCACGATCGCGCCGTTCGACACCGCCTGGTTTCGCGCGGGGGTGGTCACGCGCACGCGGAAGCGCGCCTTCTTGTCGGGCTCGTCGAAGCAGGGGAAGAAGCGCCGCGCGTCGGCCGCTTCGAGCTGCGTGGCGGCGTAGCGGCGCTTGCCCGAACGCGCGAGGTAGAGCCCGCGCAGGTCCGCGCGAAGCTGCGCCGCGAACGCGATCTTCAGGCGCGCGCGCGTGCCCTCGAGCGGCCGGTCGAGCACGAGCGTGACCGTCTCGCGCTCGGGACTGGGCCGGATCTTCGCGACCTTCAGGTCGCCCTGCGCGTCGCTCGCGGAACAGGCGCCGAGCTCCAGGTCGACCGCGTGCAGCTCGATCGTGCGCGTGCCGGTGGCGATCGCGAGCTCGATCTCGACCTCGCCGCGGTAGCCCGGTTTGGCCGGATCCACCCACAAGGACAGGTCGTAGCGTTCGGGTCGAGGATGCTCCGGTAGCCGCATTCGGACGCCGATTGTATCGGTCGACATGCAGCGGGCAATGCAACCACCCTTGCCAGGGCGCTCGGGAACGCGCAAACCATGGGGCCAGTGACGCGGGCGGGATCCATCTCGACGGCCGAGCGCGCGCGTTCCATCGACGCGCTCGAGCGCGATGCCTTCGATCTGGCGATCGTGGGCGGCGGAATCACGGGGGCCGGAATCGCGCGCGAAGCGGCGCTGCGCGGCCTGCGCGTCGCCCTGCTCGAGGCCGAGGACTTCGCGTCCGGCACCTCGAGCCGCTCTTCGAAGCTGATTCACGGGGGGCTCCGCTACCTGGCCCAGGGCGAAGTCGGCCTGGTCCGCGAGACGGCGCTGGAGCGCAAGGTGATCCACCGTCTGGCCCCGCACCTGGCCGAGCGGCGCTGGATGGTCCTGCCGGTGCGCTCGCGCGCGTCGCTGCTGAAGTTCCGGGCCGCGATCACGACCTACGAGAAGCTCGGCGCGGTCGAACGCGACGACCTGCACCGCAACTGGGGTGCGGCCGAGCTCGACGAGGAAGAGCCCGCGCTCGACCGCAACGAGTGGCGCTTCGCCTGCGCGTACCGCGAGTACCTGACCGACGACGCGCGGCTCGTGCTGGCGAACCTGCGCGCCGCCGCGGGGCAGGGCGCGATCAGCCTGAACCACGCGCCAGTCACCGAGATCACGCTCGAGAACGGGCGCGCGGCGGGCGTGGTCGCGCGCTGTCGCCTGAGCGGCCGTGAGCTGCGCGTGCGCGCGTCGTGCGTGGTGAACGCGGCGGGCGCGTGGGTCGAGGCTTTGCGCCGTTTCGAGGACGAGGCCGCGCCGCCGCTCCTGCACCTGTCGAAGGGCGTGCACATCGGCATTCCCGCGACGCGCCTGCCGGTGCGCAACTTGCTGTTGCTCCAGACCCAGGACCACCGCGGCATATTCGCCTTGCGCCGCGACGAGATCGTCTTCATCGGCACGACCGACACGACTTACGCGCGCGGCGCGGATCTGTGGCCCGTGATCACGCGCGCCGACGTCGAGTATCTGCTCGAGCCGCTGCGCCGGTATCTGACCACGGAGAAGCTCGAAGTCTCGGACGTGCGCACGTCGTGGTCGGGACTGCGGCCGCTGGTCGCCGAGCCGGGCAAGCCACCGGCGGAGACCTCGCGCAAGGACGAGATCCTGATCGGGCGCGCGGGCGTGATCACGATCGCGGGCGGCAAGCTGACCGGCTACCGGCCGACGGCGCTGCGCACGCTCGAGCGCATCGAGCGCGTGCTCGGCCGCACGTTCGCCGCGGTCGGCGAGGGCGAGCCGCTGCCCGGCGGAGACTTCTCTGGCGATCTCGTGTCGATCGCGCGCGGGCTCGAGAGCGAGTACCGGCTCGACGGTGTGACGGGCATGCGGCTCGCGCGCTTGTACGGCAGCGAGGCTGATTCGGTCGCGAAGCTCGGCGCCAAACGGCTTGCCGCGGGCGCACCCGTGATCGCCGGCGAGGTAGACTGGGCCGTGATGCACGAGGGCGCCGCCACGGTCGAGGACGTGCTCTACCGCCGCACGCGCGCGGCGCTCTACGAAGCCGATGCGCGCGCGTCGATCGCCGCGCCGATCGCCGCGCGCATGGCCGAGCTGCTCGGCTGGAGCGAGGCGCAGGCCGGCGAGCAGATCGCGCTTGCGCGTGCTCGGCTCGACGCGGATCTCGACTTCAGGGACTCGGAGGCGTGAGCGAGATCGTCGCGCGGCTGCGCGGCGCGCTCGGCGCGCGCGTGCACACCGACGTGGCGACGCT
>JANNLG010000006.1:0-44726 GCA_031396695.1 Deltaproteobacteria bacterium
CTCAGAAGCAGGCGATCGCGTTCATGCTCGCAGAGATGCAGATCGAGGTGAACTCCATGCGTCACCTGCTCTGGAAGGCCGCGAGTCAGCTCGAGAACGGCCTCGACGCCACGCGCGCCACGACGCTCGCGCAGACCTACGTCAATCGCGAGGTGATGAAGATCGCCGACAACGGCCTGCAGGTCTTCGGCGGTCACGGATTCATCCGCGAGTACCCGGTCGAGATGTGGTACCGAAACGCACGCGCACTGACGGTCAACGAAGCCGTCTCTGCGCTCTGAAATCAGGAGAGACAGCGATGATCGACTTCACCCTCACCGCGAATGACGAGAAGATCCTGGCGGCCGTGCGCGCCGAGGCGCTGATCTGCCGCAACTACGCCCGCTACTACGACGACCACGAGGAGGAGTTCGCGCCAGACGAGCTTCCCGAGGCGAAGGACTCCAAGAACCCGTTCGCGTTCCTGGGATCGCGCGACGACCTCGACTCGTCGATGGGCGTGATGAGCATGCTGATCAGCGCCGGCCAGACCTGGGGCGACTACACCGTCCGGATGCGGCGTGGCAGCGGCGGCCTCGGCAACGCCGCTCTGCGCGCGTCGGGCACACCCGAGCAGCAGAAGCGCTGGGGCGGCAAGACGCTGGCGATGGCGATCACCGAGCCCGGCTGCGGCTCCGACTCGAAGGCGGTGCAGACCACCGCGGTGCTCGACGGCGAAGAGTGGGTGCTGAACGGCGAGAAGATCTTCGTCACCACCGGCTGCCGCGCCGAGGGCGTCGTGGTCTGGGCGACGGTCGACAAGGCCGCGGGCCGCGCCGGCATCAAGAGCTTCATCGTCATGAAGGGCACGCCCGGCTTCGAGGTCACGCACAAGGAGAAGAAGCTCGGCATCCGCGCCGACGACACCGCGGCCTACGTGTTCAGCGCCTGCCGCATCCCGCGCGACCACCTGCTCGGAGGCGACGAGTCGATCGCCAAGCAGGGCGGCGGCGGCTTCAAGGGCGTGATGAAGACCTTCAACATGACGCGCCCCGCGGTCGCGGCGATCGGGCTCGGCATCGCGCAGGCCGCGCTCGATTTCACGAAGGAATCGTTGGCCAAGGAGGGCGTCGAGGTCGACTGGAGCGCTGGCGCGCACGCGCGCTCCGCGATCCAGCAGGAGCTGATCGAGATCGAGGCCGACATCGAGGCCGCCATGCTCGACGTGCTGCACGCGACCTGGCTCTCGGGCGAAGCCAAAGCCAACAACCTGGAAGCGTCGATCGCGAAGGCCAAGGGCGGCGAGGTGTCGCGAACCGCGACACAGCGCTGCATCGCGATCCTCGGCTCGATGGGGGTGTCGCACGAGTTCCTGCTCGAGAAGTGGTTCCGGGATTGCCGGATCACGGACATCTACGAGGGGACCGGCCAGATTCAGCGGCTGATCATCGCTCGCGAGATTCTCGGGTACAGCGCGGCTCAGTTGTCGTAGGACGTGGCTTCGCCCTGCGCTTCGGGTTGGCGTTAGCAACCCGGAGCGCGGGGGACCGCGCGTCGCGATTCTTCAGATGGCCGGCAGGCGGCGGCGAGAGCGGACTCCCGACGATCCGCAAGCTCGCGTCAGCCGGCGACCAGCGTGTCGAGGTAGCTTGCGCTGACTTCCTCGAGCTGCGCGCAGGCGTCGAGCTCCTTGCGCGCGTGTGCGTCCTTCATCGCGGAGGCCATGCCGCGCCAGGCACCGGCGCCGAGACGCTCCGCGCCCGCTTGAATGCGAAGCTGGTCCGGGATCGGAACGCCGTCGAAGATCGCGTAGTACGCCTCGCGCGCGCTCGGGATCAGCGCCTCGAGCTTCTCGCGCGCGCCGGCTTCGATCGGCACCACCGCATCGGCACGAGTCGCGATCTCCTCTTCGCGCGCAGCGCAGGCGCGCAGCCCCGTTGCGTGCGCGGGCAGCTGCTCCGCCCAGTAGCGATAGCGTTCGGCCGCTCCGCGCTCGAGCAGCGCGAGGAAGCGCGGCCGCGAAGCCTCGGGAACCTGCGCCATGAAACCCGCCAGCAAGGCGCCCACGTCCGGATTCGCGCTTTGCGTCATGACCGCAGTCTACCGCGTCCGGCGCTCGCGGTGCGCCGGACTTCCGGACACCCAGCGCATCGGGCATCCTTGGCACGAATGCTCGCGCTCCTCGGAGGATCCGGACCATGACGAACGCACTCGCGACGGGAACCCGACTCGCGCTCGTCGCACTCTTGCTCGCCCCGTTCGCTGCGCGCGCGCAGGATGCGATCGAACGCACCAACGTGGTGATCGTGCTCGACGTCTCCGGCAGCATGGCGGGCAAGATGAACGGCCAGGTGAAGCTGGACGTCGCGCGCAACGCGGTGCGCGAACTGGTCGACGGCATGCCGGCCGGCATGAACGTCGGACTGATCGTGTATGGCGCGAAGTCCGCGCGCGAGAAGAACGACTGCAACGACATCGACTTGCTGCGGCCGGTGCAGCCCGTGCAGGCGCACGCGGTCGACGCCGCGCTGAAGACTCTGAAGCCGCGCGGCATGACACCGATCGGTGCCTCGCTGCGGCGCGGTGCGGAGGCACTGAAGGGTTTGCCGGGCAAGTCCACGATCGTGCTGATCTCCGACGGCACCGAAACCTGCGGCACCGATCCGTGTCAGGTCGCGCGCGAAGTGCGCGAGAGCACCGGCATCGACGTGAAAGTTCACTCGGTGGGACTCGACATCGGCGAGCAGGAGCGCGGCACGCTCGAGTGCGTGGCCAGCGGCGGCGGCGGCACCTACTACCCGGTCGCGAACGAAGAGCAGCTACGCACCGCGGTCGAGTCCGCGTCCAAGGAGCGCGCCACCTGCCGGGCCAACGCGGCGATGTGGAAGTCGATCGCGCACCCGGGTTGGGGCGAGATGAGCAACTCGGGTCTCGGCTTCCGCGAGGGCATGCCCAAGCGGAAGTTCTACCTCGGCTTCATCCCTTTCTTCGGCTGGCCGGGCTACTTGCAGGTGGTGAGCGCGATCGACGCCAGGAACTGCAAGACCAACGACTGGCGCGAGTAGCGGCGCGGGGCTCGCTCAGAGTCGAACGGAGAGCGCCTTCAGATCGGCAAAGGTCGTGAGCCAGCGCGCGCGGTCGAGCAGCGCGCGCCGGCTCTCCGCTCCGTGCGCGAGACCCGGCATGTCGCCGTCGTAGATGCCGAGGAACAAGTTCGACGTCACCAGCAACCCGCCCGTCCGCAGCAGCGCGTGGAATGCGCCGATTTCCTCGACGCTCGGAATGCTCGCGTCGTAAAAGATCAGGTCGTAGCCGGGCTCGAGACTCCCGAGCGCACGTGGAGACTCGCCCACGTGAACGCGCACGCGTGCCGAGAGCCCCGCACGTTCGAGCTCCGTCCGCGCCAGCTCGGCGTGACCCGGATCCGCCTCGAGCGTATCGACGCGTCCCTCGGAGGCGCCGTGCGCCAGCCACGCGGCGGTGTAGCCCAGCGCCGTGCCGATCTCGAGCGAGCGGCGCGCGCCGATGCTGCGCGCGAGCACTCCGAGCAGCGGGCCGTTCGACGACGCGTACGCCTCGCAACCGTGCGCTTCGCGGTGCCGTTCCGTCGCGGTGTAGATCGCGCCGAACGGATCGCCGTCCTGCAGGTGGCGCGCGACCCAGGCCCTCGCCTCGGCATCGCTGCTCGGCTCGCTTTCCGTCATGTCTCGAGCTTCACGGATTCGAGCGAGAGCCGCATCACCACCCGCTGTTCGGAGAGATCGCCGCCGACTTCCGCTCGCTCGAGACCGGCGCGCTCGGCGAGGCTCAGAACCCGGAAGCCGAGCGCCGTGTACACGCGTTGCGCGCGCGCGTTCTCGGCGTAGACGTTCAGCCACACGTACGGCGCGCCGAGCTCGCTCCGAGCGTGCTCGAGGAATAGCGCGAGCGCATCGCGCCCGAGCCCGCGCGACTTCTCGTCGACCACGACCCGCTTCAGGTACGCGCCGAAGCCGCGCGCGACCAGATCGTAGGCGATCAGGAAGCCGGCGCGCTCCGAGTTCGAGACGCGCTCGATGATCCAGTGATCGCGGTCCGGGCGCGCGGTCGCGGACTCGTGCTCGTCCTTCGTCCATTGTCCGACGAAGCTCGCGTTCTCGGGCTTGCGCTCGAGCGCGAAGACGAAGTCGAGATCGCCACGCGTGGTGGGCCGCAGGCGGACGCGCGCTTCGCTCGCGCCCGCACCGAGCGCGCGCCTCATCACCAGACGCCGCTCGGAATCGAAGCCGCGCGCGGCCTCGGCGCGAAACACCGCTGCGACCTCGGGCCGCCATTCGGCGACGGGAACTTCTTCGAATCCCAGCCGCGCGTAGAACGGCGCGTTCCAGGCCAGATCCCGATAGGTCGTGAGCGTGACCTGCGCGTAGCCGCGTGCGGCCGCCCACGCACACACCGCGCAAACCAGCGCCGCGCCGATGCCGCGGCGGCCGTGCGACGGGTGGACGTCCACTTCTTCCAGGTGCGGCAAGTCGCGCGCGAGTAGCTCGACCACCGCGAAGCCGACCGGCGTGTCTTCGTGCAACGCGACGAGCAGTCGACCGTCCGACTGCGCTTCGCGGAAGTCGGCCTCGTCGAACACTTCGTCGAGGACCGAATCCGGCGCGTGGCCGCGGAGCAGCTGCGCTGCCGCGAGCTCGATCGCGCCCAGCGCCGCGACGTCGCCGCGGCGCGCGGCGACGATCGAGTAGCGCGGATCCACGGCCTCGGAGCCTCGCTCAGGTTCCCGAGAGCTTCCGGATGTAGGCGATCAGATCGCGGATGCCCTCGTCGTTTACCACGCCACCCCAGGGCGCCATCATCTGCGACTTGCCGACGGCTGTGCCGCCCTTGGAGATCACCAGGTACAGCTGCGCGTCGCTGAGCGTGCTCATGTAGGCGTGATCGGTGTGATTCGCGGGCGGCGGCACGAGCGTCTGCGCGACCGGACCGTCGCCCTTCCCCTCCGGTCCGTGGCAGCTCGCGCAGTAGGTCCCGTACACCTGGGCTCCGGCGGCCGCATCGCCGCGCAGGTTGCCCTCGGGAACCGCGCTCGCGGGCGGCGCGGGCGGTGGCGTGCTCGGTGCCGTCGGCGCGGGCGCCGCAGGCGTTTCGGCCGGCACCGGCGCAGGTGCGGGCTTCGACGAATCCCCGCCGCACGCGAAACAGACCCAGACGGCGATTGCGAGCGCAGCGAGCGGACTCCTCATGCCAGCGTCCTCCAGACCAGATCTCCCATCATCGCGGCGAACGTGCCGAGCAGATAGGCGAGCGACACCCAGAAGGTGCGCCGCGCACTCGGCCGGTCGCGGCGGCGCAGCAGCACGAGCGCCTGGCCTAGGAACCACGCACCGAGCGCAGCGGCGATCCCCGCGTAGACGGCGCCGAGCATGCCGAGCGCGTACGGTGCGAGCGTCACCGGCAGGAGCGCCAGGATCCAGAACACGATCCGCCGGCGGGTCGCGTCCTCGCCGATCCGGTCGTGCAGCATCGGGAACTGCGCCTCCGCGTAATCGTCGCGGTGGTACAGCGCGATCGCGTAGAAGTGCGGCGGCTGCCAGATGAAGATGATCGAGAACAGGATCCAGCCGGCGGCCGAGACGTGGCCGTTCACCGCCGCGTCCGCGATCAGCGGCGCGATCGCCCCGGAGACTCCGCCGATCACGACCGCGAACGGCGTGCGCGGCTTCAGCCAGAGCGTGTACACGAACACGTAGAAGAGGATCGCCGCGAGCGCGATCGCGGCCGCCGCGCCCCCCGCCGCCGCCCACAGCACGATCGCGCCGAGCGCGCCGAGCGTGAGGCCGAACACGAGCGCGTGCTTTGGATCGAGCTTGCCCGACGGCAGCGGGCGCCTGCGCGTGCGCACCATCTGCGCGTCGCGATCGCGCTCGAGGTAGCTGTTCAGCGCGTTCGCCGCACCGGCCGCGAGCGCCGTGCCGAGCAGCGTCCACGCGGCCAGCTCGAAGGACGGCCAACGGCCCTGCGCCATCACCAGCGCCGGGAGACCGGAGAACAGCACCAGCGGAAGCAGCCGCGGCTTGGTGAGCGCGAGGTACTCGCCGGCCGTGCTCATCGAGCGCCCTCGAGCATACGCCCGCCGCGCGCGGGCGCGTCGACGGCGTTTACCGCGCGCGCGGCCAGCAGCTCGCGCACGATCAGCGCCGTCGCGATCGCGAGCGCCGTCGCCAGCGCGGAATGCAGCGCCGTGACTTCGATCGGCAGCTGCAGCAGCACGTTCGCCACGCCGACGACGACCTGCAGCAGCACGATTCCGAAGGCGACCCCTGCGTTCCGCCCGAGCCGCGCCGAGCCGCGCGCGGCGAGCGCGAACGCGGCAAAGGCGAAGCACAGCGCGTACCCGTTCAGCCGGTGCAACACGTGCAGGCCGACCTGCCCCACGAGCGTGGGCGCGAGCGAGTCGCCGTTGCAGAGCGGGAAGGTCGAACAGGCGAGCCCCGCGTAGTGGCTCGCGACCAGGCCGCCGAGCGCGAGCTGAAGCACGAGCAGCGCCGCGCAGACGAAGCCGAGCCGCGCGGTCGCGCTCGACGGCTCGGCGCGCGCGACCGGCTCCGCGTTCGCGAACTCGAACAGCGCGCGAGAGAGCCACACCAGCGAAACCACGAAGCCGTTCCCGACCAACAAGTGCGCCGTCACGGTCCAGGGCGCGAGTCCGAGCAGAACCGTGAGCCCACCGAGCACGATCTGCACCGAGAGCAGCGCGAAGATCCAGCCGAACAGCGTGCGGAAGCGCGGCCGCAGCTCGCGCGAACGCAGCACGAACACGGCCAGGCCGACGAGTGCGAGCGTCAGCCCGCCCGCCATCGCGCGGTGCCCCCACTCGAAGGCGACCTTCAGGTCGAACGCGGGAATCACCTGTCCGAAGCAGAGCGGCCAGTCCGGGCACGCGAGCCCGGCACCGTGTGCGCGCACCAGCGCTCCGACGACGACGAGACACCACGCCAACAGCGCGATCGCCGCGGCCGCTCGTCCGGCTTTGTGAGCCGCCGTGCGGGCATGGTCGGGCACTGGGGGCATGCGACTCATCCGTCCTGTGTACGGCCCCCGACGGGCGGCCGCAGGTTACTCAGCACCTCCGGGAGGGTCAAGGCAAGTTGCCCGCAACCGATCGCTGCGGGATTCCGAAATCCCACGTCTCAGTAAGACCTTGGCAGGCCAAGGACGTGCTCCGCCACGAAGTTCAGCGCCATTTCCTGCGAGATCGGCGCGAGGCGCATCAGCCGGGCCTCCCGCCAGTAGCGCTCGACGTGGAATTCGCGCGCGTAGCCGAAGCCGCCCAGCGTCTGCAGCGCTCGGTCGCAAGCGCGGAACGACGCGTCCGCGCAGCGCACCTTGGCCATGTTCGCGAGCGGTCCGGCCGGCTCGCCGCGGTCGTAGGTCCAAGCGGCCTTCTGCCACAACAGCTCGGCCGCGATCAGCTCGCTGTACGAGTCGGCCAGCGGGTGCGCGATCGCCTGGTTCTGGCCGATCGGCCGGTCGAACACGATCCGCTCGCGCGCGTAGGCGATCGCGCGCTCGAGCGCGCGGAAGCCGATCCCCACCGCCTCGGCCGAGATCACGATCCGCTCGGGATTGATGCCGTCGAGCAGCGCGTAGAAGCCGCGCCCGACCTCGCCCACCACGTCGTCCGCGGACACGGGCAGATCGTGGATGAAGACCTCGTTCGAATTCACCGCGTTGCGGCCGAGCTTGGGGATCTCGCGGATCTCGCAGTGCGCGCGGTCGAGATCGGCCAAGAAGAGCGTCATGCCGTCCATGCGGCGTGCGCACTCCTCACGCGGCGTGGTGCGCGTGAGCAGCAGGATCTTTTGCGCCTGCTGCGCCTTGGTGTTCCAGACTTTCTTCCCGTTCACGATGAAACGGTCGCCGTCGCGCTTCGCGAACGTGCGGATGCGCGACGTGTCGGTGCCGGCGTCGTCCTCGGTCACGCCGAACGAGACGTGCAGCTCGCCAGTCGCGGTCGGCGGCAGGTACTTCTGCTTCATCGCCTCGGAGCCGTGGTGGATCACCGGGCCCATGCCGAAGATCGACAGGTGCAGCGTGGAGGCCGCGTTCATCGCGCCCGCGCTGCCCGCCACCGCGCGCAGCAGCGCGCCCGCGTGGGTGACGCCGAGGCCCGCGCCGCCGTACTGCTCGGGGATCAGCACGCCTACCCAGCCCGCGGCCGCGAACGCGTTGTAGAACTCCCAGGGGAAGAGCTTCTTGTCGTCGTGCTCGAGCCAGTAGTCGTCGTCGAAGGTCTGGGCGAGCTTGCCCGCCTCGGCCGTGATGCTCTGGTAGTCGGCGTCGGCGGCGAAGTCCATGCGCGGATTCTACCCGGGCATCCGTTGTACTTGGGATTCGCGCGCAGGCCGCGCGCGGACGCTGGGATTCGCGCGCAAGCCGCGCGCGGGCGAGGCGCAACGAGCGCGCAGCTTCGTCCGGGAATTTTCCGGGACACACGAGAACTACCCAAGCTGCGCACGAATGACGCCCGCGGCGTGCGTCTCGCGAAGGCACGCGCGTTGCACCGACGGCCCGCACCCGACATCAGGAGCTCGACATGCGGATCTCGACGTGGACGAAGGTGATCGCGCTGGGCGCACTGGCCGCGGCGCTGGTTGCGGCCAACCCCGCGACGGCGGCGTCGCTCAGCGTGAACGGCTGGACGCTCGGAGACCGGGTGAACGTGCAGAGCGCTGCGCGCTCGGGCTGGGTGAACACGGCCGAGCTCGACGTCACGACCGGCGGGCTCCGCGGTTTCAGCTACTGCGTGGATCTGGCGCAGAACATCGGCGTGGGCGGCTCGAGCGGCTGGACCCTGGCCGATCCCGCCCTGTCCGATGCGGTGATGCGCGCCGCCTGGCTGGTCGAGTACGTGAAGCCGCAGTTCGTATCGCTCGACGCGTCGCGGGCGAGCATCATCGCCGCGCTGCAGGTGTCGATCTGGGAAGTGCTCGCCGATGATCCGGACGAGTACGACCTGTACGCGGGCGCCTTCGCTCTGCGCTCGGGTGGCGCGACCTCGGGCGTGATGAATCTGGCGCGCGGCTTCCTGGGCGCGGTGAACGGAGCGGATCTCGAGGCCTTCCAGACCTCGGCGATCTGGGCCCGGCACGGCAAGCGCCAGGATCAGCTCGTGTTCAACCCGATCCCGGAGCCGAGCTCGCTGCTGCTGTTCGCCGCCGGCATCGGCCTGGTCGCGTACGCGGGAGCGCGCAAGCGCGCCTAGCCTTCTCCCCTTCGGGCGCGCGCTTGCGCTAGCGCGGGGCAATCGCTTCGAGCTGGGAGGCGAGCCACGGGGCCAGCACCGCCGCCACCGCCGCGTTCCCGTGCCGATTCCAGTGCACGGCGCGCAGGTGGTAGGTGGGCGCGCTCGACTCCGCTTCGCGGAGCGCGGGCAGGAAGTCCAGCACCGGCACACCGAGCTCGGCGAACAGCGCCGCGAGCCGCCGGTTCGGGTACTCGAGATCGAACTCGTGCGGCGTTGCGCCTTTCTCGCGCAGCACGCGTTCGAACAGCGCGGGCACGACCTGGATCTCGTCCGGCGCGATCGTGGCGACGACGGGCAGGTTCTCGTCCCGGCAGGTCTGCACGAACAGCCGGATCGCGCGCTCCGTGTCGCGCCAGGCCGCGCGCGTGCGGTGGTGCGGCGGATCGCGGAACAGCGCGTCGAGGTGCTTCCACTCCCGATCGACGTGCTTCGCTTCCGTCATCAGCGGCAGCTCCGTGCGCGTGCCGTCCGGCTCCTCGCGGATCATCGTCTCCATCGTGAACACCTGCTGGTACGGCTCGCTCGAGCGCGACACGAGCGCGAGCACGCGCAGCGCGTGCAGCGCCTTGCTGCCGTCCTCCGAGAACGGGCCGGTCGCCCAGTCCTCGTGGATGTCGTTGCCGATGTAGAAACCGAGCACCACCAGCTCCGGCGCGAGGCGCAGCGCCTCCGAGCGCAGGACCTGGACGTGTTCGGGCACCGCCGTGTGCACGATGCCCAGGTTCAGGAGCTCGATCGACGGGCCGAGTGCCTCGTCCGCGATCGTCACGTAGTTGTCGGCGAACGGCACCATGCCGACGGTGTAGGAGTCGCCGAGCACGGCCACGCGCCGCACGCCGGGCGCGGCGCGCGGGCTCCACTCCTCGTCGTAGAACCCGCCACTGTTCGGTGTCGTGCCGAAGTACGCGCGCGACGGGGCGAGCCGATAGCGCACGGTGTCGGGCGTGCTCGAAAGCCACGCCGGCGGCTCGCCGAGCGCGATCCACGCGCGCAAGCCGAGCTCGATCACGAGCAGCGCGACGATCGCGTTGAAGCAGATCACGTCGGCCACGCGCGCGGGCGCGGAGCGAAGCCACCCCGGCGTGCGCCGGCGCAGGACCCACATCAGCGCGAGTCCGAGCGCGACCAGCAGCGCGTAGTTGAGCGCGCCGTGCTTTCCGCCGCGCAGGACGATCAACACCCACGGCACGGCGAAGGCATAGAGCAGGCCGCGGAACAAATTCACGTCGTGGCCTCGGCGGGCGAAGCCGCGCTCACGTGCGAGCTCAGGCCCACGCGCGCCCGCACGAGTTGCTTGCCCGCGCCGTACAGATCCGTGGGCGGGCGCTCGCGCGTGCCCGCGCGTCGCACCACGGTGCGCGAGAGGTGCGCCACGAACGCGCGGTGCCACAGGCTGATGCCGCGCGCGCCCGCGTTGCGCATGCGGTTGCGAAGATCGGAGTCCTCCTTGCCGTAGCCCCCGAACAGCTCGTCGTAGCCGTCGACCGCGCGGAACAGGTTCGCGCAGACGGCGAAGTTGCCGCCGCGGATGCGCGGCCGCTCGATCCGCCGAGCGGGATTCAGCACGTTGCGCCAGTGCACGTCGAAGGCGCGCAGCCGCTCGCGCAGCGTGAGCGCGCGCTCGTGCTCGCCCGCGCCGACCGTCGCCTCCGTGAGCCCGCGCGTGGTGGCCGAATCGAGGAACACCACCGCGCCCGCGCAAAACTCGTCCGGACGTGCGGCGCGCCTGTAGCGCGCGACCAGGTCGCGGAAGGCAAGGCAGTCGCCGTCGAGGAACACCAGCAGCTCGGCGTCGGTTTCGAGCGAAGCGAGATTCTGGGCGCGCGCCTTGCGGAAGCCGTCGTCCGGCTGCCAGACGACCCGGGCGCGCAGACCGAAGTCGCGCGCGGCGCGCTCGACCTGCGCCTGGCTCGACGGCGCGCTGCCGTCATCGGCCACGATCACGTCGAAGCTCGGGTCGGTCTGAACCCCGAGCGCGGCGAGCACCAAGCGGAGCGGCTCGGGCTGGTTGTAGGTCGCGACGATCACGGTCGTCGCTGGACCTCGCGCGTCCCGCCAGCTCGAGGTCGAACCCGCCACGTGCTTCGGGCCAGCTACTTGAGCTTGGCTTCCTTGAAGACCACGTGCTTCCGGACGACCGGGTCGTACTTCTTGATCTCGAGCTTGTCGGGGGTGTTCTGCTTGTTCTTCCGGCTGGTGTAGAAGAACCCGGTCCCGGCGGTGCTCTCCAGCTTGATCTTCTCGCGAGCGCCCTTCTTGGCCATGGGCGGCGTTATAGCATGCTCCTTGACACCCCGCGCCCCCGGCTGCGAGGGTCCGCGCATGTCCGCACCACTCGAGGGAATCCGGGTCGTCGAGGTCGCCAGTTTCGTCGCCGCGCCGTCCGCGGGGGCGCTGCTGGCGGACCTGGGCGCCGAAGTGGTCAAGGTCGAGGTGCCGGAAGGCGAGTTGTACCGCCACACCCGCCCGCGCATGAACGGCTTCACGAGCGAGATCGACCTCTCGCCTGCCTTCGAGATGGACAACCGAGGCAAGCGCTCGCTCGCGCTCGATCTGACCCGGCCCGAGGCGCGGGCCGCGCTCGCGCGCGTTGTCGAGCGCTCGGACGTGTTCCTGACCAATCTGCTGCCGGGACGACAGAAGCGCTTCGGGCTCGACCCGGACGCGCTGCGTACGCTGCGGCCGGCGCTCGTGCACGCGACACTGAACGGTTACGGCACGCGCGGCGACGAGGCCGATCGGCCGGCCTTCGACTACACCGCCTATTGGGCGCGCACCGGCATGATGGACATGATGCGCGCGCCGGACGCCACACCGGCCTTCTTGCGCCCCGGCGTCGGCGACCACGCGGCCGGCATGTCGCTCGTGTGCGGGATCCTGGCGGCGCTGCGCGTGCGCGATCGCACCGGCGTGGGCCAGGCGATCGAGGTGTCGCTGCTGCAGATCGGCATGTACATCCAGGGCAACGATTTCTCGCAAGCCTTGGTCGCGGGCGAGAGTCCGCCGATGCACGACCGCGAGGCGCCGCGCAATCCGCTCTGGAACCTGTACCCGACCAAGGACCAGCGCTGGCTGATGCTCGTGATGGTCGACTCGATCCGCTACTGGCCCGCGCTGTGTCGGGCGCTGGATTGCTCCGACCTGATCTCCGATCCGCGCTTCGGCGGCCCGGTCGAACGCTACAGGAACTCGCGCGAGTTGGTCGCGATCTTCGATCCGATCCTGCGCTCGCGCTCGCTCGCGGAATGGGAGCAGGCGCTGGAGAAGGCGGGGATCATCTGGTCGGCCGTGCGCCACATGCACGAAGCCGTGTCGGACCCGCAGGCGCGCGAGATGGGCTACCTGCCGACGGTGCAGCACCCGCGCGTCGGCGCCTTCCCGACCGTGGGCACGCCGTTCTTGATGTCGGATTTCCCGATGCCCGCGAATCGTCCCGCGCCCGAGCTCGGCGCGGATTCGGCGACGGTGCTGCGCGAGGCGGGGCTCGGCGAAGACGAGATCGCGAAGCTGCTCGGCTGAGTTCGCGCGACCCCTGCTATCCTGCCCGCGCCCCGGGCAGGAGAGAGACGCATGAAGGGAATCGTACTGGCGGGCGGAGCCGGCTCGCGCCTGCATCCGCTCACGCAAGTCGCCAGCAAGCAGCTGCAGCCCGTCTACGACAAGCCGATGATCTACTACCCGCTGGCGACGCTCATGCTGGCCGGGATCCGGGACGTGCTGCTGATCTCTACACCGCAGGATGTACCCCGCTTCCAGTCGCTGCTCGGCGACGGTTCGGCCTGGGGCATCTCGATCCAGTACGCGGTGCAGGCCGAGCCGAAGGGCATCGCGCAGGCGTTCCTGGTCGGCGAACGCTTCATCGCGGGCGGCGACGTCGCGCTGATCCTGGGCGACAACATCTTCTACGGCCGCATGCGGCTCGACGAGATCGTGCGCGACTTCGCGAGCGGCGCGGTGATCTTCGGCTACCCCGTGCGCGACCCGGAGCGCTACGGCGTGGTCGAGTTCGACGAGAGCAGCAAGGTCGTGTCGCTGGTCGAGAAGCCGAAGCAACCGCGCTCGAACCTGGCCGTGCCCGGCATCTACCTGTACGACGCGACGGTGGTCGAGCGCACCAAACGCCTGCGCCCGTCCGCGCGCGGCGAGCTCGAGATCACCGACTTGAACCGCGCGTATCTCGAGAGCGGCGACCTGCGCGCGCTGCGGCTCGGCCGCGGCATCGCCTGGCTCGACACCGGCACGCACGAGAGCCTGCTCGAGGCGGCGAATTTCATCGCCACCATCGAGCAGCGCCAGGGCTTGAAGATCGCGTGCCTCGAGGAGATCGCGTTCCGCCAGGGCTTCGTCGACGCGACCGGGCTCGAGCGCACGGTCGCCGCGATGCCGGCCTCGCCCTACCGCGACTACTGCGCGGCGCTGCTGCTCGAAGCGGAATGAGCGGGCCGGTGTTCAAGCGCTCGCGCGTGGTCGTGCCGGGCGACTGCGACGAGCTCGGTCACGTGAACAACGTGCGCTGGCTCGCGTTCGTGGGCGAGCTGGCCGGCGCCCACGCGATCAGGCGCGGCTCCGACAACGACACGCTGCGCGAGCAGGGCGCGCTGTGGATCGTGCGCCGGCACGAGATCGACTACCACCGCTCGGCGCTGCCCGGCGAGAAGATCGTCGAGGAGACCTGGGTCGAGACGATCAGCGGCGCGCGCAGCGTGCGCCACTCGCGCTTCACGCGCGCGGGCGGCGGCGAGCTGCTGGTCAGCGCGGTCACCACCTGGGCCTACGTCGACGCCAAGACGCAGCGCCCGCGTCGAATTCCCGCCGACATGATCGAACGCTTTCGCAACGCGAGCGGCTAGCGGCTGGCTTCGCGCGCGGCGGATTCGAGCTGCAGCGCTTCCCACCACCAGATCAATGCGCGGAACTCCGGATCCGCGTCGTTCGCGGGGTCGGTGGTGTCGTAACGCATTTCCGTGTCGAGCCCTCGAAGGGCGAGCAGTCGCGGCTGCTCGGGCACCGCCATGTACTGCAGGACGCGCCGCCCCGGAACCGGCACGAAGCGCGGGCGCGACGGCTCCAGGCCGCGCGGCGTCGCGAGCGAGCGCTGCAACGCCGCGCGCAGATCGGAGAGACCGATCGGCTCCGGCCACTCGCCCCCGAGCCCGTGGACGACCAGCGGCACGCGCGTCTGTGCGGCGTCGAGCGCGAGACCGTGGCCCAGCACGCCGTCCTCGAACAGCGCTTCGCCGTGATCGGAGGTGACGATCACGGCGAGCTCCGCGTCGCCGATCCGCGCGCGCAGATCCGCGAGCACCGCCTCGACACCGCGGTCGACGTTCGCCGCCGCGTTGGCGTAGGTCGCGAACACGCCCTTCGGATCGTCGGGCGAGATGCGTTCGCGCGGCAGGCGCGGTGCGCCGAGCACGTCGTCGAGCTCGGCGTTGTCGTACGGGAAGTGCGTGTCGCCGTAGTTCAGGAACAGGAACAGCGGCTTGTCCGGCTGCCAGCTCGCCAGGAATTCGCCGACGCGTTGGTTCAGCCGCTTCCACGACACGGCCGTGCTGCCCGAGGTCGGGAACGGCGAGACGTTGTGCTGCGGGTCGGAGCGCGCGTCGTAGTAGGTATCCACGCGCTGCAGACCGAGCATCGCGCTCTCGCGCGCGCCGAACGATTCGTCCTGCGCCGAGAACCACGCGACCTGGTAGCCGTTGGCGTGGAAGTCGTCGACCAGCGTCGATTGATCGGGAAACGGCGCGAGCCGGCCGCCCACCAGCTGACCGCGCGAGCGCGCGGTGTAGGGCGAGTTCGCGAACGCGTGCGCGCTGCTCGCGCCCTCGGCCGCGAGCCGATTCAGGAACGGCGTGATCTCGCGCTCGCCCAGCGTTCCGCCCAGCGTGTCGGCGCGCATGCCCTCGAAGAACACCAACACCACATGGGGTCGGCGCGCGAACACGGGCTTCTCGACGAACGCGTCGGCCGGCGCGCGATAGTCGGCCGGGTGGTCGCCGGCGAGCCCGTTCTCGTCGATGCCGTTGCCGGGCAGGTCGAGCGCGAACGGATGCCGCGTCGCGTCGAACGGCGCTTGATCCACCGGACGCCGCGCGAGTCCGTGGCGATCGAAGTCGAAGTCGGTCAGGCGCTCCGACAGCTCGGTCAGCGCGAGACCCGACGCCTTGCGCTCGAGCGCCGCGCAGCCCGCTCCTCCGCGCAAGCAGAACGGCGGCAGCACGGCGGCGCTCGCGGCGAGCGCGAGCGCGCACAAGCCCGCCACGCTCGCGGTCGCGGGCAGCGTGGCTTGCGCAGCTCCGTCCGCGCTCGAGCTCTCACGCAGCGCGCGCACGAGCAGAAGGCCGACGCCGATCGAGCCGCCCAGCACCGCCGCGATCGGCAGCAGGTGAAAACTCGCCTGCGCGAGCCACTCGACCGGTGACCCGCCCGCCAGCGCGAGCAAGAGACTCGGATCCATCAGGTCACCGATGTAACGCGCGAGCTGATAGCGGAAGTAGATGAAGGCGAGCGGCGGTGCGAGCGCGGCGAGCGCGGCCGCGGCCAGCGCCTGGCGCAGCGACAGGCGCAGGCGAGCCAGCACGGGCAAGACGATCGTCCACGAGAACAAGAGCAGGGTGATGTCGAAGAGCAGCGAGGCGGCAAGGAACAGCCCGAAGCGAAGCGGAGTGCGCAGCGGCTCCGCCACCAGGAAGCCACCGCTGAACAAATACGTCGCGCGGCCGATCAGTAAAGCGTCGACCGTCGTGAGCAAGAGCGCGCAGGCGGCGAGCAGGATCCACCACGGCCGACTCCACGCACGAGGCGATGCGAACGAGCCGATCACGAGTACAATCCGAGCGCAGCTCCTGCCTGCGGGGACGCCGCGGGGTCGAGTTTTTCGCAGCATAGCGCCGAGGCCGTTTCAGCGCCCCGATGGCGCCCGCGATCCGGTCGGATCCGAGGTCGAGAAAGGGACGGATGCAGGGCGCCGCAGATTCGAAGCTCGGCGGGGACTCCGAAGCCGCGTCGCCCGTGGTCGAGCTGCGCTTTGCGCTGGTGGCGGGCACCGTGCTCGCGCTCGTTTGCGTCGTGCTGTGGGCGATCGGCTGGTGGTTGCGCGACTGGATTTCCGCGTGGCCTCGCTTCGCGGACGACGCCTACTACTACCTGGTGATCGCCGACAACGCGGTCGCCGGCCACGGCTTCACCATGGATCGGATCTCACCCACCAACGGCTTCCACCCGCTGTGGATGTGGATGCTGCTGCCGGTCGTGTGGCTCGTGGGCAGCCATCCCGACGTCCTGCTGCTGGTCGCGCAAGCGCTGTGCGTGGTGCTGTTCGCGTGCGCGGGAGGACTGCTGTGCGGACTGGTGCGCGCGCGCATCGGGCTCGTGCCTGCGCTGCTGGTCGGTCTGCTGCTGCTGTTTCCGCGCATCGAGAACGCGCTCTTGTCCGGACTCGAGTCCGCGCTCGTGCTGCTGCTGTTGGTCGCGCTGATCATCGAGCTCTTGCGCGGTGAGTCGCTCTGGCGCACGGAGCCGCGCGCCTCCGACGCGCGCACGGGCGCGCTGCTGGGGCTGCTGCTGCTCGGGCGACTCGATTCGGTGTTCCTCGGCCTCGCGCTGGCCGTGTACGTGGGGCTGCACGGGCTCGCGAGTGGGGATGGCCCGTTCGCGGCTCGACTGGCCCGAACCGTGCGCAAGGAGCTCGCGCTGTTCTGGCCGACGCTGGTCCTGGTCGTTCCGTACCTGCTCTCGAACCAGCTAGCGTTCGGCTACTGGATGCCGATCAGCGGCGCGCTGAAGACGAGCTTCCCGGTGGCCGGCTTCACGCCCGGGCACATGAACATCGAGCACCTGGCGTTGCTGGTGCTCGCGATCGGCGGCGTCGTGGTCGAGTTCGGGCGCGGCCGCGGTCGCGATCCGCTCGTGAAACTGGTCGCGCTGCTCTCGATCGGCATGACGCTGCACGCGCTATACACCGTTGTGTACATGCGCTGGGCGGTGATGTCCTGGCACTTCGTGACCTTCATTCCGGTCGGAGCGATCGGCGGCGCGCTGCTCGCGCGCGAGGTCGCGCAGCGGCTGCCGCACGCGGCGGTCGTCGTCGGGCTGGCCGCGCTCACGCTGTTCCAGGCCGGCGCACTGGCGGTGTCGCTCTCGAATCTCGGCCGGACGTTCACGATCGCGGGCAAGCAGGCGGGCGAGTGGGTCGCCTCGAACCTCCCGCCGGACGCCGTGCTCTCGATGAAGGACAGCGGGATCTTCAGCTACTTCGCGCAGCGCCGGGTGATGAACCTCGACGGCCTCGCGAACAGCTTCGAGTACGCGCATGCGGTCTGCGCGGGCCGACTCGAGGAGTTCTTGAACAGCCGCGGCGTCGAGTACGTAGCGCAGCACAGCGTCTCGGCCGCGGTGCAGTCGGGTGACTACCAGACCTTTACACAGGTCTACTCCTGCAATCTTCCGCACGGCATCGACAGCGAGCTCGTGCTGCGCCGCGAGCACGAGGTCTACCGCGGCACGCCCTACGCGAACAACGCGGGCCGGCCCGATCAGATGCTGATCTGGCGCCTCGCGAAGACGCGCTAGGTCGCGGGGATCGGGCGCAAGCGGCGGTCGAAGCTCGCGCGGAAGCGATCGACGTAGCTCGGGTCTTCGTAGCCCGCGTCCGCGCGCGCGCCGATCGCGTCGAGCACCGCGGACACCATCGAGTTACCCGCGCGCGGATGCGCGGTGACGCTCCAATACGGGGACGCGAGCAAGTACGGAACGAGCAGCTTGCCCTTGCGACACGGGCTGAGCAGGAGGCGCGCGCCCGGCAGCGCGGCGTCGTCGACCAACAGCTGCGAGCCTGGACCGAAGCGCGGCTCGAGCACCAGGAACTCTCGCAGCGTGTGCGTGGCCGAAGGCTCGGAGTCGAGCAGCGCGAAGTCGATCCGTCCGTGACGCGACGCGACCTCGCCGAGTCCGTCGAGGCTGTCGCCCGCTAGAAAGGTGACTTCGCTGAGCGCGTCGCGCGAGCGCTCGCGCAGGCGTTCGAGCTTCGCCGGATCGGGATCGCAAGAGTAGACCCGCGCACCGGTGCGCCGCGCGACCTCGACCAGCGCGAGCGTCGAGCGTCCGCAGCCGGTTTCGACGAACACCAGCCGGTGATCGCGGATCGGCTGCACCTTCGCGAGCAGGTCCGCGATCAACGCGCCGTGATCCTGCGCCTGCCAGACGCGCCGATACACCCGTTCGGCGTGACCGCGCAGCGCTTGCCAGGCGGTGCTCATGTCGATTCGCCTCCGCGTGTCGCGCGCGCCGCTGTGACGCCGCTGCGCTTCGCGGTATGGTGGCGAGGTGACGGGATCCGTGCCACTGCGAGCCGCCCCACGCGCAGCGAAAAGCCTGGCGGTGCCAGTCGTGCCGCCCCCCGGAGTCGAGCTTCCGCGCGCGAACCGGCCGCGCATCTACCTGGCGCCCGTCGACTCCGCGTTCGATCTGCGCGTGCTGCTCGCGAGCCTCGCGCGCGCGGGGCTGCCGGTCCCCCTGTGGGTTCCGTGTACACAGGGAAAGGTCGCGGACGAACGCCTGCGCGCGGCCTTCCTGGCGGGCGAGCCGATGCTGGTTCCGCTCTCGCCTCCGCGTTCGGGACCGGACCGACTCGCCCGGCTGCTGGCCTTCGCCCAGGCGGCGGGCGCCGAGGTCGACCTGATTCCCGCGGAAGTGCTGTGGGGTCCGGTCGAGCGGCCGCCATCGCTCTGGAACCTGCCGTTCGGGAATCCCTACGATCCGCCGGGCTGGACGCGCTGGCTGCGGCTCCTGCGGCGCGGCTACGCGCGCGTGGTGATCGGCGCGCCCGGCACGCGTACCGCGCTCGAAGCCGAGTCGCATGCGCAGGGCGACAAGCTCGCGCTGTCGGCGTTCGTGCGCGTGCAGGGCGTGAAAGCGCTCTCGCTCGCGCAGCGCCAGGTGTTCGGTGATCGCTACAAGGTGCCGCGTCTGCTGGCCGAGCAGATCCTCGGCGACACCGGCTTCCAGGATCGGATCGCGGCTGCGGGCGCGACGCAGGGCCTGACCCGCGAGGAGTCACTCGTGCGCGGCGAGAAGGCGCTGCGCGAGCTCGCCACGAGTCACAACCTGTTCTCGATGGAGATCTTCCGGCGCTTCTCGCGCTGGGTGTACTCGCTCGCGTTCGAGCCTGCGATCGACGTCGACCCCGGCGAGCTCGAGAAGCTGCGTCAGCTCGGACGCCGCTCGCCGCTGGTGTTCATCCCCTCGCACAAATCCAACTGCGACCACATGGCGCTGTACTCGCTCTTGTTCACGTCGGGCTTTCCGCCGCCGCACACCGCGGCGGGCATCAACATGTCGTTCTTCCCGATGAGCCGGATCCTGCCCGGTACGGGGGCGTACTTCCTGCGCCGCTCGTTTCAGGACGACCCGATCTACAAGGAGGCGCTGCGCGGCTTCATCAACACGCTGGTGCAGCGGCGCTTCCACCAGGAGTTCTTCATCGAGGGCGGGCGCTCGCGCTCGGGCAAGCTGCTGCCGCCGCGCTACGGGATCCTGAACTACATCGTCGACGGCGCGCGCCGGCACGACATCGGCGACGTGCTGTTCGTGCCGACCTCGATCGCCTACGACCAGATCCTCGAGCTGTCCGAGTACGTGCGCCAGAATCAGGGCGACGAGAAGGAAGCGGAGAGCTTCGTCTTCCTGGTGCGCCAGATCCGCGCAGCGCGCGCGCGCAAGCTCGGCCGCATCCACGTGCGCTTCGCCGAGCCGATCTCGCTGCGCGAGTACCTCGACCGCTCGGGCGACGATCGGCTGGTGGTCGAGAAGCTCGCCTTCCAGATCTCGAACGAGATCAACACGGCGACGCCCTTCACGCCCGCCGCACTGGCCTGCTCGGTTCTGCTCGGCGCGGGCAAGCGGGCGCTCGGCGAAGCGGAGTTCACGCAGCAAGCGGCGCTGCTCGTCGACTACGCGCACGAGCGCGGCATCGCGCTCACGGCCGAAGTCGAGGCGGGTGCGGAGTCGGCGCTGCGCTGCGCGTCCGAGGCGCTGGCGGGCACGGGCGTGATCGAGAAGTACGCGGGAGGCGTCGAGCCGGTCTACTACGTCACCGAGCGCGGCCGTCACGCGGCCTCGTACTATCGGAACACGGTGATCCACTTCATGCTCGTGCGCTCGATCGCCGAGCTCGCCGCGCGCGCGGCTGCCGAAGACGCCGACCCGATGCGCGACACGAAGAGCTGGGCGCTGCGCTTGCGCGAGCTGTTGAAGTTCGAGTTCTTCTTCGCGGAGCGCGACGCCTTCCTGCGCGAGCTCGAGCGCGAGCAGCAGCGGCTCTCGAAGGAAGCGTCGCACTACGCGGCGCCGCTGCTGGCCGCTTGCCCGCGCATCCTGCTCGACTTCATCGAGAGCTACTGGGTCGTGGCCGAGACCGTGCGCACGCTGCGCGGCTCCGAGACCGCGGTCGCGCGTGCGGTGGTGCTGCGCCGCTGCCACGAGCTCGGGCGCCAGCTCTTGCTGCAGGACCGGGTCCAGTCGCCCGAGCTGCTCTCGAACATGAACTTCGGGAACGCGCTCAAGCTGCTCGAGAACCTGGGCGCCGCGGAGCGCGACGGCGATCGCTGGCGTGCCGGACCGGCCGCGAAGCTCGACGAGCTGGTGCGCGACCTCGAACGCCTGATCGCCCTAGCGCGCGCCTGACGCAGCGGACAGCCTGACTGACGATCGCCCGCGAGACGGCGCCGTCCGCGGCCGCCCGCGGCGGCGCCCGCAAGCGCCGAAGGCGCGCGCAGCGAGACGAAGCCGAGCGTAGTTAAATAAGAAGAGGCGGAGGCACCGGCGACGGATCCCCCCCAAGTTCCTATCGCCCGCGCCTCCGCCCTCCCTAGAACTGACATTGCGGGAAAGCGAGCCGCAATTACATGTCATTGATCGGCAGCTTCAGGCCGAACTTGAGCGGGACGGGCTCAGAAGGACTTGGCGAGCGACGCGAGCACGCCCCTGAGGCCCGCTTCCAGCGCCTTGCGCAGCAGCCAACCGGTGCCGGGAACGAGCGGGCGGAAACTCACTCGCCAGGTCACGCGCGTGCCGGCGCCGTCGGCGTCGAAGCGGACCTCGCCCGAGTGATCGCGGACGGGCGCGCCCGCGACCAGCCGATACGTCATGCGTTTGGGTGGATCGAAGCCGGTGATCTCTTCCTCGATCGCCATGCCGGCCTGGCGGATCACGCGGATCGCGCCGAGTCCGTTCGGCGCGGGGTGACCTTGCTGGCGGAGCACGACTTCCTTCACGCCCGCCCAGTCCACCCAGCGCTCGTGGTCGGTGTAGCGTGCGAAGACGGCGGCGGGCGTCGCTGGAATTTGCGCTGTGACTTCGATCTGCATGGACGGCCATCTTAGCGTGCGGTATCGAGAGCGCGACGGAAGGGAGACCCGCTGATCCGAGCACGAAGCCACGCGGTTGCGGCCGCGCTGATTCTCGCGGCCACCCGTGCGGCGCACGCCGGACCGGATCCCGCCGGAGCCGCGCAGGCGCTCGTCTCTACACCGTTTCGCGTCGCCGGTGATCTGATCGGCGCGGTCGGCCTGAGTTCGGCTTCGGTCGTCGGCCTGGCGGGCGACGGCGTCGCGTTGATCGACGCGAACCGTCTCACGAAGCGCGTCCTGCAGGGCATCCCGAGCACGTGCGTGCGGCGCGTCGCGCTCGCGCTCTCGCAGGGTTCGACGGGCCTCTTGGAGGGCTTGCGCGCCGAGGACATCGAGCGGCTGCCCGAGCCCAGCGTCGCGTACCTGGAGAACGCGCCCGGCGCGGGCCGACTCGACACGCTGCTGATCGGGCTCGGATCGCTGCGGCTCGCGGTCGAGGACGCGGTCGGCGGACCGGTGCTCGTGGTGCTGCGCCTGGTGGGCGCGGAGCAGACCGCAGACGGAGTCGATGGCTTCATGCGCGACGAGCGCACCCGCGTGCTCGGGCCGCTCGTTCGCGAGGAAAATCCGGAGCCGGGATCGGCTACGCTGCCCCGGTGAAGCCCGAGCCCGGCAGCACCCGCATCGACGTCGTCGCGTATCGCGGCACCGCACGCGAGACACGGCCCGAGACCGTCGTGGTCGAGGAGCCGCTCGCGCTGCGGCTCGACGGCGAGCCGCTCGCCGTCACCATGCGCACCCCGGGAAACGACGTCGAGCTCGCCGCGGGCTTTCTGGTGACGGAGGGCATCGTCAGCGACTTCCGCGTGGTGAACTCGATCGCGCACTGCGACCAGACGAACAACGTGGTCGAGATCCGCACGGAGCCCGGCGCTTCGGCCGTGCAAAGACCCGAGGCCCGACACTTCTTCGCGTCGTCGTCGTGCGGGATCTGCGGCAAGGCGACGCTCGAGGCGCTGCGCACGTTCTCGAAGCCTCTGCACGCGGACGACCTGCGCGTCGACGTGAAGCTGCTCGAAGCGCTGCCCGCCCGACTGCGCGAAGCGCAGCCGCTGTTCCGCGACACCGGCGCGCTGCACGCCGCGGGGCTGTTCAGCGCCGACGGCACGCTGCTCTGCGCGCGCGAGGACGTGGGACGGCACAACGCGGTGGACAAAGTGGTCGGCTGGGCGGCGCTCGAGCGACGGCTTCCACTCGCGGGCACGATCCTGCTCGCGAGCGGCCGGCTCGGCTTCGAGATCGCGCAGAAGGCGCTCGTCGCCGGCATTCCGCTGCTGGCCGCGATCTCGGCACCGTCGAGCCTGGCCGTCGAGCTCGCGCGCGAGAACGGCATGACGCTGGTTGCCTTCTTGCGCGGCGACGCGTGCAACGTGTACGCGGGTGCGGCGCGGATCACGCGCGCGTGAGCCGGCACGAACGCGCGCGCGGCTTCGCGTATGATGGGCGCCCGCCCAAAGGAGTCCCCCGATGAAGCTCTACGACAGCGTCATGGCACCGAATCCGCGCCGCGTGCGAATCTTCCTGGCCGAAAAGGGCATCACCGTTCCGACTGAGCAGGTCGACATCGCCCGGTCCGCGAATCGCTCGCCCGAGTACCTGGCCAAGAACCCGCTCGGCGGCGTTCCGATTCTCGAGCTCGACGACGGCTCGATCCTCACGGAGTCGGTCGCGATCTGCGTCTACTTCGAGGGACTACACCCGCAGCCGCCGCTGCTCGGCGTAGACGCGCGCGACAAGGCGTTCGTCGAGATGTGGCAGCGCCGCATGGAGCTCGGCGTGCTCTCGAACACCGCCGGCTGCTTCCGCAACACGCACGCGTTCTTCAAGGGCCGGATCCCGCAAGTGGCCGAGTACGGCGCGGTGTGCAAGGAAGCCGCCGCGAAGCAGCTCGAGTGGCTCGACGGCGAGCTCGCGAATCGCCGCTTCATCGCGGGGGATCGCTACACCATCGCCGACATCACGGCGCTGGTCGGCATCGACTTCGGCAAGGTCTCGGACATCCGCATCCAGCCCGGGCAGAAGAACTTGTCGCGCTGGTACGACGAAGTCTCGACGCGCGCGTCCGCGAAGGCCTAGTCGGACTTCTCGAGCAGCTCGCGCACGGGCTCGCGGATCACGTCGAACAGACGCGCGTGGCCCAGAGGGGAGAAGTGCGCGTCGTTGGCGCCCCAGTTCGCGGGGTCCGTGTGCGCGCGCAGGATCGGCAGCAGGTCGACCACGCGGTCGATTTCGGGCGTGGCCTCGAGGCGCGGCACGAACTCGCGCGAGGTGAGATCCATGTCGAGGTCGCCCGCGAGCGCCGGCAGCGCGCGCACGATTTTCTCGCCTGTCGGATCGACCACCTGCGTGCGCTCGGGGATCACCAGCACGAGCAGGCGCGCACCGTGTGCATGCGCAACCTCGGCGATCAGCCGCACTCCGCGCGTCGTTTCTTCCAGGATCTCGGGTGTGAGCTGCGAGCGGCGCAGCGCGCGTGACACCCCGTACAGCCCGGCGTCGCCGGGATCGCGGAAGCGCCGGATCGCGAAGCGCACCGCCACGTACGCGTGCGAGCGCGATTCGAGCCAAGCGTTAAGCGGATAGAACCAATCGTAGAGCGCCTCGGCCGAGATCCTCGCGGGCAGAAGACGCACCGGCCGCTTCTGCACGTCCTGCGCGGGCGGGATCGTCTCCGCATCGTCGGTCATGTCGTTGCCGACGTAGAAGGCCAGGATCACCAGGTCGAAGTCCGCGCCCTTGGCGCCGAGCCGGTCGCGCGCCGTCTTCAGGTACTGGCTCAGGCGATGGCCCGAGACGCCGCTGACGTTGCTACACGACCCGGTGTCGGAGTCGATGCGCTGCCAGAC
Organism: Deltaproteobacteria bacterium; assembly: GCA_031396695.1. GTDB lineage: Bacteria > Myxococcota_A > UBA9160 > SZUA-336 > SZUA-336 > VGRW01. Next base: position 24,522 of record JANNLG010000006.1, read on the forward strand.
CGTCTCCGGGTACGGCACCGCCAGCGCCTCGACGTACGAGTCGCCCACCACCAGGATCCGCTTCGCGCAGGCCCCTTCCGGCGCGGCGTCGCAATCGACGCGGTCGCCCTCGGCGTCGGTGCAGATCTCGACATCGCGGTCGCCGGTGTTCGCGACCATGCGCGCGTTCGGCGTGTGCTTCCAGCCGATGATCGAGTCCTGCAGCCAGAGATCGGGCACGTCCTGCGGCAGGATCTGCGGATCGACGATCCGGATCCCGATCTCGAGCAGCCCCGCGGTCAGGACGGCGAGCAGCGCGAGCAGAACGGCTGCGAAGCCGAGCCTCCGCATGCTCACTCGAACTTTCGTTCGCGCCACCACGGGTAGAACTTGGGCAGATCCTGGCTCGGCCGCTGCTTGAAGTCCGGCTTGCGCTTGCCGAGGAACGAAGCGACGCCCTCGTGCGCGTCCGCGCTTTGGCCGAGCGCGATGATCGCGCGCGAGTCGACCTTGTGCGCCTCCATCGGGTGATCGGCGCCGAGCATCTTCCAGACCAGCTGGCGCGAGAGCGCGACCGAGATCGCGGAGGTGTTGTCCGCGATCTCGCGCGCGAGCTCGCGCGCCGCGGGCAGGAGCGCGTCGGGGGCGTGCAGGCTGCGCACGAGCCCGCCCGCGAGCGCCTCGCTGGCCGGGAACACGCGTCCCGTGTAGACCCACTCGAGCGCCTGCGATGGGCCGACCAGACGAGGCAGGAACCAGCTCGACGCCGCTTCCATGCAGATGCCGCGGCGCGCGAACACGAAGCCGAAGCGCGCGTCGTTCGAGGCGAGCCGGATGTCCATCGGCAGTGTCATCGTCACGCCCACGCCGACGGCCGGTCCGTTGATCGCGGCGATCACCGGCTTCTTGCAGTCGTAGAGTCGCAGCGTCACGCGACCGCCGCCGTCGCGCTGTCCCTCGATGCCGACGTCGGCCGAGCGTTCGCGCGAGTCGAAGGTGCCCGAGCCGGAGGAAAGGTCGGCGCCCGCGCAGAACGCGCGCCCCGCGCCGGTGAAGATGATCGCGCGCACCTCGTCGTCGGCGTCGGCACGGTCTAGCGCGTCGAGCAGCTCGAACATCATCCGGCCGGTGAAGGCGTTCAGCTTCTCCGGACGATTCAGCGTGATGGTGAGGACGTGGTCCTCGACCGCGTAGAGGATTTCCTGGTAGTCCATGCCGAGCCTCCTAGTCCGCGCGCGCGATGCGCGCGAAGAGTCCTTCGATCTCGTCGGCCCAGCGCTCGACGCCGAACACCTTGGCGATCCGCTGGCGCGCGGCGCAGCCCATCGCCGCGGCGCGCGACGGGTCTTCGAGCATGCCGCGAATCGCGCGCACCAGGCCGTCCACGTCGCCGGTGGGATACAGGAGCCCGGTCTCGCGCGGCACCACGACCTCGCGCACGCCACCGACGTCGGCCGCGATCACCGGGATCGAGAGCGCACCCGCTTCGCGCAAGCTCACCGGCAGACCCTCGGCGCGCGACGGCAGCAGCAGCGCGAGGAAGCTCACCATGTAGCGGTCGACCTGCGCGGTCGCGCCGGCGAACACCACGCGCTGCTCGACGCGGCGGCGGCGCGCCTCGGCGCGCAGCGCGTTCTCTTCGACGCCCTCGCCGACGATGCACAGCACCACGTCGTCGGGCAGACGCGGCAGCGCGGCGATCGCGTCGCCCACCGCCTTCTCGGGCGACAAGCGGCCCACGCAGCCGATCACGCGCGCGTCGCGCGGCACACCGTGCTTCGCCTCGAGGTCGATCGGCTCGATCGCGCCGGGACGCGGCAGCTCGACACCGGTGTACACCACCTGGCCGACCGCCTTGCCCCAGTCCTCGGCGAGACGCTCGCGCTCGGCGCGCGACACGAAGATCACCTCGTCGGGCAGGCGCGAGATCAGCGCGCGGGCGCTGCGGCTCGAAACCGGCCGCTGGCCGCTGTCGACCGTCGTCACCAGCGGCGCCTTCGACATGCGCAGCTTCCGCACGAGCCCGGCGACGAGCGTCATGCGCGGTGAGTACGCGTTCACCAGATCGATCGCGTGCTCGCGGCAGGCGCGCGAGACCGCGCGCACCGCGCCCGGCAGATTCACGGGTCCCGGAATGCGCAGCGTCTCGAAGCCGCGCGACGCGACGTCGTCGACCAGCGCGCGGCTCGAAGCGCCGATCAGCGTCTGATGCCCGCGCGCGCGCAGGGCTCCCGCGAGCCGCAGGACGTCCGCCTGGCCTCCGCCATCTCGGGCGCCTTCGATCAGGAACAGAACGTTCAGAACAGCAGTCCCAGCCCCGTCGCGTTGCGCGTCGAACCCTCCCCCCGGAAGGCGTCGATTACGTGCTTCGCGATCTGCGTCAGGTGCACCTCGTCCGCGCCATCGACCAGCCTAGCGGAGCGCGCGTTCTTCAACATCTGCTCGAGCGGCGTGTCGGAGGAATAGCCGAGCGCTCCGTGCACCTGGATCGCCGCGTCGACCACGTTCCAGAGCGTGTTCGCGACGAAGAACTTCGTCATCGACACTTCCTGGCGGAACGGCTTCTTGGCTTCGATCAGGTACGCGGAGTGCAGGACCATGAGCTTGCACTGGTACAGCGCCATCGCCGCGGTCGAGATCTTCCACTGGATGCCCTGCTTCTCGGAGAGCTTCGCGCCGTGCAGCATCCGCTCTTCGGTGCGCGCGACCATCATGTCGAGCGCCTTCTCGATCTGGCCGATCCAGCGCATGCAGTGGGCCAGCCGCGCGGGGCCGAGCCGAACCTGACCGAGCGTGTGGCCCTGGCCCTGGGGGCCGAGCATGTTGTCGTTGTGGACCTCGAGATCGCGGATGCGGATCTCGCAGTGGTTGTGGCCGCCGGCCATGGTCTGCACGTCGCGCACGATCTCGAAGCCCGGGTTGGGCAGATCGACGATGAACGCCGAGTTGCGCGCCTGCGGCGGGTTCGCGTCGGGGTCGGTGCAGGCGATCAGAATCGCGAACTGCGCGCCGCGCGCGCCCGAGATGAACCACTTGTGACCGTTGATGTGCCACGTGTCGCCCTGGCGCACCGCGCGCGTCTGGATGCCGGTCGGGTCCGAGCCCGCGACTTCCGGCTCGGTCATCGCGAAGCAGGAGCGCACGATGCCGTTGCACAGCGGCACCAGGTATTTCTCGCGCTGCATCGGCGTCGCGAAGTGCAGCAGCGTGTGCATGTTGCCTTCGTCTGGCGCCTGGCAATTGATGATGAACGCCGAGAGCGGCACGCGCCCGCACTCCGCGGAAACCGTGGCGATGCCGAGCGCGCCGAGCCCCATTCCGCCCAGCTCCTTGGGCATGTGCGGCAGCCAGATGCCGAGCTCGTGGGCGCGCTTGCGCAGGCGGATGATGTCGTCGCGCCAGCGCCGGCGGTCATCGATCTTCTCGAGCTCGGTGGCGACGGGCTCCACCTCTTTCTCGATGAAGCCGCGGACCTTGTCGCGCAGCTCGATGATGTCCGGGGGCAGGCTGAAGTCGATGGCCATCGCGGTCTCCTCGCAGAGCGAGGATTCTAACCGGCTCGCGTGTTGAAGTGCGCGCGCGAGCGCCAGAGTTGCCAGGCGAGCGCCCCGAAAGCGAGGAACGGCGGCACTCCGAAGGCGAGTCCGCGGCCCTGCGCGCGCGGATCGGTGAGCGCCCACACGAGCATGCCGATCGCGATCTGCGCCGTGTACAGCGAAGCCCACGGGTGCATCCAGGCGCGCATCTTCCAGAAGCCGTACGCGCCTGCGGCGTAGATCGCCCAGTGCAGCGGCTCGGTCGCCTTCGCCGCCCAGCCGTTCACGAGCAAGCCGAACCAGACTTCCTGATCCTCGGCCACGGGCTTCCAGAACATGTCGAACGGCATGTACAGGAAGGTCATGAACGCGCAGAAGGCGAACAGCGCGTTCATCCACCAGGGCCGAGTGCCGAGCTGCACGGCTAGGCGCCGAGCCGCCGACGCAGAAATGCGTCGATCGCCACGTTCAGCGCGTCGGGCTCGTCGAAGTGAACCATGTGGCCCGCGCCCGAGATCTCGACGCACTCGACGTCCGGAAAGCAGGCGAGCCGACGCTGCAGCTCATCGGGCGCAAGATAGGCTTCGAGCTCTCCTCCGCGCTTGGAGCGGCCGAGCGGGCGGCGCCAGAACTCGCCGGACAGCGCGCCGTTCGCCGCCAGCGTGGGCACGCGGATGCGCGACCACATCTGCTCCATCTGCCCGAAGTTGAAGCTGCCCCAGGTCGTGACCAGGAACGGATCCCACTTCCAGCGCAGGCCGCCTTCCGGATGCGGCCGCACGCCCTGCTCGGCCAGGAAGCGCGCGCGACCGGGCTCGAGCTTTGGATGGCTCGCGAGAATTCGCGCCGCGGCTTCGTCGAGATCAGCGAGCCGACGGCCTTCGGGATCGAGCTTGTCGAGGTGCTCCACCATCGAGCGCGCCCAGAACACGCCGGCCTCGCGGCTGCCCTCGCCCTCCCACGGCGGCGGACCGAGTCCCTCGATCAGCACCAGCGCGCCGAGCAGCTCGGGAAACAGACCCGCGTACTGCGCCGCGACTTCGCCGCCGAAGCTGTGACCGATCAGCACCGGCCGCTCGAGTCCGAGTCCGCGCACCGCCGCGCGCACGTCGAGGCCGAAATGCGGCAGCGCGTAGTAGCCGACGTGGTCGCTGTCGCCGTGACCGCGCAGATCGAGCGCGACCACGCGAAAGCGGTCGCGGAAGAACTGCGCGACCGAATCCAGACTCCAGGCCAGGTCGCGCATGCCGTGCACGAGCAACATCGAACGCGCGCCGGGAGTCGGCTCGCCGTAGTCGAGCGCGGCGACTTCGATCCGGTGGCTTCGAACTCGGACCGTTTGGGGGGGCGAGGTCGGTGGCACGCTCGCCGGCTTGACTTTCGTCTTGTGTTCGCCTCTCATGAGCCCATCAGCAAGGAGTCAGACATGAGAGCCGGATATACAGGAATTCAGAGTCGTTCGAGCAAGCTGGCGGCGGCATCGGCCACGGAGTCGTGCGAGGTCGCCATCTCCAGGTTCCGGAGCCGGCTGCGCAACAGCGACTTCTGCTCGGCCGAGAGCGACTCCGCGACCCGGTCGATCTCGTCGGTCACCTGGAGTATGTCGCGAGCGGGCTCCAGGTCGAGCAGTCGGACCAGCAAGCCGACATCGCCCGGCATGCCGTAGACCTTCGCATACTCGCGGAAGGTGCGGAGCAGGTTCTCGGGGCCATCGGCCTCGCGAAGTCGCTCTTCGAGGCGCAGCCGCCCGCGATCCGCCTTCTTGCCAAACAGCCGCTCTTCGACCTTGCGCCGGTAGCGAGCCGCGGTGTGCCGCTGGCGCTGCTGCTTGGCGTCACGGTTCGAACCACCGTGGCCGTTTCCGCCGTGTCCGTTGCCACCGTTGCCATTCCCGTTCGCGCTGGCCTTGCGGTCGGGCCTGCGAGCGATATCCCCCGTCGAGGTCTTGTCCTGATCACTCACGCCTGTGCGCTCCTCATGGGCGCCCGCAGCCGTTACCGGGCTCGGCTTAAGGTGCCGGTCGGATCCGGAAGCGAGGCATCTCGGCCCGATCACGGGCGCTCTAGAGTCGCAACCGGTTCGGAGACCACGAATGCGACGCGGGCTCCGAAGAGCGGGGCGGCCTAAGCCGTGCACCCCTACGCCGCGAAGCATGCCTCATCCGCGAGGCGCTGTCTCGTCCTTTCTTCGGTCCGCGCGCCCCGGAGCTTTTGCGCACGAGCTGCGCAGGGCCTGCTTGTCCGTCGATTCGGCCTATGACAGGCTCGCCGGCATGAGCGAGCACCGAGTCATCAGCACGGGCCTGCAGTTTCCCGAGGGGCCGATCGCGCTGGCCGACGGCAGTCTGCTCTTGGTCGAGATCAAGCGCGGCACGCTGACGCGCGTCGGTGTCGACGGCAAACAGACCGTCGTCGCGAAGACGGGCGGCGGTCCGAACGGCGCCGCGCTCGGGCCCGACGGCGTGGTCTACGTGTGCAACAACGGCGGCTTCGAGTGGCACGAGGCGGGACCGTTCCTGCTGCCGGGAAATCAGCCGAAGGACTACAGCGGCGGCAGCATCCAGCGCGTCGACCTGGCGAGCGGCGCGGTCGAGACGCTCTACACGAAGTGCGGCGCCCACGCGCTGCGCGGGCCCAACGACCTGGTCTTCGACCGAAGCGGCGGCTTCTGGTTCACCGACCACGGCAAGAACCGCGAGCGCGACCGCGATCGCGGCGGCCTGTACTACGCGCGCGCGGACGGCTCGAGCATACGCGAAATGGTGTACCCGCTCGATTCGCCGAACGGCGTCGGCCTTTCGCCCGACGGCACGCGCCTGTACGTGGCCGAGACCCACACGGGCCGGGTGTTCTGGTGGGACCTCGCCGGCCCGGGCGAGATCCGACCGCACGCCTCGCCGAACGGCGGCCACCTGCTGGTGGGCCTGCCCGGGCTGCAGCTCCTGGATTCGCTCGCGGTCGATGCCGACGGCAACGTGTGCGTCGCGACGCTCGTGAACGGCGGCATCACGGTCATCTCGCCCGACGGCGCGCGCACCGAGCACGTGCCGATGCCCGATCCGCTGACCACCAACATCTGCTTCGGCGGGGCCGACCTGCGCACGGCCTACATCACGCTCTCGGGCACCGGGAAGCTGGTCGCGATGGATTGGAAGACGAAGGGCCTGCGACTGGCGTACTAGGCGCGCTAGAGGGTGCGGGTGACTTTGCGGATGCCCGCGGGCCGATCGGGATCGCGGCCGCGTGCGCGCGCGAGCCAGAGCGCGAGCAGCTGACCGACGATCGCGGCGGGAATCGGCGCGAGCCACTCGTCGGCGGCGGGCAGACACAGATCGGCGTTGCTCTCGTCGGAGGCGCGCAAGAGCCGGGCGCCGCGCTCGAGCAGATCCTGCCCGAGCCGGCGCACGTCCGCGCGCGCCGCGCCGCCCAGGTCGATCGTGAAGGCGGGCGCACCGGCCGAGGCGAGTGCGATCGGACCGTGCCGGTAGTCAGCGGCCGAGAACGGCTCCGCGTACACGCCCGCGAGCTCCTTCAGCTTCAGCGCCCATTCGAGCGCGACCGGAAAGCCGTAGCCGCGTCCGATCACCGCGCACGACGCATGCGTTGCCAGCGTGTCGGCGAGTGCGCGCGCGGCGGGCTGCACGGCGAGCGCGCGCGCCGCCAGCTCGGGCGCCTGCGCGAGCGCGGGCTCGTCGATTCCGCGAAAGCCCGCGACCAGGTGGGCGAGCGCGAAGAGCGTGGTCGTGAAGGAGCCGGTCGCCGCGACCGCCTTCTCGCCGCCGAGCCGGAGCGAGATCACATGCTCGGCTGCGCTCGCGAGCGGCGAGCCCGCGCGATCCGTCAGCGCCAGCGTCGCGCAGCCCTGCGCACGCGCGGCCGCGACCACGCGCACGACGTCCGGCGAAGCGCCCGACTGCGAGATCGCCAGCACGACCCAGCCGGTGAGCTTCGGGGCGCGCGCGTAGATCGTGAACAGCGACGGCGCCGCCAGCGCGACCGGCACGCCCGCGCGCGCGCCGAGCAGGTACTTCGCGTACACCGCGGCGTGATCGGAGCTGCCGCGCGCGGCGATCATCACGCCCGCGGGCCGGAGCTGCGCGAGCCGTGCCCCCAGCTCCGTCGCTCGCGCGCCCTCTTCCGCGCGGAAACGCTCGAGCGCCTCCGGCTGCGCGAAGATTTCGCGGGCGAGCTCCGATTCGCTCATGCGCGCGCAAGCTACCATGCTTCCTCACGCAATCGAGGCAGCACTTGTCGGTCTTCAAGCTCCGGAATCGACGCGGCAGCGAGGCGACGTTCACGCCGCGCGGGGCGGCGCTCATGCGCCTCTGTGTCGGGGGCGCGGACGTCGTGCTCGGCTTCCCCGATCCGGAGCGCTACGACGCGCGACACCCGAACCTGGGCGTGATCGTGGGGCGCTTCGCGAACCGCATCGCGCACGGACGCTTCGAGCTCGACGGCCGCGCGTACGCACTCCCGTGCAACGACGGCGCGCATCACCTGCACGGCGGACCGGACGGGTTCGCGCGCGGGCTCTGGCGCGCGGAACGCGTGGGCGACTCGCTGCGCTTCAGGATCACGAGCGCCGACGGCGACCAGGGCTATCCGGGAACGCTCGAGGCCGAGGTCCGCTACACGCTCGGTGATGACGACGCGCTGGGCCTCGAGCTGCGCGCGACCAGCGACCGCGCCACGATCGTGAACCTGGCGAGTCACATCTACTGGAACCTGCGCGACGGCGGCGCGAGTCCGATCCTCGAGCACGAGCTCGCGCTCGAAGCCGACGAGTACGTGGCGATCGATGCGCAGGGCATTCCGACCGGCGAGCTTCGGCCGGTTCGCGGCACGGCTTTGGACTTCACGCGGCCGACGGCGATCGGCGCGCGGATCGCGGAGGTGGAGCGACTCGCGCTGCGCGGCGGCTACGACCACTGCTTCGCGTTGCGAGGGAGCGGTCTGCGCCGAGTCGCGCGCGTGTTCGAGCCGAGCTCCGGCCGCGCGCTCGAGGTCGAGACGACACAGCCTGGTGTGCAGCTCTACAGCGGGAACTTCCTCGACGGCTCGCTCGTCGGCCACGGTGATGCGCGCTACCGCCGATTCCACGGGCTCTGTCTCGAGACGCAAGCCTTCCCGGACGCTCCGAACCAGCCGAGCTTCCCCTCGACGCGGCTGGAGGCGGGCGCGGAGTACGCGCACACGACGATCTACCGGATCGTGTCGGCGTCCTAGCCGAGCAGCTCGCGCAGCGCGGCGATCTCGGCGTCGCTCGAGCCGACCACGACGCCAGCAACGCCTGGCTCGAAGCGCTCGGGCAACGCGCCAACGAGCGTCTCCACGCAGCCGCCGGCTTCGAGCGTCGGCAATGCGGAGATCCACGCGCGGCGCGAGAGACCGCTCGCATCGCTCGCGAGGCGCAGGGCCCCCGCGCAGTTGTCGAGCAGCGGCGCGACGCCGATCGCGCCGCCGGCCGCGAGCACGGGCTTCAGCAGCGCCGCATGGGCCCGCGCGCGCACGTCCGCCGAAAGCCCGTGCGAGACGAGCAACTGCGCGCCGCGCCGCTTCGCGCGCGCGGAGACGAAGTTCGCGTCGGCCAGCGATATCTGCGCTCCGCCGCCGCGCATGGCGCGCGCCAGGAAGCCGAGCTGCGGCACCGCGACCAGCGCGGCCTCGACGCGCCCCTCGCGCTCGAGCCCGACCAGGATCGCGTACAGGCCGTCGCCGAGCAGGTAGCGCGAGGTCCCGTCGATAGGATCGATCACCACCGTCTCGGCCGAGCGGTTGGCGGCGAACGCCTCGACCGACGGCGTGTCCTCCTCGACGCTGACCGCGAGCCACGGGAAGTGCGCGCGCAACGCGACCAGCAGGATCTCCTGCGAGACGCAATCGCCGTCGGTGAGCGCGGCCTTCTCCGGCGTCAGCTCATCGAGCTTCGGGCGATTGCGCACGCGCCCCTCGAGCCAGCGCACCGACGCCATCGCCTGCCGCACCGGCAGCGTCATCCGCTCGACGAACTCGCGCGGTGTCAGGCCCTGCGGATTCAATCAGTTCCTTGGCAGGCCCAGAATCCGCTCGGCGACGATGTTCTTCTGGATCTCGCTCGTGCCGCCCGCAATCGTCTGCGCGCGATCGCCGAGCCAGCGCATGGCCGCGGCGCGCGCGTCGGTCGCGGGGCCGTGGTTCTCGTACAGCTGACCGTACGCTCCGAGCAGCGACAGGTGCGCGGTCGACATGCGCTGCGCGAGCGACGTGCCCGCGAGCTTCATCGCCGCAGAGAGGTGCGGGTTCAGCCGCCCGTGCAGGCCATCCGTCATGCCGCGGAAGCCCGAGTACTTCGAGATCGCGCACGAGATCGCGAGCTCCGCGATCTGCTGTCGCGTGAGCGGATCCTTCGCGCGGCCGTGCTTCTTCGCGGCCGAGATCAGACGCTGCAAGGTCTCGTCCTGGCGCATGCCGCCGGCGATGCCGTTGCGCTCGTTCACGAGCGCGCCCGAGATGATCTTCCAGCCCTCGCCTTCCGCGCCGAGCCGATTCTCGACCGGCACGCGCGCGTCGGTCATGAACACCTCGTTGAATTCCGACTCGCCCGTGATCTGCACGATCGGCTTCACCAGCATGCCGGGCGCGTTCATTTCCATCAGCAGCACGGTCAGGCCGTCGTACTTCGACGTGCCCATGCCGGGCACGCGCACGAGGCAGAAGTACCAGTTCGATAGGTGCGCGATCGTGGTCCAGATCTTCTGGCCGTTCACGACGTAGTGATCGCCGTCGCGAACTGCGCGAGTCTGCGTGTTGAACATGTCGGAGCCCGCGCCCGGCTCGGAGTAACCCGTCGCCCAGATGTCGTCACCCGACAGGATGCGCGCGACGAACTTCTGCTTCTGCGCCTCGGTGCCGAACTTCATGATCGCGGGGCCGACCCACCAGATGCCCATCTGGCCCGGCACGCCCGGCGCCTTCACGCGCGTGATTTCTTCGGAAAGGATCGCTTGCTCCATGTCCGACAGGCCCGCGCCGCCGTACTCCTTCGGCCAGGCAGCGCCGAGGAATCCGCCCGCGTGGAGCTTGCGCTGCCAGGCCTTGCCGTCCTCGAGCGAGAGCGGGCCCTTCTGCGCGGGCGCGTTCTTCTCGAGCCAGGTTCGCACGCGGTTCCGGAAGGACTCTTCTTCGGGCGAGTAGTCGAGGTCCATGGCGCGGATCGTAGCACGCAAAACGGGGCGTCTAGCGAGCTGCTCCGCGCTTGGCCGCGGTCGCGAAGAGCGCGTCGATCGCGTAGCCGGGAGCCGGCTCGTGCGCGAGCAGCGCCAGGTTCTCATCGACGTGCTCGGGCCCGCGCATCCCGCACAGAGCCGTCGTCACGCCCGCCGTGCTGCGCGCGAACTGGAGACACCGTTGTGCGTCGGTCGCGAGCTTCGGAAACGCCTGTCGGAAGAACGCCGGCAGACCGCGCACCGCGCGGCCCTGCACGAGCGGCTGCGCGGTGAACACTGCGGTGCCGGTGTCGCGCAGCGTGTCGAAGAGCGTCGCGGCGGTCGAGTCGGGGCCGAACTGCGACTCGAGGCCCTTCGCTTCGCCGAGCGCCACGTTGTACGGCAGCGCGATACCGCGCAGGTGGTGATCGGGTCCGCCGACGTCGGCCGCGGTCTGGAACACGTCCATGATCGACAGGTGTCCGCGCTCCCAGTACGGGAGCAGCAGCCCGTGCCAGGTCGCGAGGCCGTAGGCGGCGATCGCGCCGCGCGCCACCGCGGACTCGAGCGTCTCGAACAGCCGTGTGAGCCGCTCGCGGAAGAGCGTCGGTCCGCAGCCCGCGAGTGTGAGCTCGGGATCCTCGAGCAGGTACAGGTCGATCGTCTCCAGCCCGAGGTTGTTCCGGCTGCGCTCGATCTGATCCGCGACGAAGCTCGGGGAGAGCACGTGCACGCCGTTCACCACGTCGTTCACGTCTACGATGCCGGTGTCGACGTAGGTGTGGATCAGGAAGCGGCGGCCCTCGATCACGCTCTCGGCGTCCACCGACAGGTAGCCGCACTTCGAGATCACGAACACCTCGTCGCGCGTCGCGAGCCTCTCGACGAAGGCGCGGCGCAGCGCGCGTCCGAGTCCGCGCTCGCTCGTCATGTGGCGGTACGAGATGGAGGTGTCGAACACGTTCACGCCGCCCTCGAGCAGACGCGGCACGGCCGAGCGGTAGAGCAGATCGTCGACGCCGCCAGGTGCCCCGAGCTTCGTGCCGAGGCCGAGCGACGAGAGCGTGAGCCGATCGGGCCGCCGGAAGTGGCCCGGCAGCGCGGGAAAGCGCGCGGCGAAGCGTCGCGTGCCTTCGGCCGTGGCGCGGCCCGGGTGAAGCTCGGACTCGGGCATCGCGCGCACTCTACCGCGGGCCCCCGGCGCTCGCACGCGTGACTTCCCGCGGGCTCTTGGGGCAGGATGCGCGGGTCCGCGACGAGGAGAGCGCCTTGGAATTCAATCTGGCCGAGATCAACGAAGCGATCGCCGCGGCGATCCCGGATCGCGAGATGATGATCTGGCGCGACCGGCGCCTGACCTACGCACAGGTCGCGGAACGCACGCGCCGACTCGCCAACTACCTGCGCGCGCGCGGTCTCGGCGCGGAGCGCGAGCGCTCCGGTCTCGCGGGCTACGAATCCGGGCAGGATCACGTCGCGCTCTACTTGTACAACTGCCCCGAGTACATCGAGGGCATGCTCGGCGCGTTCAAGTCGCGCACGGCGCCGTTCAACGTGAACTACCGCTACGTGGACGAGGAGCTGGTCTACTTGCTGCGCGACGCGAAGGCGCGCGCGATCGTGTACCACGCCGCGTTCGCGCCCACGCTCGCGCGCATCCGCGCGCAGGTTCCCGACCTCGAGGTGCTGCTGCAGGTCGCGGACGAGACCGGTCACGCGCTCTTGCCGGGCGCGGTCGAGTACGAGGCCGCGCTCGCGAGCGCTTCGCCCGAGCGGGCCGCGCTCGAGCTCTCGCCCGACGACCTCTACATCCTGTACACCGGCGGCACGACCGGCATGCCGAAGGGCGTCCTGTGGCGTCAGTCCGACATCTTCATCGCGGCGCTCGGCGGCCGCGGACCGGGCGGCGTCGAGCCCGCGTCGTACGCCGAGCTCGCCGAGCGCGCGAAGACCGGCGGCGCGAAGACGCTGCCGACGCCGCCGCTCATGCACGGCGCGGCGCATTGGGCGTCGTTCAACGGCTTCCACTCCGGCAACACCGTAGTGTTTCAGGGCATCAACGACCGCTTCGACCCGCACGACGCGCTGTCGACGGTCGAGCGCGAGAAGGTGAACGCGATGCTGATCGTGGGCGACGCGTTCGCGCGTCCGCTGCTCGACCAGCTGCGCAAGCAGACGTACGACCTGTCGAGCCTGTTCGCGCTGGTCTCCGGCGGTGCGGCGCTGAACGCGACGCTCAAGAAGGAACTGCTCGAGCTCTTGCCCAAGATCATGATCCTGGACGCGGTCGGCTCGTCCGAGACGGGCTCGCAAGCGCAGAACGTCAGCACACAGGCGTCCGGCGCCACGACCGGCACGTTCAGCATGGGCTTCGGCGCGTGCGTGCTGTCCGAAGACCTCGCGCGCGTGCTCGTGCCGGGCCACGAAGGGCTCGGCTGGTTCGCGCAGACCGGTCGCGTGCCGCTCGGCTACTTCGGCGACCGCGCAAAGACCGAGCGCACCTTCCCCGCGCTCGACGGCGTGCGCTACTCGGTGCCGGGCGACCGCGCGCGCTTGCGCGCCGACGGCGTTCTCGAGCTGCTCGGCCGCGATTCGGTCACGATCAACTCCGGCGGCGAGAAGATCTTCGCCGAGGAAGTCGAGCACGCGCTGAAGTCGCACCCCGCAGTGTTCGACGCGGTGGTGTGCGGCCGCCCGAGCGAGCGCTGGGGCAACGAGGTGGTCGCGATCGTGCGCCTGCGCGAGGCCATGCCCGCGACCGAAGCGGAGCTGCTCGAGGAATGCGCGAAGCACATCGCGCGCTACAAGCTGCCCAAGGCCTTCCTGTTCCGCGACGAGATCGTGCGCTCGCCGTCGGGCAAGGCGGACTACCGCTGGGCCAAGGAACAGGCGAGCAAGCCGGCGTGAGCAAACTCGCGGCGGCCGCGGTCACGCTCGTCGCGCTGCTGCACGTCTACTTCCTGGTGCTCGAGATGTTCCTGTGGCAGGCGCCGCTCGGCATGCGCACGTTCGGCACCACGCCCGAGTTCGCCGCGTCGTCGGCGGCGCTGGCCGCGAACCAGGGCTTGTACAACGGCTTCCTCGCCGCCGGGCTCGCCTGGGCGCTCGTCGCCTACGGTGTGGTCCGCGGGCGCGCGATTCTCACGTTCTTCTTGCTTTGCGTGGCGGTCGCCGGCATCTATGGCGGGGCGACGGCGAGCCTGCGCATCGTGTTCGTGCAAGCCGTGCCAGCGCTGATCGCGCTCGCACTGGTCTGGTCGGCGCGCGCCTCCTCGGCGCGCAAATAGTCGGGAGGGTCGATCGATGGACTTCGGGATAGCGCTTGCGACGACGACCGAGAGCTGGCGTGCGGTGAAGCGCGCCGAGGCGCTCGGCTTCAAGTACGCCTGGTTCTACGACACGCAGCTCTTGAACCCCGACGTGTTCGTCGGCATGGCGCTCGCGGCGCGCGAGACTAAGAAGATCCGGCTCGGCACGGGTGTGCTGATCCCGTCGAACCGGCTCTCGCCGGTGGCGGCGAACGGGCTCGCGACGCTCGCGAAGCTGGCGCCCGGACGCATCGACTTCGGCGTCGGCACCGGCTTCACCGGCCGGCGCACGATGGGTCAGCGCGCGATCAAGCTCTCCGAGATGGAGCGCTACATCGGCGAGGTCCAGGGCCTTCTGCGCGGCGAGACCGTGGAAGCGTTGCTCGAGGGCGAGAAGAAGAAGATCCGCTTCCTCAACCCTGAGCTCGGCCTGATCAACCTGAAGAAGAAGATCCCCCTACACGTTTCGGCGTTCGGGCCGAACGCGCGCGCGCTGGTGGCGAAGCTCGGCGCCGGCTGGGCCTTCTACAGCGGCTCGATGGCGCCCGCGCTCGCCGCGCTCGCGGGCATGCAGGCGACCTGGAAGTCCGCCGGCCGCACCGACAAGCTGTACGCGAACCTGTACACGCTCGGGTGTGTGCTCGCGCCGGGCGAGAGCTTCACCAGCAAGCGCGCGCTCGCGCAGGCGGGACCGCTCGTGGCAGTGCTCTTCCACGATCTGGTCGAGCGCGGCACGCTCGGCGAGGTGATGGGCGCCCTGCCCCCGTTCCTGAGCGCGGCGGTCGAGCGCTACGCGAAGATCTACGAGCAGTACGAGCCGGCCGATGCGCGCTGGCTGGCCGTACACCGAGGCCACCTGATGTTCGTGCGCCCCGAGGAAAAGCCGTTCCTCAGCAAAGAGCTGATCGAGGGCTTCTCCTTCACGGGCACGACCGACGAGCTGCGCGGGCGCGTCGAGACGCTCCGCGACGCGGGCTACTCGCAGCTCACCATCCAGCTCGTCGAGGGCCACGAGGACGCGCTCGCGGATTGGGCGAAGCTGCTCGGACCGATGGGCCTTTCGAAGGCCGGCAAGAAGCCAGCCGCGAAGCCGAGCAAGAAGCCGAAGCGCCGCTGACTCAGCGCGCGCGAAGTCGCAGGCGCCAGGCCTCCGACTCCGGGGACGCGACACCGCGCAGCGACAGGTCGTCGGCGACCACCCAGAGCGCGCGGCGCAGATCCGCGCGATCGCGCTCGAGCGCGGGCGTCGCGGGCGCGCTCTCGCCGCCGAGCGCCAGGCTCGCGATCGAGTTCGTCTCGCCGAACAGGTCCGGACCGGCGACGTCGGCCCAGAACGACTCGAGCTCGACGCGCATCTCCTCGCGCGCGGCGAGCGAGTGGACGGTCAGTGTCTGCGAGGTGTGGCCGTACTTCGCGAGCAGCCTCGCGATCGTCTCGAGCGGGCTCACTTTTCCGGCCAGCCGACGCTCGTCTCTTCGACGATCCGCCAGCCGCCGTCGGGCCCGGGCGCGACCACCAGCACGATCTCGCTCGCGTCCGCGGCTTGCGAGCTGCGCCGCGTGGCGCGGATGCGCACGCGCTCGCCGTCGGGCTCGAAGACCGGCTCGCGCCAGTCGACCGAGATGCCCTCCTCCCTTTGGAGCGCGATCGCTTGGCGAATCGTGAGCTTGTGCTCCGAACCTCGAATCGCCGGACCGCCCGCGATCGTGATCGACGCGTCGACGCTGTAGCAGTCGGCAACCGTGTCGTCCTGTCTGCGGAGCCGCTCACGGCACTCGTCGAGCAGACGCCGAGCGGTGTCGACGGGCGCCTCTCCGGCGTTGGCGTGGACCAGGGCGGGTCGGTCGCTGCGGACCTGCGTCTTCTCCTCGATCCCCTTCGAGCGCTCCGAGTCGCGCGAGATCGAGACCGGCAGGAGCAGCGTGTCGGCGACCAGCGAGAACGGCAGGTCGACCAGCGCGAGAATCACCCAGCCCATCGACAGGTGCAGAAACGCCGGGCCCATGATCCCGAGGTTCTTGCGCACCCCGCTGTACACGAACGAACCCTCGTGCCTGCGTCCGAGCTGCGTATCGAGCGTCATGCAACCCGGCGCGAAGACGAGCAGCGCGAGCAGAGCGGCCAACGGGCGAGCGGAAGTCACGCGACTAACGCTCCGCGGTGACGATCCAGGCGCCGTAGCCCAGCCTGACACCGTCGGGGGTCAGGTGAGTGGCCAGCGACTCGCGGATCGATGCCAGGGCGGCCGCGCGCTGCGCTTCCGTCGCGTCGCGCAGGGCTCGGGACGCAGGACCGACCTGGGTCGAGAACTCGAGCGCTTCGTCGACGGTCCGGCCGAGCGCGATCTGACCGGTGAGCGCCTCGTGCACGACCGACTTGAAGCCCGCGCGCTCCAGAATCCCGCGCACGCGCGCAGCGTCGGCGAAGGCGAGCGGGCCGGGTGCGTCCGGCGCCCCGGGCGCGGGAAGCGGCATGTGTTTGACGATCGCGGCGACGGCTTCGCTCATCCACGGGTTCTGCGCCAGCGCCTGCCAGCACACGAACGCGAGCCGGCCGCCGGGTCGCACGCTCCGCGCGATGTTCGCGAAGGCCGCCTCGGACTCGGCGAAGAACATCACGCCGAAGCGCGAGAAGACCAGATCGACACTGTTCGGTGTGAATGCGCAGGTCTGCGCGTCGGCATTCTCGAAGCGCACGTTCGCGAGCCGCTCGGCGCTCGCACGCGCGCGCGCGCGCTCGAGCATCGGCGTCGAGATGTCGACGCCGAGCACCGATCCGCTCGCGCCCACGCGCGCAGCCAGCTGCAGGCTCGTCTGTCCCACGCCGCAGCCGACATCGAGCACGCGCTCACCGGCCGCGGGCCGCGCGCGTTCCATGGCCGCGAGACCGAGCGGCGCGAGCATCGCGTCCAGGCGCGCGTTCTCGGCCAGCCAGGTCGGGGCGGCCTGCACGTTCCAGTACTCGATCTGCTCCGCGTTCGGTCCGCTCGGTTGCATGCGCCTCTCCCGGTAGGAGCCGGATTCTAGAAGCTTTCGAGCCACTTGACCGGAACGCGAACAAAGAGCGAAACTGCGGTCGTGCGCTCGGAACCGGTGATCGCGACGACCCATGTCAGCAAGGCAGACAAGCTGCGCGAGCTCTTGCTCGAGGCAGGCCTTTTCGACCGGGTTCGCGTGGGCGCTTCGTGTCCCCCAGCCGAAGCTCCCAAACCGGTTCCGAGAACCCACCGCACGACGGCGAACGAAAGGCCAACCACCCCCGGTGCAGAGGCCGGGGCGGAGGAGGCGTTCTCCCCGGACGTCCTCCTCCGCCCCCATTCGCGCGGTGCGGAGCTCATGAACGAGGGGCGGCTGATCGAGCTCGCCGGCGCGCGCTCTTCGGGCAAGACCGCGCTCGCCTACCGCATGGCTGCGGGGGCCACGTCTCGCGGAGAGCTGGTCGGCTGGGTCGATCTTCCGAACGCGCTCGATCCCCGCTTCCTGCTGCGCGCGCGCGTGAAGCTCGAGGACGTGCTCTGGGTGCGGCCCCCCGATCTACAGGCTGCGTTGCGCGCGGCGGAGCTGCTGGTGAAGACGGGCTTTGCATTGGTCGTGCTCGACCTCGAGGGCGCGCGCGCGCGTGAGCTCGCGCAGCTCGGCGCGTCGGTCTGGACGCGACTCCTGCGCGCGCTGCGCGAGTCGCGGGCTACGGCGCTGCTGCTCGGCGCACAGCGCGCCGCGGGCTCGTTCGCGACGCTGGGCGTGTCGACCACGCGCGAGCAGGCGCTCTTCGACGCGGGCCTCTTCGAGGGTCTCGCGAGCCGCCTCGCGGTGCTGCGCAGCCGCGAAGCCGCGAGTCGGAACGAGCTTCGCTTCGCCGTGTACCAACGACGCTGATTCAGGCGAGCGCGAGGACGCGCTTCAGACGACCGACGGACGCACGAGCGCCGCCAGGTCTGCGCGCGCGGCGCCGAGCTTCTCCTGCAGCGGAACGGGACCGTGCTTGCGCGCGAACTCGGCCTCGGCGCGCGTGATCGGCACGAGCCAGATGAAGCGGATGTTCCGATCGCGATCCGAGAGCCACTCGAGCTCGGGATCGAAGAACGTGGGCAGCGCCACGAGCAGGTGATCGGCGCTCGCGCCCGGCAGCCAGCCGTGGCCGACTTCGAGTGTCTGCCCGAGCGACATCGGGTAGCGCTCGTCCGCGTGCAGGTTCGCGACCATCGCGAGCAGCTTGGCCGCGAGCTTCTCGGGCGCGTGCGTGAGAAGCACGAACTCGAGCCCGTAGCCGTCGTCCATCGGCGCCACCGACGCGCCCGCGGTCAGGTGGATCCACGTCGGCGCGGGTGCGCCCGCGGCGGGCGCGACGCGCACGACCGCGAGCTCGGGCAGATTCTGGACGACCCCGCCCTCGTCCCAAATCAGCGTCTCGAGCCGCTGTCCGGGAAACACGCGCGCGGCGTGCGCGCGCACCGCATCGATCAGGGAATCGGCGCTCATCAGACCTCGGCCGTGTACGGAGGCGCGGGATCGTACTCCATCGCGCGCTGCACCTGCCGGGCGACGGTCACGCCGTGGATCTGGCCGACCAGCCAGAGCGCCATGTCGATGCCCGCCGACACACCCGCGGCCGTCACGAGATTGCCGTCGCGCACGTAGCGCACGCGCTCGAGCACCTCCGCGCCGCGCTCGCGCAGC
This sequence comes from Deltaproteobacteria bacterium, assembly GCA_031396695.1. Lineage (GTDB taxonomy): Bacteria > Myxococcota_A > UBA9160 > SZUA-336 > SZUA-336 > VGRW01. Next base: position 43,204 of record JANNLG010000006.1, read on the forward strand.
GCCGACACGAAGCCCCAGTGCGTGGTGATGCGCCGGCCCTTCGCGAAGCCGGCCTCGTGCAGGAGCAGCGAGCCGGTGCACACGCTCGTCACCCAGGTGGCATTCGCGCCGGCCTTTCGCAGCCAGTCGATCAGCACCGGGTTGTTGACCTCGCGGCGCGTGCCGATGCCGCCGGGCACGAGCAGCACGTCGAGGTCGGGCGCGTCGGCGAATGAGTGGTCCGGGATGATGCGCATGCCCTTGGCGGCGCGGATCGGCTCGCGCGTGGGAGCGATCGTGACCACGCGCTCGTCCGGCTTGATGTGCCGGACCATCGTGAACACCTCCCAAGGTCCGACGAAGTCGAGCTCTTCCGCGTCGTCGAAGATCAGCATTCCGGTCGTGGTGGCCATGGCGTTTCTCCTCGTGAGTGAATTCGAATCAAGCGGCGGCAGAGCGGAAGCGTCCGCGGTAGGCCGCGGGCGAGACACGAACACGGCGCAGGAACGCACGCCGCAGCGTCTCCGAGCTCGCGAAGCCGCAGCGCGAGGCGATCTCCTCGACACCGGCCGGCGACTCCTCGAGCAGGCGGCGCGCGGCCTCGACGCGGGTGCGTTCGACCCAGCGTGCGGGCGTCTCGCCGACCTCGCGTGCGAACACGCGCGCGAAGTTGCGCGGGCTCATCGCGGAGCGCTTCGCGAGTGCGGCCACGCCCAAGTCCGACGCCACATGCGCTTGCGCCCAGGCCTGCAGCTCGCGCACGGTCTCGTGCTCGGTGGCCTGCGCTGCGAGCTCGGCGCTGAATTGGGATTGCCCGCCGGGGCGCTTGAGGAAGAGCACCAGCCAGCGCGCGACCGTGAGCGCGAGCTCGCGGCCGTGATCCTGTTCGACCAGCGCGAGCGCCAGGTCCATGCCCGCGCACACGCCCGCAGAGCTCCAATACTTCCCGTCGCGCACGAAGATCGGGTCGGTCTCGACCCGCAGACTCGGATGGCGTTCCGCCAGGCGCGCGCAGGCGGACCAGTGCGTGGTCGCGCGGCGGCCGTCGAGCAGGCCGGCTTCGGCGAGCAGGAACGCTCCCGTACACACGGATGCGACGCGGCGCGCGTGCAGTGCGCGCCGGCGCACGAAGCCGATCAGCTCGCGATCGCGAAGTGCATCGGCAACGCCGTCGCCGCCGGCGACCAGCAGCGTATCGATCGGGCCGCGCAGCTCGCGAAACGCCCGCTGCGCGAGCAGCTCGATGCCGGACGTCGAGCGCACCGGACCCGCTGCGCGCGCGGTGATCTCGATCTCGTACCGTTTCGCGCGCCGGTCGCCGCGCTGATCGAGCCGTCGGTTCGCGTTTGCGAACACTTCGAGCGGGCCCGTCACGTCGAGCACCTGCACGCCCGGGTAGACCACCATTACGACTCGCATGGCCGCAGAATGGCAGCGCACCGATCTGGCTGCAATGCCAAAGAGCCCACGATTTCTGCCAGAAGGGAAACGGGCCTCAATCGCGCGGGCAGGCGTCCCCGAAGCCGTCGCGATTCGCGTCGGCC